>NZ_CP023549.1:0-300000 GCF_002407205.1 Rhodobacter sp. CZR27 | reverse complement strand
CGCCCTTTATGGCGCGGACCAGCGGCGGCTGCGGCTGTGGGGCGTCGTGCTTGCCACGGCGATGCTCGGAACGCATGTGCTGGCCGCGGCGGGGCTGATCGACATCGGCGGCACGATCTATCATCAGATGGTCTGGAACCCCTGGGGCAGCGTGGTCGGCGGGTTGCTCTTCGGCTATGGCATGGCGCTGGCGGGCAACTGCGGCTTCGGCGCCCTCGTCCGCTTCGGCGGAGGTGACCTGCGGTCGATGGTGATCGTCGTCGTGATGGGTATCTTCGCCTTCGTCGCCCTGTCCGGGCCGCTCGCGCCGCTGCGGATCGTGCTGTTCCCGCAGGTCGAGGCCACCGGACCACAGGGCATTGCAGAGACCGCCCGGACGCTGGCGGGGCTCGGCCCGACCCTGACCGCGGCGCTGGTCGCGGGGGCGCTGCTCTTCTGGTCGCTCCTGCACGCGCCGCTCCGCCGGAGCCGGCACATGATCGGCTGGGGGGTTGCGGCGGGACTTGCCGTCGTCTGGTGCCTTGCGGCGATGACATGGCTGAACGAGGCGAGCCTTGGCGCCGTGGCGATCGAGGGCCCGTCCTATACCGCCCCCATCGGGCGGACGCTGATCTTCCTCATGACCTCGACGGCGGGCGGGATCACCTTCTCGGTCGGCTCGATTGCCGGGGTGGCGCTGGGGGCGCTTGCAGGCTCGATGAGCCGCGGCCTGTTCCGCTGGGAAGCCTGCGAGGATCCGCGCGAACTGGGCCGGCAGGTCTCGGGCGCGGCGATGATGGGCGTGGGCGGGGTGGTGGCGATGGGCTGCTCGATCGGGCAGGGCGTTACCGGCTTCGCGCTGCTCGCCTGGTCGGGTCCGGTCACTCTGGCGGCGATCGCGGTCGGCGCGGCCATCGGCCTGCGACAGCTGATCCGCGGCTTCCAGCCCGAATAGGTCGGCGGCGGCCCTCTGGCGCGGGGTCCGGCCCGCTGCTAGCCTCGCCGCCATGGACTCGATCTTCATCCTGACCGGCGCCGGGATCTCGGCGGAAAGCGGGCTCGGCACCTTTCGCGACAAGGACGGGCTCTGGACGAGCCATGACCTTCGGCGGGTGGCGACGCCCGAGGGCTTCCGGCGCGATCCGGCACTGGTGCATGACTTCTACAACATGCGCCGCCGGAATTGCCTCGACGCGGTGCCCAATGCGGCCCATGTCGCGCTGGCGAGGCTGCAGGGCCGGCATCGCGGCAAGGTGACGCTGGTCACGCAGAACGTGGACGACCTGCACGAGCGGGCGGGCTCGCCCGAGGTGATCCACATGCATGGCGAGCTTCTCGGTGCGCTCTGCGCCTCCTGCGGACACCGCTGGCCGGCGCCCGATCGCATGGCCGCATCCGACGCCTGTCCGGCCTGCGCGCGGACGGCGGTGCGGCCCGACATCGTCTGGTTCGGCGAGATCCCCTACCGCATGGACGAGATCCTCGGGCGGCTGGCGCGGGCCACGCTGTTCGTGGTGATCGGCAGTTCGGGCGAGGTCTATCCGGCGGCGGGCTTCGTCGAGGCCGCGGCCGAGGCCGGGATCGCCACGCTGGAGATCAATCTGGAGCCGAGCGGCCGTATCTTCGACCGCCGGCTGATCGGGCCGGCGACCGAGGCGGTGCCGCGCTGGGTGGACGAGATCGTGGGTTGAACGGCGGCACCTGCGGACGGCGGGACGCGCTTACCGCCGCAAGCTGGCAAGCCCTATGGCCCGGTGTGATACCACGCGCGGACACGACCCCGCCCTCCCGAAGGGTCCGGTCCCGCCTCGTCCCGGTTCGGGTCCGTCGGAACGTCCCCTGCATCTTCATCGGCATGTCCCGGGCCGGTATGCGGGTTGGTCCAGGCCACGTCCTTGGTGGTGCCGCGCACTGCGGCGGGAACAGGGCCCTCGCCCTCCGCACCCCAAAGCGCGCGACGCTCGTCGATGTCGACCGCGCCTTCCTCTTCCAGGGCCGCGACCGCACTGTCGTGCAGTTCGCGCGGCACGTTCCGCGCGACCACCAGACGGCCGCCGCGGGACAGGCCCTCGGCATAGCCGTGACGGTCGCTCTCGGGCAGGAAATAGTCCAGTGCGGCATCGGAAAGGCTCGGGCCACCCGGCTCCGGCCCGCTGGCGGTCTCGCGCCCGGCCATCACGGTTACCCGGCCGCGGGGCAGGCCAAGGGCCACCAGCCGGTCGGAGGCGCGGTCGGCGTCCTCGCGCCGGTCGAAGAAGGCGGTGAGGGTCAGGATGTCTGTCTCGGTCATGGCTGTTCTCCCAAGGCATCGAAACCGCCGCGCGATGGTTTCGTTCCCGTCTTGCACCCGCCGCCGCGCCGAAGGATAACGCGCGTTTCTGCCACAGGAGCCCCGCCTTGACCGACCGTGCGCTGCAGAGCCTCGATGACCTCGCCGCTGCGGGGCTTGCCGATCCGGCCGAGCCGCGGCTGGCCGAGGTCGAGCGCGCCTTCCGCATCCGCGTCACGCCCGAGATGGTGGCGGCGGCGGCCCATCCCGCCGTCGCCCGCCAGTTCGTGCCCGCGGTCGAGGAACTGTCGATCGGCGCGGGGGAGCTGTCGGACCCGATCGGCGACGTCGCGCGCAGCCCGGTGACGGGGGTGACCCATCGCTATCGCGACCGGGTGATCCTGCACGTGACGCGCACCTGCGACGTCTATTGCCGCTTCTGCTTCCGGCGCGAGGTGGTGGGCGGCGAGGGGATGCTGTCGGACGCCGATCTCGCGGCGGGGCTCGACTACATCGAGCGGACCGAGGCCGTGCGCGAGGTGATCCTGACCGGCGGCGATCCGCTGGTGCTGTCGCCCCGGCGGCTTCAGGCGATCGTCGGCCGCCTCGGGCAGATCGCCCATCTCGACCAACTCCGCATCCACAGCCGGGTGCCGGTGGTCACGCCCCAGCGGGTGGACGAGGCGATGATCCGTGCGCTTCGGGTGCCGGTCCCGGTCTGGCTTGTCGTCCATGTCAACCACGAGGCCGAGCTTGGCCTTGACTCGCGCGCGGCGCTGGGGCGGCTGGCCGATGCGGGCATTCCGCTGCTGTCGCAGTCCGTGCTGCTTCGGGGGGTGAACGATAGCGCGGACGCGCTGGAGGCGCTGTTCCGGGCGCTGTTGCGGCTGCGCGTGAAGCCCTACTACCTGCACCACTGCGATCTGGCGCGGGGTGCGGGCCATTTCCGCACCACCATTGCCCTTGGCCGGCAGATCATGGCCGAACTTCGCCGCCGGCTGACCGGGATCGGCCTGCCGACCTACGTACTCGACATCCCCGGCGGGTTCGGCAAGGTGCCTGTGACGGGCGGTCATCTGGTCGAGGACGGTCCCGGGCGCTGGCTCGTGCGCGATCCTGACGGCCGGATGCATCCCTATGCGGATCCGGCCTGACGGGCAGTCCGGCAGGGCGGCATCGCTCGGGGCCCTTTCCAGCCGGCGTTTCGTCCCGCCGCGAGGCTGCACGCCTTCCGGGTGACCGACCGGCCCGACCTGTGCTAGCCTCGGGTCCTGCAACCGGAGGGGGGCGCCATGGCCGAGTGCCGCAAGCTTCGCCCGACCGGCCTTTACGATGGCCGGCAGGGCTTCACCTACAACGAAGGGGTCTCGGCGCAGTCGGTGGGCGCCACGGGCATCTGCATGCACCTGCTGACCATCCCTCCCGGTGGCCGGGCCAGGGCGCACAAGCACGCCAGCCACGAGACGGCGATCTATGTCCTGCAGGGCGAGACGGTGATGTGGTGGGGCGAGCGGCTGGAGAACCGGATGGAGGTCTCGGAGGGCGAGATCCTCTACATCCCCGCCGACATGCCGCATCTGCCGATGAACCTCTCGGACCGGCCCGCCGTCGCGGTGATCGCGCGCACCGACCCGAACGAGCAGGAGAGCGTGACCCTTCTGCCCGAACTCGAGGCGCTGGTGCCCTAGCCGCCCAGCCGGCGCAGCAGTGCGACCGAGGGCTGGCCGGTGACGGGCAGCCCGTTCGCCTGTTCATAGGCCGAAATCGCGGCCTCGGTCTTGCCGCCGATCACCCCGTCGGTCCCGCCGGTATCGAAGCCCGCCGCGGTCAGCCGGCGCTGCAGCTCCTGCCGGTCGGCCATGGTCATGCCGCGCGCATCGGGCGGGAAGCTGCCCCGGATCGGCGGGCCGCCCCGCAGCCGGTCGGACAGGTGGCCGACGCCGATCACGTAGTTCTCGGCGTTGTTGTAGCGGGTGATGACGGTGAAGTTGCGAAAGACCATGAAGGCGGGGCCGGAAAGACCCATCGGGATCAGGATCGACGCGGCTCCATGGTCCGGCACGATGCGCCCGTCCATGTCGCGCACGCCCATCGCCGCCCAGTCCGAGGGGCTGCGCGTGGTGCCGCGCCCCGCAAGGCCCGGGCTGAAGCCCGCCGGCAAGCGCACCTCGACGCCCCACGGCTGGCCTCGCCGCCAGCCCGACCGCGCGAGATAGGCCGCGGCCGAGGCCAGCGCATCCGTCGGGTCCTCCGACCAGATGTCGCGCCGGCCGTCGCCGGTGAAGTCCACCGCATAGGCGAGGTAGGAGGTGGGGATGAACTGGGTGTGACCCATGGCGCCGGCCCAGCTTCCGGTCATGCCCTCGGGGTTCACGTCGCCGTTCTGCAGGATCTTCAGCGCGGCGATCAGCTGGCTTTCGAAGAAGGCGCCGCGGCGGCCGTCATAGGCAAGGGTGGACAGGGCCGAGACGATCGGCACGTTGCCGCGCCGTTCGCCATAGCGGCTCTCGACGCCCCAGATCGCCGCCACGACCTCGGCCTCGACGCCGAAGCGCGCCTCGATCTGCGACAGGACCCCGCCGTATTGCGATAGCGCCGCCCGGCCCTTCGACACCCTCTCGTCCGAGGCGGCGATGGCCAGGTAATCCTCGAGCGTGCGGGTGAACTCGGTCTGGTTGCGGTCGCGCTCGATGACATCGGGCAGGTAGCCCGCCGAGCGGAAGGCCCGGTCGAAGGTCTCGGGTGCGACGCCCGCGCCGACCGCCCGCGGCCGGAAGCCCGCCACCCAGGCATCCCACGCCGGGTTCGGGACCGCGCGCATCACGGGTTCGGCCGCGGCCGGGGCGGAGGAGATCGGCATGCCCCCCGCGCAGCCCGCGAGGCCCGCCGCCATCAGTCCCAGCATGACCGTCCGTCGTGTCGCCTGCATCCTGCCCCTCCCGTGTCTCGTGCCGGTTCGTCCGAAGCCTACCGGAAAAGCGCCGCCCGGCAAGCCGGCTTGGCGGCGGCTTGCCGAAACCCGCCTTGCGGGAACCTGTCCCGGCCGGACCGGTCGTCTTGCAGCAGCGGGCGGGTGCGGGGCCTCACGATCGCCCCGTCGATCAGCCCTCGGCGATGCTGGAGCCCACCGCGGCGATCAGCATGAGCCGCACGTCCTCGCGCCCCGCTTCGGCAGCGTTGAACGTGGCCGTGAAGGTCAGGACCATGATCAGCCAGAAGAGTGCCTCGGTGGTGCGCGACACCGGGTCGAGCAAGGCTGCCCGTCGGGCCGCCGGCGCGGTTGCGCCCGGTGCCGCGGGGTGGTCATTGCTGGGGTGGCAGGACGTAAAGGGTCATCGCGAAGATCGCATAGACCATGAGGACGAGGACACCGAGGAACCAGGCCGAATGGCCGCCCGCCGTCAGAAGCGTCGCGGAAAGTGCCGCGATCAGCATCATCACGACCGCCCCCGGCCAGAAGTCGAGGCCCATGGGCGCAGGTCCCACCACATGGCTCAGAAGCACGAGCAGAGGCCCGACGAACAGGGCGATCTGCGCGGCGCTGCCAAGGGCGATGCTGACGCTCAGGTCCAGCCGGTCCTTCCGGGCAGCCGAGAAGGCGCTTGCGAATTCGGCCGCGCCACCCACCAGCGCGACGACGATGAAGCCGACGAAGGCGGGCGTCAGGCCCATCGCCGCGCCCGCGACCTCGACGGACGCGACGAAGACATGGCTGACGAGCGCCACGAGCACGGTCGTGCCGGCCAGCGTGACGAGTGCCACGCCGATCGGCAGCGTCTCGCCATGGCCCTCGTGTTCCGCGCTGGCGAACTCCTGCCGGTGGGTGCCAAGCGAGAAGACGAGGCCGAGCACATAGCCACCGATCAGCAGGACCGCCAGCATGGTGCTGAGCGTCTGAAGCGCCGCCGGATCGGTGACCTGATCGGCCGAGGCGATGGCCGAGGGCACGAGCAGTGCGACCGTCGCGATGAAGAGAAGGCTCGCCTGCAGCCGTGCGCCGGCGAGGTTGAAGGTCTGCGTGTGGTGCTTGAGGCCGCCGAGAAGGAAGCAGGCGCCCAGCATGAAGAGCGTGTTGGTGACGATGGCCCCGGCAATCGAGGCCTTCACGAGCGCATACTGCCCCGCCGCAAGCGCGGTCAGCGCGATGACGAGTTCGGTGAGGTTCCCGAGCGTCGCGTTGATGAGCCCGCCCGCCGCGTCCCCGGTGCGCTCGGCGACCGACTCGGTTGCGAGGCTGAGAAGCGCAGCAAGCGGCACGATCGCGAGGACGGACAGCAGGAAGAGAAGCGTGTGCGCCCCGCTGTTCACCACCTCGACGACGAGGACGGCCGGGACGAAGACGAGAAGCCAGAGGAGCGGCGTTTCGGCGATCTTGCGGACCAGAGGGGTCATGTGCGCTGCCTGCCTATGCGGGTGAGGATGACGAGAAGCCCGCCAATGGCGTCAGGAGGATCATCCCCGCGGACACCAAGGGGGATCGGAACGCAGGACCGGCGGGCGCTCGGCCGCCGCCACCATGGCGGGCAGGGCGACGGCACGGGAGGCTGGAAATGCGAGACATCGATGTTTCCTTCTGTTCCGGCCGTCCCGCCTCAGCCGGCGGTCAGGATGACGATCACGGTTCCCCACAGTGTCAGCAGGATGTTCGAGATCGGATAGGCCGGAGTATAGCCCAGCACGGCCACGGGGCTTCCCGAGCGCTGCTGCACAGCCCCCATCGCCGCGGTCATGGTCAGCGAGCCGGCAAGCGCGCCAAGGAGAAGCACCGACTTCATCCCGAGGACGAAGCGGCCGAAGGCAAGGCCGATCAGGAGCGGGACCATCGTCACCGCGATGCCGCCGAGGAACAGGCCGATGCCGACCTCGCGGATGGCGTCGATGAACACGGGTCCCGCATGAAGTCCCGTCATCGCCACGAAGGAGGCAAGGCCAAGCGCGGTCATCAGCGATACCGCCCCGTCCGGGATGCGGCCGAAGAGCGGATGCCGGGTGCGAAGGTGCCCGACGACCAGCCCCGCGATCAGGGCGCCGACACTCGTTCCGAGCGCGATGACCGCGCCGCCGATCGTGATGCGGGCGAGGACGCCCACCAGGCCGCCCACGAAGATGGCGAGCCCAAGCACCACGAAATCGGTCGATGTGGTGGGCGCGATGACAGGGCCGAACCTCGGGGCAGCCGCATTGATCACGTCCTCGGGGCCGACGAGCGTGAGCACGTCGCCACGGGAAAGTTTCACCCCTCGGGCAATCGGCAGTTCCTGGGTGCCGCGTCGCAGGGTTCGTAGATAGATACCCCGCGTCCAGTCCTGCTGTGCGATCTTGCCGACGGTGACGCCGTCCATGTCGCGCTCGGACAACAGGACATCGACGGCCTTCACGGGCATGTCGAGAAGGTCGTCGTCGTCCACTTCCTCCGCGTGCCGCTCACTGAACTTCTCGACCAGCGCCTTGCGGCGCCCGCTGATTGCGATGACATCGCCCGCCTCGAGCACGAGGTCGAGCGCGGCCGGCATGATGGCCTTCCCGCGCCGGATCCGCTGGATGTAGAAGCGATCCGTCGCGTGGAGAAGCTCGGCCTCTCCCACGGTCAGACCGATGATCGCGGCCCCCGGCGGAACGAGGAAGGCGCGAAGCTCGAACGTATGGTAGCCCGACAGGACGCCCTGGCTGCCCTGATCGAGACCCAGTTCCGCCTCGATCGCCTTCGCATCCGCAACGATATCCGCCCCGAGGAGCTTGGGCGCGCCGACGCTGCAGAACCAGATCGCGCCGACGATACCGAAGATGTAGCAGACCGCGTCCGCCACGGCGATGTGGGCGACATAAAGCGCCCGCTGCTCCTCGGCGATGGCGAGGCGGTTCACGGCTTCCGTCGCCGTGCCCATCGCGGCGCTCTGGGTCAGCCCTCCCGACAGCAGGCCCGCGGAATAGCCGGGGTCGAGCCCGAGGAACCGGGACACGACATAGGCGCTGGCCAGTCCGGTTGTCGTGCAGACGAGCGCAAGGAGCAGCGACCTCAGCCCGTCGCGCTGCAAGGCCTGAAGGAACTGCGGCCCGACCGAATAGCCGATTCCGAAGAGGAAGAGGAGGAACAGGAAAGACTTCGCCATCCCCGAGATCGGCACCTCGGCGAACTGGCCGATGGCGAGGCCCGCAAGCAGCGAGCCCGTGACCGGGCCGAAGGCGAATCCGGCGATCCTGATGTCGCCCAGGATGTAGCCCACCCCGACGGCGAGGAAGACGGCCAGCTCCGGATAGGATTCAAGGAAATGCGTGAGCCAGCCCATGTCCGATCCGTCTCCCCTCTGCCGCCGGTCTCGTGATCCGGGGCGCCCCTGCCGCGGCGCCGGCGCCCGCCTGCGTCGCCGACACCGCCTTTTTCGGGCCGCCGGGGCGGCCCCTCGCGCCCCCGGATCACACCAGGAGCAGCACGATCACCAGCCCCCACAGCGTCAGGAGCGTGTTGCCCACCGCATAGGGCACCGTATAGCCCAGCATCGGCACGTCGCTTTTCGCGACCTCTCCCACCATCGCGACGGACGCGGTCGAGGTCCGCGCGCCGCCGCAGCAGCCGAGGTTGATCGCGTCGTCGAAGCGGAACAGGTACTTGCCGATCAGCGGCGCGAGGATCATCGGCATCCCGGTCGCGAAGAGACCCCAGAAGAAGATCCCGAAGCCCGCCTGCTGAAGACCGGCGACGAAGGTCGGGCCCGAGCTGATGCCTACGACCGCGATGAAGACGTTGAGGCCGACCGAGTTCATGAACCACAGCGTCGGTTGCGGCACGTTGCCGATCCACGGCTTCACGGTGCGCAGCCAGCCCACGAAGATCCCCGCGATCAGCGCGCCGCCCGAGGTGGAGAGCGTGATCGGAACGCCGCCGATGGGCAGGACGTAGGCGCCGATCAGGCCGCCGATCAGGATCGCGAGGCCCACGAGCACCATGTCGGTGATCGTCTGCGGCCGGTCGGCGAAGCCCGCCCGTTCCACGAAGCGCTGCACCTGCGCCTTGGCTCCCACGACGCGCAGGATGTCGCCCCGGTTGAGTTTCGTCCCGGGCAACAGCGGGATGTTCACCGACATCGCGCCCCGGCGGATCGAGTTGAGATAGAGGCCCCGGCTCATCGGATCGGTCGCGAGGGTTCCCAGTTCGACCCCGTCGAGTTCCTTCGCCGTGATGAGCACGTCCACCGCCTCGACCGGCACGTCGAGAAGCTCGCGGTCCTCGACCTCCTCCCCTTGGCCAAGCAGGTTCACCAGCACCTCGCGCCGCCCGGCGACGGCCACCACGTCACCGGCCATCAGCATGGTGTCCGGCGTGGTCTGGACCAGTTCGCCCCCGCGACGCAGGCGCTCGACGAAGATGCGTTCCCCCTTCGCCATCGCCTCGGCGGCGGCGATCTTCTTGCCGACAGCCGCGCCGCCCTCGCGGATCCGGTAGGCGCGCATCTCGCGCGCCCGCCAGGCGCTGGTGAAGTTGCTGTCCTTCTTCGCGCCGCCCAGAACCTCGCGCTCGTAGCGGGCGCAGGCCGCGGCGATGTCGGTGCGCAGGAGCTTCGGCCCGAGGAAGGCAAGGATCCAGCCCGTGCCGATGGTGCCGAAGAGGTAGGTGACGGCATAGGCCACGGGGATCAGGTCAAGCTGCGCCTTCGCCTCTTCGGGTGTCAGGCCCGAGGTGTTGATCGCATCCGTGGCAAGCCCGATCGAGGCCGAGATCGTCTGCGACCCGGCGATGAGCCCGGCGGCAAGGCCGGGGCCATAGCCCGAGACGATCGCGGCGATATAGACGCCCAGCAGGCAGAGCGCACAGATCACGACCGCGAACAGCGCCTGCGGTGCCCCGTCCGTCGCGATTCCGCGGACGAACTGCGGACCGACGCCGAAGCCCACCGCAAAGAGGAACATGATGAAGAAGATCGACTTGACCTGCGCCGAGATGTCGATGCCGATCTGCCCGATGATCACGCCCGCCAGCAGCGTGCCGGTGACGGCGCCGAGGCTGAAGCTGCCCAGCTTGCGCGTGCCGATCCAGTAACCCACCGCAAGCGTGAAGAAGATCGCAAGCGCGGGGTTCGCGCGCAGCGTCTCGGTAATGTAGTCCCACATGGTCCTGTCCTCGCTCGCCGGTCCGCCCGTCCTGACCGGCAGGGTTCCCTGTTGCGCCCGCCTATTTCCGGATGTGGTCCTTGGCGTGATCGGGGCGGATGAGCTTCAGCCCCTTGGCCCGTTCGAAGCCGTGGATCTCCTTCACGTCGAGCTTGCGCATGAAGTCGATCGTCTCCTTCGTGATGACCTGCCCCGGCACCATGATGGGAAAGCCCGGCGGATAGGGGATCACGAAATTGGCCGAGATCATCTCGGGGCCCTTCTCCAGCCGCGCATCCACGTCCGGGCTGTCGAGCGGAAGGTATTCGCAGCCCTCGGCGTAATAGGCGCTGTAGAAGGCCGAGCGCATGTCGCCTTCCCAGGTCGTCTTGCCCGCATCCCAGCGGAAGGCCTCGTGGAAGTGGCTGAAGTTCGGCAGGTCCGGCACGTCCTCCATCAGCGACTTCACCCGCGCCGCGAGGGCCTTCCTCGCATTCTCGCCTCCGCTGGCAAGGCCGCGGTCGATCTGGCCGCAGATCTCCAGCAGCACGCGGATCAGATGCGCCACGTCGCTGCGGGTGTTGTTGATGTTCGACTGCAGAAGCACCGAGTTCCGCGAGGTCTTGTTGAACTGGATGTCGTAGGCGTCGGCCATCAGCTTCTTGAACTGGGTTCCGTCGAAGCCCGCCGTGCCGCAGACCAGCGTCATGCGCGTGGGATCGAGGCAGAACTCGTCCTCGTGCATCGAGCGCACCTGCGTCTCCCAGTTGGTGCCCGGGGTGAAGAAGTCGGTGAAGCCGCTCTCGCGGTATTCGGCCGGGACCATGTCGTCGGCGCCCAGCACGCGGAAGTATTTCGAGATGACGGGGTGGGAGTTGACCTCGCGCCGGATGTCGAGCGCGATCTGGATCGCATTCGCGACAAGCCCGTAGCCTTCCAGCTCCATCTGTCGGCGCGCCACGTCGAGGCTCGCGATGATCTGCTGGTTGGGGCTCGTCGAGGCATGGGTGAACACCGCCTCGTGGAACTGTGCCTCGACCGACGCGAAGTCGATGTCCTTGACCAGAAGCATCGACCCCTGCCGCAGCGCCGACATCGACTTGTGGGTCGAATTCGTCTGGTAGACGCGCAGCCGGATCTTGCGCGGATCAGGGATGAGCCGCGTCTGCAGCAGCGCCTCGGCGGACGGGTCCGCCCCAAGCTCCTTCTGCTGCCGCTCGTAGGCCTCGACCGAGGCCGGATCGTTCATCCATGCCTCGATCGCCTCGGCCGCTCCCATCGCGGTGCGCGGCCGCAGGAAGGGCGACCAGCGGGCGAAGCCAAACCATGCCTCGTCCCAGAGGAAGATCAGGTCCGGCTTGATGGCCAGGCATTCCTCCATCACCCGCCGGGTGTTGTAGATGTGCCCGTCGAAGGTGCAGTTGGTCAGGTCCACCATCTTCGCCCGGTCGAGCCGCCCCTCGGCCTTCAGGTCGAGAAGCGCCTTCTTGATCGAGGCAAGCGGCACCGCGCCATACATGGAATAGGCGGTCATCGGATAGGCTTCGATATAGAGCGGCTGGCCGCCCGCCAGCACCAGCCCGTAGTGGTGCGACTTGTGGCAGTTGCGGTCGAGCAGCACGATGTCGCCCGGCGCGATCAGCGCCTGATGCACCATCTTGTTCGAGGTCGAGGTGCCGTTGGTCACGAAGAACACATGGTCCGCCCCGAAGGCGCGGGCGGCCATGTCCTGCGCCTCCTTGATGTTGCCCGTGGGCTCCAGAAGGCTGTCGAGGCCGCCGGTGGTGGCCGAGGATTCGGCCAGGAAGATGTTCAGCCCGTAGAATTCGCCCATGTCGCGGATCCAGTCGGACTTGAAGACCGACTTGCCCCGCGCGATCGGCAGCGCGTGGAAGGTGCTGATCGGCCGCATCGCGTATTTCTTCAGGTTGTCGAAGAACGGCGTGCGGAAGCGGTCGGCCACCCCCTCGAGCACGCAGAGGTGCAGTTCCAGCAGTTCCTCGACCGAATAGAGCACGCGGCGCACGTTCGCCGCCCGCGGGTCGCCCGCGACATGCTCGACCTGCCGGTCGGACAGAAGGTAGATGTCCAGTTCGGGCCGGATGCGCTTGATCGCATTGGCAAGCGACAAGGGCAGGTCGTCGCCCGCGATCTGAGCGGCGTCGAGCCCGGCCGAGGCCAGGAAGCTGCGCAGGATGGGCACGTCCTTGGCGGTGCGGTGGTCGAACCCTTCATAGAGGGTAACGGCGGCAATGGCCGGGTTCAGGACGACGGCGAGGATCGCATCCTCGAAGCTCGGGACCGGGACGCCCTCGTAGACCATCGCATCCTCGGGCCGCCTGAGCGCGCGAAGGCCGGCGATCATGTGCTCGGCCCGCGTTGCGGCGCCCGGGGCCACCACGAGCATCTCGAAGTAGGGGCGACGCGCGCGGCCGGGCGTCATCGTGGTGGAGCCGAGGTCCGGAGGCGCGTCGGCGGCCGCCTCGTCGGTTTCCCAGTCGTTCGCCTCCTCCTTGTAGGACCGGGTCAGGATGGCTTCCGAGATCCGCTGCGCGAGCGACGCGACCCCCGCCGCGTCCCCGCTTCCGATGCGCTTGGTCAGCGCCGCGAGGAGTGTCCGGCCGGGATAGGCGAAGAAGTCCTCGACCGAGGTCAGCAAGGCGAAGGCCTCGCGCACGGCCTCGGCGTCACCCGACCCCCGCGCCCAGTCCCGTGCCAGCGAATGGAGCCTGCGCCAGTTGTCGGCGCGCGCGCCGGGAATGGAGAAGAAGTGATCCGCGCTGGGTCCGGCCGCAGGTTGCGACGCCTGGTGGCGCTTGTTCATGGTGACCTCCCTGATGAACCGCCGACCGTCGGCCGGGGGTTCGGCTGATGTTCCTCGCAGAGAGCCTATGGCCCGGCACGGGGGCCGCTCCATTGCAGGCATGTATCTTACAGTTACGGCCGCCCCCGGGCCGGCCGCGGCCTCAGCAACCGGAGCTGCGCGCGTCGGACCGCGCGTTCAGGTAGGCCAGAAGCTCGATCTCGAGCTCGTCGCGCAGGGCGCGAAGCTCGCGCGCGGCATCGCTTCTGCCCGCATCCTCCGGCAAGCCGGAGCCGATGCGGGACCTGTACGCCAGACCAAGGTCCTCGCAGATCGACCGGAAATGGGTATCCTTGAGGCAAAGGCGGCGTATGTCGTTCGCCCGCTCGGGGAAGCGGGCCAGAACGTCATCCAGATCAAACATGGCATCGCCCGAACGCTATGCTGCCATAGATCAATAGCTCACGGTGACTCGTCAGGGCCAGTATGTTACCGTTACCGCCACGGGAACGGACAAGTTGCACGAGTGACCAGAGCGAGGGCGACATGGACGATGATGCAGCGGTGCCGCCGGACATGGTTCTCGCAGAACTCGACCGCATCCTCCGGTCGCCGAGTTTCCAGACCACGGACAGGAACCGCCGCTTCCTGAGATATGTGGTCGAGGAAACGCTGGCCGGGCGGGGCGAGCGCATCAAGGCCTACAGCATCGGGACAAGCGTGTTCGGGCGCGGCGACGGCTTCGATCCCCAGCAGGATCCGATCGTGCGCATCGAGGCGGGACGCCTCCGGCGCTCGCTCCAGTATCACTACCTCACCCACGGCACCGAAACCGGACTCCGCATCACGATCCCGAAGGGCAGCTACATGCCGTCGTTCGAGCTCGACCAGCCGAGCCGACCGGGCACGCAGCCGCCCGACCTGCATTCCCGCGCGCCGCATGTCATGGTCCGCTCGTTCGAGCAGCAGTGCTGGTCCGCGGACTGGCCCGATCTGGCGCGGACCCTCACGCTGCAGGTGATCTCGGCGCTTACCCGCTTCACCGAGCTTTTCGTCTACGGCTTCGGGACGAGCACCGCGCTGTCGGAAGCGGACAGGGAAGCGCGGGTCGAGATCGACTACGAGCTGACGGGCAACCTGACGATCACGCAGTCGGCCATTCGGGCGGAGTTCCTGCTGCAGAACGCGCACGAGGGCCGCTACATCTGGTCCCACAGCATCGAGCGCGTGATCGGGCCGTCGCTGGATCCTGCGGAACTCGTGTCGGTCTGCGCGGGGATCGCGGGCGAGGTGGCATCGCTCATCGCGCAGCGCGACGGGATCATGGACAGCCAGGCGCGGGAGATGGCGGGCCGGATGCCGGCACAGTTCGCCGCCTACCAGAAGCTGGTCGATTTCCAGGACTACTGGCGCACGGTGGACTTCACCCGGTTCGAGCCCCTGCGTCAGGACCTCGAACGCGTGATCGCCGAGGACCCCCAGTTCGCCACGGGACATGCCTGCCTCGCCCTGCTCTACAGCGACGCGGCGCGCTACGGACTGGACTGCGGGCCCGATCATCCGCGGCCGATCGAGCGGGCGCTCGCCCTTGCGAAACGGGCCGTCCAGCTCGCGCCGAGGTCGGGGCGCGCGCATCATGCGCTTGGTGTGGCGGAATGGTTCTCGGGCTACCCCGAGAAGGCCATCGAGACGCTGAAGGTCGCCTGCGCGCTCAACCCGAACGACAGCGAGCTGAACGCCGAACTGGGATTTCGCAGCGCGGCCCGCATGGACTGGGACGTCGCCGTTCCCTTGCTCACAGCCTCGTTCCAGCGCAACCCGCTGCAAAGCGAGCAGTATCGCATGGGCCTCTTTCTCTACCATTTTGCCCAAGGCAATTACGAGCAGGCATTGACCGAGGCGCGATCCATCAATGCGCCGTCGGTTGCCCAGACACATATCGCCTGTGCGGTGTCGCTGATCCCGCTCGGGCGCCATGACGAGGCCATGGCTTGTCTCGAGGAAGCGGAACGGATCTCGCCCGGCCTGCTGGGCCGCCTCCGCGAGGATCTGGCGTTTCGCCAGATCCACCCGGACCTGATTTCCATGATCGTCGATACCATCGGACCGCTGCGGGGCCGGACCGCGGCCATCGCACAGTCGGGCGTGCGTTAACGGTAACTTACTGCCGCACCCTTAGAAGGTGGAAGCCGCCCCCCTAGACTGGCGAAGCCGAGCGTTCCGGGAGAGGATCATGGAGGCCGCCGAGGAAGCCGAGACCCTGCACGCGCAGCGTCCACCGGGGGCCGCGGCCTTTGCCATCCGCGTGATGATGAGCCTGCCCATGCCTCCATTCGGACCGACGGCACCCTGATTGCCGGACCGCGACCCTTCAGGCGGGGAGATACCTACGATGCGACTGAAATGCGCGCTGATCACCCTACCGCTGATGGCCGTGCTGACCCTGCCGGCCCATGCCGCGGATCTGACCTTCTCGAACGCCGCGGGGACGACCGTCACCTTCTACGGGCAGGTCAACCTGACCTATCAGGGTGTCGACGACGGCAGGGACACCTACGACAGCTTCGTCGACAACTCGAACTCGACGAGCCGCGTCGGCTTCTGGATCGACGGCAAGCTCTTCGACAACCGCTTCCGCTTCAACCTCGAGACCGGTCTTGGCATCAAGAACACAGCCGAAACCAGCCAGACCGAGGACGCCAACTGGATCGACTGGCAGCGGACCGACATCCGCAAGCTCGAGGTGGTCTCCTCGGGCAACTTCGGCGCGATCTGGCTTGGTCAGGGCAGCATGGCGACGGACGGCGCGGCCGAGGTCGACAACTCCGGCACGAGCCTCGCGGGATACTCGAACCTTGCCGACACGGCCGGCGGCTTCTTCTTCCGCGACGGAGAGGCCCTGTCGGACGTCACGATCGGCGGCGTCTTCAGGAACCTCGACGGGTCGCGCAGATTCCGCCTGCGCTACGACACGCCCGAGTTTTCCGGCTTCACGATCTCGGCCGCCGCCGGAACCGACGTGCTGAGCGAGGACGACGACGCGACCTACTACGACGCCGCCCTGCGCTACGGCCATGAGAACGACACCTTCGCCCTCGATGCGGCGATGGGCTATTCCTGGAAGGACGACGACGGCGAGATGACCGAGCAGGCGCTGGCCTCCGCCTCGGCCACGCATCTGCCCTCGGGCCTCAACCTGACGCTCGCGATGGGCGAGCAGATGTCGGACGAGGGTCAGTATCTCTATGCCAAGCTCGGGTGGCGCGGGGATCTCGTCCCGGTCGGCGAGACGGCGATCGCTGCGGATATCTACGACGGCAGCGACTTCGGCACGGTCGGATCGGAGTCCGGGTCCTGGGGCGTCACGGCCGTCCAGCAGTTCGCCGACATCGGGCTTGAGGCCTTCCTCGGCTACCGCGTCTATGACCATGATGATGTCCCGGGGGCTGATTACGAGGATATCAGCACGGTCCTCGTCGGCGCGCGCTGGAAGTTCTGACGCGTGTCGCTACGCAAGAGGGGGGCGCCGTGACCGACAAGCCGCCGGTGTGGGGGGAGGAGGTCGAGGGCCGGATCGCCGACCTTGCCATTCGCCTCGTCGTCCTGGGTTTCTTCGTCCACTGGTCGCTGGTGCTTGTCCGGCCCTTCGCGTCCATCTTCATCTGGGCCGCCATCCTCGCCGTGACGCTGGCGCCCCTGCACCTCATGCTGGCGCGGCGCTTCGGCGGCCGGCCGAGGCTTGCGGCGGCGCTGGTCTGCATCGGCCTGCTTGCCCTTCTGATCGGACCCGTGGCCGCCCTTGTCGACAACTTCATCGGCTCGGTGATGGCGCTCGCCTCCCGCGCGCAGGGCGGGACGCTTTCGTTGCCGCCGCCGCCCGCTCGCCTCGCCGACGTGCCGCTTGTCGGCGACAGGCTGAGCGAGGCGTGGCACCTCGCCGCGACGAACCTCGACGAGGCCCTTCTGCGCTATCGCGACATGCTCGCGCCCATCGGGATGAAGGCGCTGGGGGTTCTTTCCTCGCTCAGTTTCGACCTCGTCAAGTTCATGGCCGCAATCGTCATCGCGGGGTTCCTTCTGGTGAAGGGGCGCACGATGGTCGAGGGCGGCCGGCTTCTTGCGCGCCGACTGATCCCACCGCGCGGCGGCCATTTCGTCGACCTTGCCGGCGCGACGGTGCGCAACGTCTCGCGCGGAGTGGTGGGCGTGGCGCTCCTCCAGGCCATCCTGATCGGCCTCGCCTTCGAGGTGGCGGGGGTGCCGGCCGCAGGCCTGCTCGCCTTCGCCGTCCTCATCCTCTGCATCGTGCAGATCGGCCCCGGGATCGTCGTGCTTCCGGTGATCGTCTGGGCGTGGCTCACCTTCGACACCGTCCCTGCCGCCGCGCTGACGGCGATCCTCCTGGCGCTCACGCTCATGGACAATGTGCTGAAGCCCATCCTCATGGGCCGGGGTTCATCGACCCCGACACTTGTCATCTTCCTCGGGGTGGTGGGCGGGACGCTGTCCTACGGGCTCATCGGGCTGTTCCTCGGCCCGATCGTCCTTGGCGTGTTCTATGACCTGCTCGTCGCGTGGGTCGCCCCGCGCGAGCCCGCCACGGATGGCGGACAGGATGGGCCCTGAGGCGCCACCGCGCGAGAAGGTCGGGGGCCGCGTGGTTCGAAGCCGGCCCCCATCCTCATCGCCCGCCTGTGCGGCGACGGCACGACCGTGCAGGGCGCCCTGACGCCGGAGCCCCGCCCCGGGGTTACGCTGCCGGACGGCGACAGGTGCACCGTCGCCCTTCCGAGGTCCATCGGACGCCCTGAGGCTTCGGGTGCCGCGACCGCGGGGCGAACGCCGGCATCGGGATCGGGCCATGCGACCCCGGCGGGCATCAGTGCGGCACGATCACGGGACGGCCCTCGCGCGAGGCGAGGATCTCGACGCCGATCCGCCAGGTGCGGCTGACGCGCGGCTCGTCCAGGACCTCGGCCGGAGGCCCCTCGGCCACCAGCTCTCCCGCCTCCACCAGAAGCAGGCGGTCGCAGAAGCGTGCCGCCATCGTCAGGTCGTGCAGTGCCGCCAGAACCACGCCGCCGGTTTCCCCGGCATGCGCCCGGACATGGCGAAGCACCTGCAACTGGTGGTGCAGGTCAAGCGCGCTCGTCGGCTCATCGAGGACCAGCAGGACCGGCCGGCGCAGCAGCCGCTGTGCCAGCAACACCAGCTGCTGCTGGCCGCCCGAGAGCGCCTCCATCGGCCGGTCGGAGAGCGCAGACAGGCCAAATCGCGCCAGCATCCGCTCGGCCGCCGCCACCTGGTCGGGAAGGACGCGCCAGCCGAGGCTTTCGCGCTGCCCCAGCAGCAGGCATTCGAGCACCGTCAGCCGCGAGCGCACCGCAAAGCTCTGCGGGAGGAAACCGACCTCCCGCGTGCTCAGCGGACGGCCCTGCCAGCGCACCCGCCCGGCCGCGGGCAGAAGCCCCGCCACCGCGGCGAGCAGGCTGGACTTGCCGGCGCCGTTCGGCCCCACCACGCCGGCCACGCAGCCGGGCGGCAGGGAAAAGTCCGCCGGCGCCAGCACCTCGCGCCGGCCCCGGCGGACGGACAGGTCCTCGACGTGGAGGCTCATGATCTTCCCCCTTCCTTCAGGATCACCGCCAGCAACATGGGGATGCCGGCGATGGCGGTGATGATGCCCACCGGGATCACGGCTCCGGGCGAGATCAGCTTGCCCGCGACCGAAGCCGCCACCAGCAGCACCGCGCCCATCAGGGCGGCCGCGGGCAGGGCGAAGCGATGATCCTCGCCCACCATGCGCCGGGCGACGTGGGGCGCGATCAGGCCGATGAAGCCGATGGTGCCGGTGAAGCTGACGGCGCCCGCCGTCAGCAGCGCCACCAGCACGAAGCATCGCCGCCGCAGCCGCTCGATGTCGAGGCCGAGGCTTGATGCATTTGCCTCGCCCAGCCGCAGCGCGGTCAGGTTCCAGACGTCGCGTGCGAGGATCGGCACCGCGATGCACAGGATCAGCAGGATCGCCTGAACCGAAGTCCAGCTCGATTTCAGCAGGCTTCCGAACAGCCAGAACACGATCTGCTGCAGCACCTCGGGTGCGGCAAGGAACTGGAGAAGCGACTGCAGCGACTGGAAGAAGAACAGCGTCGCGATGCCGGCCAGCACCAGCACCTCTGGCGAGGCGCCGCGGAAACGCGCGACCAGATAGACGAGGCCGCAGGCCAGCAACGTCATCGCGAAGGCTGCGCCGGGGACGACGATCCACACCGCGAGCGGCAGCAGCCCGCCGAACATGATGCCAAGTGCCGCGCCGAACCCCGCCGCGGCCGAGAAGCCCAGCGTGTAGGGGCTGGCCAGCGGGTTGGCGAGGATGGTCTGCATCACGAGGCCCGCGATCCCGAGGCTCGCGCCCACCAGCGTGCCGGTGAGGGTCTGCGGCATCCGGAGCTGCCAGAGGATCGTGGCCGCGCCGCGGTCGGCGCCGTCGGGGCCGGCGGCAAGCGCCTCCAGCACCTTGCCCAGCGGCATCCCGGACGGGCCGGTGACGAGATCGGCCAGCGCCAGCGCAAGAAGCGCCAGCGTGGCGGCGCCAAGCACCGCCAGCCGGCCCGCGCTCTCGCGGCGGATGGCCCCGCCTTCCATCGAGAGCGCGACAGTCATTTCGCCTGCACCACGAAGGGGCCGTTCGGCTCGACCGGCAGCCAGTCCGCATAGAACTCAGCCAGTTCCGCCGCGGGATCGACGTCGGCGAAGGCGGCGGGATGCAGCGCCTTGGCGATGGCGCGGGCGTAGACGTAGTCCGACAGGGTGCGCGCGCCGCCGTGGTAGATGGCGTAGACGCGACCCTCGCGCACCGCCGGCAAGTCTGCCCAGCCGGGGCGCCGCAGATAGGCCGCGATCCGATCCTGCGCCAGCGCCTCGTCCTGCCCGAAGCCGAGCAGCACGGCCTCGGGCTTGTTCTTCCACTCCGATCCGGCCAGCAGGATCACCTCGGGCTGGCGGGCCAGCACGTATTCCGGCGACAGCGGGCCCCAGTTCTCGATCTGGCCCGTCGCGATGTTCTCGCCGCCGACGCCTTCGATCACGCCGGCCCACATGCCCTTGCCGTAGGAATTGCCGACCTCGCCCGGCCCCTTCTGGGCCAGCTCCACATAGACCGTGTGGCGCGGCGCATCAGATGCGGCCACGCGTGCGGCGGTATCCTGCATCTTCCGTTCATAGAGCGCGGCCAGCTTCTCCGCGCGCTCCGGCTCGCCCATCACCGCGCCGAGCAGGCGGGTGGAGGCGACGTGTGCCGCCACGGTCTGCGCGTTGTAGTCGATCGCCACGACCGGGATGCCGGCCGCCTCGAGCTGTGCCACTCCCTCGCCGAGCGTGTCGAACTGCCAGCCCGCGAGGATGGCGAGGTCCGGCCGGGCGGCAATGGCGGCCTCGACCGAGAAAGTGCCTGTCTCGGTGTCGCCCACGTCGGGCAGGGTTGCGAGCGCGGGCAGCGCCGCGGTGTAGGCCGCCCACTGCCCGGGCCGCCAGTCCGCCCAGGGCGTCCTGGACAGGGCGGCGATCCTTTCCGCACCGCGGGGGCCGGTGACGGCCAGGAAATCCTCGTAGTTGAAGCCCAGAAGCACGTGCCGGGCGGGTTGTTCCAGCGTGACGGTGCGGCCGCGCAGGTCGGTGACGTTGATGTCGGCAAGCGCGGGAAGGGCGAGCGCGCAGAGGGCGCCCCCCAGAAGAAGGGTGGTCTTCATTGGTCCGATCCGGTTCGGGGGCGCGCAGCGGCGCCGGTTCCATCGTTCAGGCGGAAGGGAAGCCCGAAACCGGAGGGCCGCGCGCCTGTGCGGGTCGAAGCGAGCGGAGGTCGGCAAAGGTGGCTGCCAGCGGCGGGGCGAGCCTTGTGTAGCGGATCGCGACGAAGCCATGCGCCGCCGGCGCGGTCTCGGGCGAGGCGCCCGCGATCAGGTGGCAGAGGACGCAGCCGCCCTCGTCGCCCGCGACGGGCTGGCTGCCCCCGTCGTGGCAGATCTCCATCCCCGCCACGGCCGAGGCGAACAGCTCGGCCTGCGTCAGTGGCAGGGCGCCCGGCCGGAAGGCGAGCAGGGCCAAGGCTGCCAGCAGCGTCAGAAGAAGGACCCGCGCCGCGCCGCTTCGGAACGGAAGGCGGAGCGCGCGCACCATCAGGCGGCCTCGCCGGGGGAAGGGCGGACGGCTGCCGCCGGCGTCCCGGCCGCGCCACGCCCCCCTTGCGGAGCGGCATGCGCGGAGAGGCGTCCGAAGATGCGCAGGTGCCTGTTCATGGCACCTTTCTAGCATCCTTCGGGCCCTTGAGGTTGCGCCCGATCAAACTTTTTCGGCCACCCGGATCGGCGCGCGGGCTCGTCCCCCCGTCAGGTCCGACGGTGAAGGACGGGCTTGCGACGGAAGGACCGGCTGCGGAGCGGGAAGGAGGACGCGCCACGCCGCCGGTTCACGGCGCCTCCGATGCACAGGCCCATCCCTGCCGCGACGGAGCGGGGACCGCTCAGGGCGTGGTCGCCAGGATGCGGACCTCGCGGCCCAGCGACATCGTCCGGCTCAGGCACAGCGCCAGCTCCTGCTGGAACCGGTCGAGCTGGCTCACGATCTGGTCGAGCGTCCCGTCGGTCCGGCCCTGCCGGTTGCTTTCGACCCGGCACAGCATGCGGATCGCGTCGAGGCCGGTCACGTGGTGGCGCATCTCGAGCAGGTGGGACTCCAGGGTGACGGCGTCCCGCGCGGCGCGCATCCTGCACGCCCCGGCCCTTGCCCGGTAGTCGGCCGCCACCCCGGCGAGCTGCGCGCGCTCGGCCTCGGGATCGCCAAGGCCGGTCTCGCTGTCGCCGGCGAAGGTGTCCGACATCTCGTCCAGAAGGGCGGTGGCATTCGTCAGGAAAAGGCTCGCGCTCGCCGATCGCACGAGATCGTTGAAATCCGCCGTCTCGGCCATCCGATGATCGATCCAGACCGCCATGGTGTTGCAGAGCAGCGCGTAATTGTCCGCGATGGCGCTGAGGGCTCGGCCGAGGTGGCCGAGTTGCGAGGCGTGGATGCGCAGGTTCAGCGCGATCCGCACCGCCTCGCGGAAGATGCGCCGCATGCTGGCGAGTTCCGACTCGATCCCGTCGGCGGCGAGCGCGGCCCTGATGGCGGGCGCGTGATCGGGCTGGGGCCGGCCGATCGAGCCGGCGCGGTGCGCGACCTCGGCGGCCAGCGCCTGCGCCTGGAAGGACTCGTAGCTGGGAAAGCCCGCCCTCGCGAGGCGTCGGCGCAACTCGGCCGCGCCTTCGGATGGCGCGAGCCCGCGCGCCTCGGCATCCAGCAGGTCGGCATAGAGCAGCCGCGCCTGTGCGAAGCTTTCGGCCCCGGGCTTGATCCGGACCGACAGGTAGCCGTCGTGGATCGGGACGACGATGGCGAACACCCAGTAGGCCTGCCCGTCGCTTGCCCGGTTGCAGACATAGGCTCCGGTGGCGCGCCCGTCCTTCAGCCGGTCCCAGAGCAGCTGGAACACCGCCTTGGGCATGGCCGGATGCCGGACGATCCGGTGCGGGGCGCCGATCAGCTGTGCCGGCTCATAGCCGGAGACGCGGCGGAAGACGGAATTGCCGGCCCGGATGATTCCGCGTCCGTCGGTGCGCGAGAAGAAGATCTCGTCGAAGCCGAACGGAACCTCACCCTCCCTCGCGGGCGGAACGGCGGCAGCATCGGATGATTTTGCAGCGATCAGGGGCAACCGTGGCATCCTTGCGGTCCGGACGGCGGCCTTCCTGTCGCCGTCCCGGGAACAGCGTCACATGACGCGATCCGCACCATAGCGGCGGCGGCGTTAAGAAAGGACGAAGCCCGGCCCGGTGCCGCGCAGTGTGGCGTCCGCGCCCGCCTTCAGGGGCCGCGGAAAGCCGGGACATGGCCTCGCTGGCGCCTGTGCCGGGGCCTCGCGTCAGCCGCCGTTGACCGCGGCCTCCGGGATCTCGTAGCGCTCGTCCCCCACGCCTACCGTGAAAAGGTCCTCCGTCTTCGAGAAGGTCAGCGGGGCATCGGCATCCGCCGAGACAGGCCTGTTCCCCTCGAACAGGATCTGCCGCTCGCGCCCCTCGCCGGTCGCGATCCAGATCCCGGCATTGCCGGGCCCGCTGCGGATCACGCCGAACAGGCATTGCCGCATCGGCGCGCCGGCCGCCGTGGCGCAGGGGATCGAGCCGGTGGCGTCGAAGGGGAAGCCGTTGCCTTTCGGTCCTCCCTCGGGCATGGCGGCGGGTTGCGGCGGCGCGGCCTCCGCCAGGAACCGCCCCGCGACCCAGCCCTGCACCCCGGAGCCTTGCACCCGGATGCTGCACCAGCGATCCGCGCCCGACATCCGGCAACCGCGGTTCTGCATCGTCTCGCCGGTCCGGACCTTGCCGATCACGCCATAGCGCATCCCCGGGCCGGACCGGATGTTCAGGACCGCGTCGGCCTCGAGCCCCCTCACCTGCCACCAGTCGGGGCCGCCCGCGAGCCCGTCGGCGAAATCCGGGCCGCCAACCCCGAGACCGATCGAATAGCTGACCCGCTCGTTCCGCCGCGCGGCGCTGCGCATCAGCTGGAGATCGACGGCATATCCGCCCTCCGCCGGGGCCGTGACATCCGCCACATTCCCCGAGACGGAGCCGTCGAAGAGCGCCTCGTTCCCGCCGAGGGGCAGGATGGTGAAGAAGAGCGCGCCGTTGGAGGCGGCGAGATCGACCGACAGGATCTGCCCGGCGGCGGCATGAAGGATGTAGCGGATGCTCTCGCTGCCGCGCAGGCTGCCCTCGGTGACGGTCCCTGCGGAAGCGGCGGCCGCCGCAATCTCGACCGTGCGCGTGGCCTCTGCTTGGCCAGCCCCTGCCGGCAGCAGGAAAAGGCCCGCGCCCAGCAGGGCGACTAGTCTCAGCTTCGGATCGGGCATTGTTCCTCTCCCTGCTTCGATGGGCTCGGCCGGGTGGCCCCCGGTGGTTCGGTGTGCCGCCCGTCCCGGGCCGGAGGTGCCGCGCGCCGGATCTGCGGACAGGCCCGGCGCCTGCACCCGCATCTCACATCCGGCCGCCGCGCAGGTCGAGCACCTCGCCCGTATCGCGCATCTTGCAGACCATGTGCTGGTGACCGACGGCCGTCTCGATCTGCCACTCGTGCTTGCGCGGCGACTGCGAGCGGAGGATGTGAACGTCCCGCACCGGCACCGCAAAGTTCTGGGCGACCCGCCGGGCGCAGCCCTGGATCGCCATCGGCGGAGCCTTCGCGTGCGCCGGCTGGCGGCGATGCGCCATGCTGTTCTCGCGCTCCCGGCTTCCGGCGCTGTATCCTTGCTCGTAGCCGCGCGTCCCGTTGTCCGGCCGGTAGGCATAGCCATGCAGGCCGTCGCGGTAGCCGCGCTCGAACTCCGCGGTCTCCTCGCCGCTCTCGGGGCGGTAGCCGTCGCTGTAATGGTGTTCGCTGTGGGCGAGCGCCGCAATCCCGAGGATCGCCAGCGCGGCGGCGAGCTTCTCGCCGTCCGACGTTTCTGCGGACAGCGGCTGTGCCGCCAGTCCGATGGCAAGAGTTGCGACAAGGCACAATGCGGTCTTCGTCATGAGGGAGCCGCCTCCATGGCACTGCAAGGGGTGTCGGGTAACCTCCCCGGGATCGTCGGCCGGCGCGCACTGTCCTTTCAGCCCCCGGTCAGGCATGCCGAGGCTAGACCTCGGGCCATCCGCGCTCTATCCGGAAAGCGAAAGACGCGGGTCCGCGTCGGCAGCGAGGCGGCCCACTGCGTGGCGATGCAGGCGCCAACAGGTTCGGCGGGCCACTCCGGCTCCTCCCGCCGGCCTTGCCCCCATCCCGCCGAAGGCGACCGCAGCGCTCCATGGGTGCGGCGGCAGTCTCTTCCCGCGGCGAAGCCAGACGTCGCAATCGTCAGGCTTTCCGCGCAGCGCGACGGGTGCCCGTCCGGGCATCGCATGCCCACTTGCCGCCAAGTCTGCGGTTCGCAAAGCGGATAGCGGCGGCGCGGCGGATCGTGCCACCAAGACCGGCACAGAACCGGCCGCAGGTCGCGGCCTGACGGGGAGAGATGCCACGATGTCCAGTCGCACCGGAATCCGCGCCGCCCTTCTTGCAGTCATCGCCCTCTTCGGCCCCTCCGCGCCGTCCGAGGCCAGGATCGTCTCGGCCGACGATCTCTCCCGCTACTGCGCCGAAGAGGCCATGGTGCGCCTCGATGCCAGCCGCAGCGAGTTGATCATCCTTCCGGTCGAGCAGAACCGCGGCCAGTTCACCGTCAACGTCCAGCTGGACGGCCGGCCGGGGATGGTCGAATGCAGGTTTGACCGCAACCGGAAGTTGCTGGGTGTCGCGGTTTCCGGTGCGGGCAAGACCAAGGTGGCCCACAAGGCCGGCCCCGCCGCACCGAAGGCTGCATTGAACAAATGTCTCTACACCTTCGGGCAGGAGGCGACGGTCGAGAAGGTGAGCCCGCTTCGGCCCGGCTACAGCGAGATCATCCTGCGCGCGGACAATGGCAGCCGCCGGGTCGCCTGCACCGTTCCGGACGACGGGCACGAGATCTCGGACTGGGTCGAGATGAAGCCCTGACATCCGCAGGAGGGAGGATCCTCCGTCGCCGCTGCGGGGCCGGCCGCCGCTCTCCGAGGCCGATGCGGCAGTGGCCTGCCCTCCGCCGCTGCGCGGCAGCCCGCCCTGGTCGCGCCGACATTGCAGGCCATGTCAGGGGCGGCGGGCGCGCCGCAGCGTGTCGACCGGGCGTTCTCCGAAGGCGTCCCGGTAAGCCTCCGAGAACCGGCCGAGGTGGGTGAAGCCGCTGTCGAGCGCGATTCGCGTCACATTGGCCGTCGCATCGGCGACCATGAGGCGGTGCCGTGCATTCTTCAGCCGGATGCCGGTCAGCACCTCGCGCGGCCCGGTGCCCCGCACCTTCCGGAACGCAATCTGCAGGCTGCGCATCCCCAGATCCAGTTCGCGCGCAAGATCCGCAATCGACAGCGGCTCGTCGGCGCGCAGGCGCATCAGCTCTTCTGCCCGCCGAACCCGAAGGCTGGCCAGAACGCGCTGCGGCCCGATCGCGTCGTGCAGGAGGTCGAGCAGCCGAGACGGCACCGCGCACGGGTCCTGATGGCGGAGCAGGCTGGCCGACGGGCCGAGCACGCCCTCGACGGTGGACACGAGGGCCTCCCGCAGCCGCGCCGCGCACCCGGGGTCGAGAACGGTCACCTGCCCCGAGGGCAGGCAGCAGCCCCGGTCCGCGTGCGGCATCCCGTCCCCGAAGCCGGGCACCGGCAGTGTCATGAGGTAGATGAGGTGCGGCCGATCGGCGCCTGACAGCAGCAGCCTGACGTTCGGCCCGGACTGCGCCACCATCACCGCGTCGGCCGGGACGTCATAGGCAGCCCCGCCAAGGCGGACCTGCAGGCGGCCCGCGACGGGGGCCAGAAGGGTGAGGTCGTGCTCTCCGGCTGGTCCGATCCCGCGGCCTGTGGAGAACCCCTGGCCCATGGAGTCGACCCGGCACACGCGGATCCCCGTGCCCGGGATCTCCCTGAGGTCGAAGCGGGGCCGGGCTGCGCCTGCGGCGAGGCGGGCAGGATCTGCGCGGGCGTCGGAATGCGCATCGCCGCGATGCGCCGGGGGGGGCCGGACGGGACTTGTCTGGCCCCGACCGGTCATGCCGGACACGGCCGCGCCAGTGGCGCAGGCACTTGACGTCTCGCGCGGATGAAACTGGAAATCAGGCTCATGAAGCAACTGGCACCGGATCTGCGTTGGCGTAGATGGGAGGCCACGTGCCCCCTGCGTGTCAATCGCCGATTGCGCGCTGTTCCGCGGAAACCGCCCGGCTCAACCGCCGGGCCTCTGTGGTGAAGCCTCCGACGGCCGGGGTTCCGACGCCGCAGCCATCCGCTTCGCGAAAGAGGGTGACAGTCGCCCCGGGGCGAGGTCAAAGGCAGCCCGGCCTGCCCCCCACCGGAGATGAGGTCTGCCCGCGCCGCCGCCGGGGGCCGGTAGTGGAGGGATGGTGACTGTCGGCACGTCACATCATGTGTGGGTAGCCCCGGTTTTAGCGGGCTGTCGCCTCGGCTAGCATGATACGATCGAATGCGTCCATGTGTCAGGCCTTTCGTCGGAGCGCTTTGCTCCATGGCCGGTATGGGATGCGCGGGTTGTGGTCAAAACATCAAAACGAGCTCGAAGCTCTCCATGTGACACTGGTTTCCCCAACCCCGATCTGTCCGATCGATTTCATACAAGCTTCAGCTTCTCCCGCATTTCGAGGCGGTGCTGCTGACCTCGTCAGTTCGCCATCAGCGGTCCCCCTCGAAACTCTTCGTTCTTTGTGATCATGGCCCAAAGCATGCGGGCCATCTTGTTCGCCAATGCGATGGCGGCCAGCATCCGTGGCTTGCGTGCCAGCATCCGCCCCAGCCACGAGCTTTCTGCGGGTGGCCGGATCTTGGTCCCGGAGATTACGGCCATCGCGCCAATGATCAGCAAGCGCCGGATGTCGCGCTGGCCGGACTTGCTCGTGCGGCCGAGCCTCTGCTTGCCGCCGCTGGAATGCTGTCGCGGCACGAGGCCCAGCCAAGCCGAGAAATCCCTTCCCTGACGGAAGCTCTCCATCGGTGGCGCGAAAGCCGCCAATGCCATCGCGGTAATAGGGCCTATGCCGGGCATCTTTTGCAGTCGGGCTGAGAACCGCGAACGTTTGCTGGCCGCCGCGATCTGCGTATCAAGCTCGGTGATCCTCTGCGACAGATCGTCGATCTGATCAAAGCAAAGCTGTGCCATGTGGCGGACCACAGCAGGAAGATCGTCTGACCCTGCGCCCGGCTCCAGAACGGTCCGCAGCTTGTCCACGTTCTCCCGCCCCTTCCCGGCGACAAGCCCGAACTCGGCGAGATGGCCGCGCAAGGCATTGATCATCTGCGTCCGCTGCCCTACCAGCAGATCCCGCAGCCTGAAGATCATGCCGAGGCCCTGCTGCTCCGGCGTCTTCACCTCGACGAAACGCATGGTCGGCCGACTGCCCGCTTCCGCGATCGCCTCGGCATCCGCCATGTCGTTTTTCTGGCTCTTCACATACGGCTTGACGAATTTCGGGGCGATCAGGCGCACTTCATGCCCGATGGCCGACAAGGTCCGGGCCCAATGATGAGCGGTGGCACAGGCCTCCATCGCAATGATGCACCCGGACTGCGACTGCATGAACGTGAGAAACTGCTTGCGCGACAGCTTCTTGCGAAACACGACCTCGCCTTCTGCTGTCGCTCCGTGCAGTTGAAAAACCTGTTTCGCCAGGTCAACGCCGATGATCGAGACGTCCTTCATAGCGGGTTCCTCCTGATCCTGTCTGGATCACTGTGGCACATAAGTGCCGTCAGGAGGGGCTACCCAACCCATCATCAAAGCCAGTCTGGCCCGCCCCGCTGAGATGGGGACTGCCCGCCGCCGCCGGTCACGCGCTCCGGGCGGCCCCAGCCGAAGGCATCCCGGACTGGCCCTGCCCGGGACGGAGGGTGTCAGGCCCGCATCCTCACCGCGTGATACCGGACCTCGGAAGCATGCGGATCCTCCTCCGGCTCGCCCTCGTCTTCCCCGACGCCGGGGCTCACTGTGCCCTCCGGCGGGGGTGTGTCGCCGGTTCCCTCGAGCCGGAAATAGGCCACGGTGTCCTGCAGGCGCTCGGCCTGCGCGGAAAGGCGCGAGGCGCCCTGTGCGAGTTCCGCCGAAGCCGCCCCGTTCTGCTGGGTCACCCGGTCCAGCTGCTGTATGGCGAGGGTCACCTGTTCGGCGCCCGCGGCCAGTTCCCGCGAGGCAACGGAGATGTCGGTGACGAGGCGCGACGTGTTCTCGATGTCGGGAACGAGCGAGTTCAGCATGTCGATCGCGCCGCCCGCCGCCCGCTCCGTCCCCGTGGAGAGCGAGGAGATCTCGGTTGCGGCGATCCGGCTGCGGTCGGCCAGTTTGCGCACCTCGGCCGCGACCACCGCAAAGCCGCGGCCATGCTCGCCCGCGCGCGCGGCCTCCACCGCCGCGTTGAGCGCGAGAAGGTCGGTCTGGCGCGCGATCTCCTGCACGACGAGGATGCGTCCGGCAATTCCGCGCATCGCCTCGGCGGCCTCGTCCACCGCCAGACGCGAGGCGCGGGCCTTCTCGGCCGCCTCGCGCGCCATTTGCTCGGTCAGCGCGGCGTTTTCGGCCGCCTGCCGGATGTTGGCCGCCATCTGCTCGACCGAAGCCGAAGCCTCCTCGGCCGAGGCGGCCTGCTCGCTGGCGCCCTGCGACAGCGCCTCGGAGGTGGCGGCCATCTCTGCGCTGCCCGACCGCACCTGCCGGGTCACCGTGATGGTCCCGCCGACCACTTCGCGCAGCTTCAGCGTCATGGCGTTGTTCGTCCGAAGCAGGCGGGCGATCTCGTCCCGGCCCTCGGCCTCGGCCGTGGCGCTCAGGTCGCCCCCCGCCACCCGTTCCGAGAGGCTCAACGCACGGTCGAGCCCGTTGCCGATCGAGTAGATGATCCAGGCGGCTGCGGCGGTGCCCGTGAAGCCTGCCAGCAGGATCAGCATGATCAGGAGGCCCTTGGCGTCGCGCGCCTTCACGAAGGTATCCAGCCGGATCTCCTTCAGCTGGTCGAACTGGCGTGCGATGAACTTGTCCACCAGCCCGTCCGCATCCGCCTGCATCTGCACGAAGGCCGGGTCGAACAGACGGCTGCGCGCGGCATAGAAATGTTTCTCGCGCGAGGCCTGGAGCGATTCGGCGGTGATCGCGGCGATGCGGTCGCGGATGGCGATGTATCCGTCGAGCAGTTCGAGGTCGCCGGCATCGAGCGCCGCCGCCTTCAGGCGGGTCTGGGCGTCGGCATGATCCTTCTCGGCGGTCGCCAGCACGGCCTCGAGCCGCTGCATCGCCTCGGGGTCCTTGCTGAGCACGTGTTCGGCGATGGCCTTGCTGACCCGCACGCCCGAGGACTTGAGGATCTGGGCGTTCAGCACGTGCTGCACCTCGCCGTCGATCACCGCGTTCATGTTCGCCTGTAGGCCCTTGAAGCCCTGCAGCGCAAAGGCGGCTGCCAGCCCCGACAGGAGCAGGACGACGAGGAAACCGCTGGCCAGCCTTATCTTGATCGTCATCAGGACCTCGCGATGGTGGATCGAGGCCGCAAGCTTTTCCCGATGTGCCGCACGAAGGCGACCTATCCTTGGGATGCAAGGCGACCACGGAAGGACTCTGCAAGGTCCATACCGGGTTCGACGTTATCCTCCGAGAGTTGACGAACCCTGAAGGTCGGAGAGCCGGATCGCGCCGGCAAGGAAACCGCGCGCCGGCCCGCGTGTCGCAGGACGCAAAGCCCTCGCGGGCCGGGCGAGGCGGTGATGGCCGGCGCTGGCCGCGACCCTGCGCAGCGGTCGCCACACCCTGAACCGGCGGCTAGCGGGGCTCCGACATCTCCTTCGCCCTAGCGGTCGCCGCCGCCAGCCCGGCCTGCAGCGCGGTGCCGAAGCCCGCCCGCCCGGCCGTCTGCAGGCCGGCGGCGGTGGTTCCGGCATAGTCGATGAAGGTGCGCACGAGGTCCGGCGCGGTCTCGATCCTGCCCGCCAGCAGCTGTGCCGCGGCACAGACGGTCGCTTCGGCAGCACGACGGGCGATGCCCTCCGCCACGCCGCGCTCGCGCAGGAATTCCATCATCGCCAGCGCCATCAACGCGGGATAGGCGGGACCGGAACCGGACACTGCCGTCATCAGGTCGATCTGGTCCTCCGATGCCAACTCGTCCGAGGTTCCGATGGCCGAGAGGATCAGCGACACGTCCTGCCGGTCCGCCTCGGTGACATCGGCGGCCGGCAGCCACGGGCTGTAGGAGGCGCCAATTTCTGCTGCGGCGTTGGGCATCGCCCGCACGGCGCGGCCGCCGGTCGCGGAAAGCGCCGCAAGCGGCACGCCGGCCATGAACGAGATCAGAAGGCGCCCCTCCGCCCGCAGGCCGAGCGCGGGCCACTGCTCGGGACGGACCGAGACCACGACGATGTCGCTTTGCCCGACCAGATCGGCCACGTCCCGCGCCCAGGCCACGGGATGCTCGAAATGGCCGGGCTGCGGCCCGCTGCGGTTCAGGATCACGAGATCGGCGGGCGCCGTCCCCGCCCGAAGCAGCCCCCGCGCCAGCGCCGATCCCAGCCAGCCGGTGCCTCCGATGATGCCGATTCTCATCCTTGCCTCCGTTTTCGCCCCCTGGATGAAGGGGCCAGCCTCATTCGCCCGAGACCTGCCTCTGATACTCGGCCGCCCGGTCAGGCCAGGTGCTCTTGATGAAGGCGAGGACGGCCCGCATCTCCGCCTCGGTCAGCTTGCCCGCAAAGCCCGGCATGTCGCTCTGGTAGCCGTTGCCGACCAGCGCCGCCGTGCCGTCGCGGATGATGGCCAGCAGCTGGGCATCGGGATGATGCCAGGTATGTCCCGAGACGTCATGCGGTGGCGCAGGAAGCCGGCCGTTCGGCCCCGGCTCGCGCCAGTTCGTCTGTCCCTCGAGGTTCACGCCGTGGCACGAGGCGCATTGGGCGGCGTAGACCTGCCGGCCGAGGGCGATCTCGGGGCTGGGATTCGCCGTGGTCGCGACAGGGATGATGGCTGAAATCGCGCAGGCGAGGATCGGCAGCGCAGGACGGAGCGGGAAGGGGACAATCCGGATCATGATGAGATCTTAGCGGGGCCGTGGGCCCTCCGGAAGGGGGCCTTGGGCAGCCGTCGCATCGGCGATCGGCCCGCGCAGCGCGGACGGCGTTGCAGTCCGCAAAGGAGACGGCGGGGCGCGATCCCGATCCGGGCGCATCAGTGCGGCCGGTGCCCTCGCTTCCGCCAGTCCGTCAGCAACTCTCCGACCGTCTCATCCGGAACCTGGGGAAACTGGTCGTAATGCGCCCCCACCGCCACGAAGGGTTCGGGTTCGGCGAGGCACTCGATCCGGTCCACCAGCGGCCTGACGAGTGCGAGAGCCGAAGTCGCAGCCACCGGCAGCGCAACCACGATGCGGGCCGGCTTCAATGCCCTCAGCGACTGCAGCGCGGCCAGCATCGTCGTGCCGGTCGCCATACCGTCGTCGACGAGGATCACCGTCCGTCCGCTGACCGGAACCTCCGCCCCAAGCTGCCACAGCCTGCGCCGGCGGGCGAGTTCCGCGCGCTCCTTCTCGGCCAGTGCGTCGATCTCGTGCAGGGACAGGCCGACGGCCGTCAGCAGTGCCTCGTTGACCACCAGATCCTGACCCTCCGGTCCCGATACGGCGGCAATTGCCAGTTCCGGATAGCCGGGAAGGCCGACCTTGCGGACCAGCAGCAGGTCGAGCGGACAGTCCAGCGCGCGGGCGATCTCGACGGCGACCGGAACGCCGCCGCGCGGCAGGGCAAGGACGAGGGCATCCGCCACCCGCAGGTCGGAAAGCCGTTCCGCAAGCCTCTGTCCCGCTTCCGTCCGGTCCGTGAGGAGGGGCATTCCACTCTCCCTGTCTGTCGGGCCGGCGGGGAAAAGCCCCCGCGGCCCGCGGGTGACGTTGCATCCACGCCTCGCCACGCAGGGAGCAGGCGCGGCCGGATGTGCAGGCGTCTCGTCCCGGACTTCGCGCCTTGTCCCCTCGTCCGGCGCTTCGGGCATCTTGCCGACCCAGGGGCCGAGGACACAGGCTCCACGGCGCGCCGTGCCCGGCGCAGCTCCCCGCCGTGCCGGCCAATCCTTCCGATCAGGGGCAGGGCGGCGTAAGATCCGACGCGTCGAGCGAACGAACCGCATCACCCGGACCGCAGGGCGCACCGGTTATCGGATAGGTAGTCTGCGGCTCCTCGCAGGCCGCCATGCTCAGGGCGACCGGCAACAGCAGCAGGACCAGGCCACGGCGACAGGCTTTCCCACGCATCCCCATTCTCCTGGCTGATCGGACTTCGACGGTATGTCCGAATCCCGATCGAGCACATTGAAGACGGTCAACGGATGGTGCGGCGGCTCCAAGGCGGGGGCAGCGGTGCGGGCCACCTGCCCGGGCGCCCTCTACATCGGCCCGAGCAGCGCGTGGACGGCGCCGAAGCCTCCGACGACGATCAGGCTCACGGCCCATGCCGCGTCGAGGTTGAACCATGCCCGCGAGAGGACCCCCAGCCCGAGCCAGGCATGGACGGCGATCGCCAGCGCGCCGCCGGCACCGATCATCGCGGTGGTATGGAGGAGGGCCACGAGAAGCGCGATGCCGAGGTTTCCGGCCATCAGCGCGCCTGCCGCGCGCTCTCCCTCGTCCAGCGCCCCGGCATCGCCGCAGAGCCCGAGATAGATCGGCACCAGCATCAACCCGGCGCCGTGAACAATCGCCGCGAGAAACGACCAGAGGGCGAGCCTCGTCGGCGGCACGCGCGCAAGAAAGCGGGGATGCCGGCAGCTCGCGAGCAGGTAGAGGCCCATGGCGACGACCGCGAGCCCGCCCGCGATGCGCACCTCGCGCTGCCAAAGCACGACCGCGGCCATCAGCGAGAACGGCAGCAGGATCGCCGCCATGGCAAGCAAATGGCCGGCGGCCAGCGCCGCCAGCGCCCTTGGCATCACCTGGCGGCTGCTGCGGTCCATCAGCGCGGCCGAGACCGCCAGCGGCCAGCCCATCCCCGGATTCAGCCCGTGGTAGAGGCCGGAGACGATGACGGCCCACCACAGGGCCACGGCCGCGCCCGCATCGCCCAAGGCTCAGACGTTCGGATAGCAGAAACTGTCGGTCGAGCAGTCGCCGCCCTCGAGCCGGATCTGGTGGCTGCGATAGCCCTCCGGGAAGTCGACCCAGAAATCCTCGCGCAGCGTCAGCCCGCCATTCTCTCCAGCCGTCGCGCAGACCATCGCGGCGCCGCGGTCGCCGGGATAGAACTGGTCGTCCCAGGTCGAATAGAGCGAGTTGGTCCAGTAGACGCGCCGGCCGTCGCGGCTGACCTCGACCATCTGCGGGCCATAGCCGAAGTCGCGGCCGTTCGGGTGCTTCGCCCGGGCGACGATCCCGCCGATCTGCACCTTGCCGGTCAGTTTCGGCTGCAGCGGGTCCGAGACGTCATACTGGTGCATCTCGCCGAGGCCCCAGCAGGAAACGTAGAGGAACCGGTCGTCGAGGCTCAGGTCGATGTCGGTCACAAGCGGCGGAACCGCTCCGAAGCCCTTCAGCATGTCGGGAAGGTCCGCGGGGTCGGCGGGAACGGGATCGATCGTGAGGACCTTTCTCGCCTCGAACGTGCCATCCGCCTTCCGCCACCAGGTGAAGACCGAGCCCTGCAGGTTGGTCGTGTCCACCACCACGCCGCAGAACCCGTGCTGCCGGGCGGGATCGTGGGCCGGGCGGATCTCGAGCGCCATTTGGTGATGGGCTCCAAGGTCGATCGACTGCACGCACCGGCGCGCCCGCAGGTCCCAGAAGTGGATCGTGTGGCCGTAGCGGTTGCCCAGCAGGTCCTCGGGGACAAGGCCGTTCTCGAACTGCGGCGGCAGGGCCCATTCCGAGCTGACCATGTAGTCGCGCGGCAGGTTCCACCAGAAATCGTAGTGCTTGTCCTGGCTGCCGCGGTCCATCTCGTAGCGGCCGAGCACCTCGAAGGTCTGGCAGTCCATGATGAAGATGCCGGGGGGACCGTCCGTGCCATCCTTGCCGCCGCCGCCGAGGGTCGAGACATAGATGCCCTCGGGCCCGCAATGGATGGTGTGGGGGCGGGAATAGCCGGTCTTCGCGAACACCTCCTCGGGTTCGATGATCTTGTGGATCGTGGCCTTCAGCGGTTCCTTGACGTCGATCACGTAGATGCGGCTCGACCGTATCCCCGGGATGATCAGGTAGCGGCGCTCGAGGAAGGCATGGCCGGACAGGGGCGACAGCGCCGAGGAGCAGGCGTTCCAGCCGAAATGGTGGAACTCGTCACCCTTGTTCGGCATGAAAAGGCTGTGCAGGATGCGGCCGTAGCTCTGCGATCCGGGGTCGACATCCACGACGGCCAGCCCGTCGGGCCGGCTTGCATCGGGGCTGAGCAGCAGGACGAAGGCCAGCGTCTCGGCCGGCGCCTCCATCGCGGTGCGGGGGGTCGGGTGGAAGGTGGGATCGGGTCTGAGGTTCATGGTCGTGATCTCCGGGAACGGACGACGAACTCTGCAGGATGATCTCTCTCCGACACGAACCGTGTTGCGCCGGTTGCGGGTCGGGGAGCGGTGATCCGGGCACGAGGCAAGGCTATCACAGAATCCCCGCCGCTGCATGGACGATGCGAGAGGTCCCTTTTCGGGCAGGTTAGCGTGCAACCTGTTTCCGGGCGCCCGGTGCGTTGAGGTGCAGCGGCGCGGCTCGCGTCAGGCACGGGTGCGACCTGAAGCGGCTGGGCGCGGCGGCGCGCTGCCTGCGGCCGTCAGGTTCTTGCTGCCGGACTCATCGTCAGGACCGGTCCGGCTTCTGCACCGTCAGCCAGGCATGCGCCGCTGCTCAGACCGGCCTGCGGGCGACGATGTAGGGCGCGTGGCGGCTGCGCCCGAAGGTGCGGTCGGCCTCGATGGTGAAGCCGGCCGCGCGGATCGCCCCCCGCAGGTCGTCGGCGCTCAGCGCGCGCGCCGGCGGGAACAGCCCGAGGCGCCGCAGGACGGGGATCAGCATCCGCATGCGCCAGCCCATGTCGGCAAAGCACCAGGTCTTGCTGACGAGCAGGCCACCCGGCCGCAGACTGGAGCGGATCAGCGCAAGCGTCGCGGCGGTATCCGGCACGAGATGGAGGATATGGAAGGCGCAGACCGCGTCGAACGGTGCATCGTCGAACTCGCGGTCGGCCTCTGCGACCGCGAAGCTCACGCTGGCGGGGGCCGGCTTCGCCTGCGCGATCCGGATCATTTCCGGCGAGAGGTCGGTGGCCCGCCACTCGCGGACATGGCCGCCCAGCCGGATCGCGGTGCTGCCGGTGCCGCAGCCGATCTCCAGCACCCGGTCCGAGGGTGACAGACGTCCGGCAACGTCACGAAGGGTCTCCTCGTAGGCGGCCGGATCCCTGACCGGCCGCGCCGCGTAGCGCTCTGCCATCCGGTTCCAGAATGCCATGCTCTTGCTGTCTGCCATCGGCTTCCTTCCTTCGCCGTGCCGGAGCTTCGCCGATGCCACGCCTTCCTGCCAGAGTGCACGTTGTCCCGCATGCCATCTGTTTCCGCCAGCAGCGAGGGTGCTGCCAGCCGACCGCGGAAAAGACGAGACGGATTGCCGCGGCGGCCCCGCCCCGTCCGGCCCAAGCTGGGGGCTGTGAATCACGATATCCGATATGGGAAGTTATCGGCGCAGGAATTCCTGCAGAAGTGCGGAACATTCGAAGAAACTTCTGCCATCGGGCGCAGGGCCGCCGGATTTCCCCAGGAAATCCTGCGGCAATTCGTCCTATTCTGGGGCCATCCCAGCATGGTCGGAAGGAGAGCTTGCATGAAGGTCGTGATCCTCGGAGCCGGTGTCATCGGTGTCACCTCGGCATGGCAACTGGCCAGGGCGGGGCACGAGGTCACGGTGATCGACCGCCAGCCCGGCCCGGCGCTCGAGACGTCGTTCGCCAATGCGGGCGAGATCAGCCCCGGCTATTCCTCGCCCTGGGCGGCACCCGGCATCCCGATGAAGGCGCTCAAGTGGCTGTTCATGGCGCATGCGCCGCTGGTGATCCAGCCGCGGCCGGACCCCGAGAAGATCCGCTGGCTCCTGCGGATGCTGGGCAACTGCACGGCCGACGCCTATGCCGTGAACAAGTCCCGCATGGTCCGCCTTGCGGAATACTCGCGCGACTGCCTGACGGACCTGCGGGCCGAGACCGGCCTTGCCTTCGACGAGCGGCAGAAGGGCACGCTGCAGCTGTTCCGCACGCAGAAGCAGGTCGATGCCGCCGCCAAGGATATCGAGGTGCTGCGCGCAGGCGGCGTCCCGTTCGAGTTGCTCGATGCCGAAGGCTGCCTTGCGGCCGAGCCCGGACTGGCAGCGGCGCAGGACCGCATCGCCGGCGGCCTGCGGCTGCCGAAGGACGAGACCGGCGACTGTTTCAAGTTCACGCAGGGCCTTGCCGCGCTGGCGGCGACGCGGGGCGTGCGCTTCCGCTACGGAACCGGGGTGGAGCGGATCGTGGTGGCGGGCGGGCGCGTCACCTCGGTCGTGACGTCCCAGGGCGAGGTGGCGGCGGACGCGGTTGTCGTGGCGCTGGGAAGCTATTCGCCGGCGCTTGTCCGGCCGCTCGGCCTCGACCTGCCGGTCTATCCGTTCAAGGGCTACTCGATCACCCTGCCGATCGTGGACGAGGCCCGCGCCCCGGTTTCGACGGTTATGGACGAAAGCTACAAGGTCGCGATCACCCGGCTCGGCGATCGCATCCGCGTGGGGGGCATGGCCGAGATCGCCGGCTTCGACCTGTCGTTGAACCCGAAGCGCAAGGCGACGCTGCTGCGCTCGGTCGAGGATCTGTTCGGAGGGGCGGGCGACCGCGCACGGGCCACCTTCTGGACCGGCCTTCGGCCGATGACGCCGGACGGGACGCCGGTGATCGGCCGGACGCCGGTCGAGGGGCTGTTCCTCAACACCGGCCACGGGACGCTGGGCTGGACGATGGCGGCGGGTTCGGCACGGGTTCTGGCCGACCTCGTCACCGACCGCGCGCCCGAGGTCGAGACGGCGGATCTGGGTCTGGCGCGCTACGGGGTGCATCGCCCGACGCGTCGCGCAGCCCCGCGCCGGCGCCCGGCAGCCGAGCCGGCCGCCTGAGCGGCCAAGCGACGGGGCCGGCGCCGAGGCACTGGCCCCGCCACGGCGACCGTGGTTCTGTTCATGGCTTGCCCCACAGGGCCGGGCGGTTGGCGGATACCATCCGCTTCCCGTGTGGCCGACCTCACGCAGCCGAGCGTTCCGGTCCTTCCGGCAACGGTGGTCCCTGCTCGGCCAGAAGCGACCGCACGTAATCCACGGCCTGCCCGAAGGTGACCAGACCCACGGCGTCGGAGTCGGCGATCTCGATCTCGAACGCCTCCTCATAGGCCATCTGAAGCTCCACGCTGTCCAGGCTGTCGATGCCCAGCCCTTCGGCGAAACTCGCCTCCCGCGAGATCCGGTCGGTCTCGACGCTCAGGATCCTCGCGGTAAGGCTGCGAAGAGTGTGTTCAACCTCAGGCACGCCGCAGCCTCCCGTCGCCGGTCGCCCCGCGAGCCGAAGGCTCCGCCTGCCTGCCGGCTGCGCCCTGCGCCCCGGCCCGATGTATCGATTGTGCCACGTTCCCCCCTCCGTCCAGCCAGGCAAAAGAACGCGCCGAGCGGGAGTCCGGTTCCGTCGGCGCCGGAAATTTATGGCAGGGATGCATGAATGTCTCGTGACGCGGCGAACGGCCGAGGGCGCGGGGCAGGGTGACGTTACGCCGGTTCTCGTTCCGGGGCCGGGCGATGCAGGATCCGCGAGCAAGGCCCGTCGGAGCCGTCCGCCTCAGCGGCGCGCGTTCGCCAGCTGTTCGGACGGCACGGGCAGCCAATGTGGCGACCCGCCAGGACGTCGGCGGCCCCAGCCTGCGCCGGTTCCGGGGATGCCGACGATGGATTGCCCGGGCGGTGCGGACGGTCGTAGGATCGCCCCGTCGTCAGATCCTCATCGAGGCGCCCCACCTTGTCCTGCACATTGCCCCATCCGGTTGCCCGCCCGTGGTCCCGTGACGGAGCCCGCGTCGCGCCCCATCCGGGCGGCGCACTCCATGGGCAAGGCTGACGCCGGCACACCCTACTGGAGCATGGCCGAGGCCGAACTGGCCGCCGGCCTCGGGTCCGGCCCGGACGGCCTGACTTCGCCCCGCGCGAGGGAGCTGCTGGCCGGCATCGGTCCGAACTCGGTCGAGGAGGAGAGCCGCCTTGGCGCGCTGCGGCTTTTCCTGCGGCAGTTTGAAAGCCCGCTCGTCCTGATCCTGGTCGTGGCGGCCGTGATTTCGCTGGCGCTGGCGCAGTGGGTGGATGCGGCGATCATCCTGGCGATCGTGCTGGGCAGTTCGCTTCTCGGCTTCCTTCAGGAACACCGGGCCTCTGCGGCGGTGGCCGCACTCAAGCGGCGCCTGGCCCTGACCTGCCGGGTGCTGCGCGACGGAGCCGTCGCGGAGGTGCCCGTTGCGACGGTGGTTCCCGGCGACCTGATCCTTCTGTCGGCGGGCGACCTGATCCCGGCCGACGGGCGGGTGATCGAGGCACAGGATTTCCTGGTCAACGAGGCGAGCATGACCGGCGAATCCTTCCCGGTGGAGAAGCGGCCGGGCCTTGTCCGGCCAGATGCCCCGGTGGCCGCGCGGACGAACGGCGTCTTCCTCGGCTCGTCGGTGCGCAGCGGCACGGCGAAGGTGCTGGTGGTGCGCACCGGCAGGCGCACCGAATTCGGCGCCATCGCCGCCCGGCTGCTGGCCCGCCCGCCCGAAAGCGACTTCGCCGCGGGCGTGCGCCGGTTCGGCTACCTGCTGATCCGGGTGATGCTGGTCATCGTGCTGTTCGTGCTGACGGTCAACCTGCTGCTCGGCCGGCCGGTCATCGAATCGCTGCTGTTTGCCGTCGCGCTGGCGGTGGGCCTTTCGCCGGAACTGTTGCCGGCGATCACCAGCGTCACCCTGTCCTCGGGCGCACGCGCGATGAGCCGGCGCGGCGTGATCGTGCGCCGGCTGGACGCCATCGAGACCCTTGGCAGCATGGACGTGCTTTGCACCGACAAGACCGGCACCCTGACTGAAGGCGCGATCGTCCTGAACGGGGCGCTCGATGCCGACAGCCGCCCCTCGGACGAGGTGCTCCGGCTGGCGTTCCTGAACGCGGCGCTGGAGACCGGGATCGGGAACCCGCTGGACGCCGCCATCGTGGCGGCCGGCACCTCGGCGGGCCTCGGCACGTCCGGCATCGTCAAGATCGACGAGATCCCCTACGACTTCCAGCGCCGCCGGCTGACCATCGTCGTCGCGGATCCGGCAGGCGCCGGCGGGCATCTGATCATCAGCAAGGGCGCCTTTGCCGAGATCCTCGAGATCTGCTCGGCCGTCGTCACGGGCGATGGGGTCGGGGTGCCGCTGGACGCCGCCACGCGTGCGGTGCTGACCCGTGCCTTCGAGGCCAAGGGAGCGCAGGGCTTCCGTGTGCTGGCGCTCGCCACCCGCCGCATGGCGCCACGCCCGGACTATACGCGCGAGGACGAGCGCGACATGGTCTTCCGCGGCTTCCTCGTCTTTCTCGACCCGCCGAAACCCGAGGCGAGGGCGACCATTCGCGATCTGGCGCGGCTTGGCATCACGATCAAGGTGATCAGCGGCGACAACCGGTTCGTCACGGCGCACATGGCCGCGGCGATCGGGCTGGACGCGGCTTCCATGCTGACCGGCGAGCAGATCGCCGCCCTGCGCGACGAGGCGCTGTGGAACCTCGCGCCGAAGACCGATCTTTTCGTCGAGATCGACCCGCAGCAGAAGGAGCGCATCGTGCGCGCCCTGCAGCGCTCGGGCCATTCGGTGGGCTACCTCGGCGACGGCATCAACGACGCACCCGCGCTGAACGCCGCGGACGTGGGGATCTCGGTCGCTGGGGCAGTGGATGTCGCCCGCGAGAGCGCCGACATCATCCTGCTCAGCCGCGATCTGGACGTGCTGCGGGCCGGGGTCGAGGATGGCCGGCGCACCTTTGCCAACACGCTGAAATACATTGCCATCACCACGAGCGCGAACTTCGGAAACATGGTCAGCATGGCTCTGGCCACGCCGGTCCTGCCGTTCCTGCCGCTGGCTGCCACGCAGATCCTGCTCAACAACTTCCTCTCTGACCTGCCCTCCGTCGCCATTGCCAGCGACAATGTCGATGCCGAGACCGTGGCACGCCCGCAGCGCTGGGATGTCCGCGAGATCCAGCGGTTCATGATCGTCTTCGGACTGGTCAGTTCGGTCTTCGACCTGCTGACCTTCGCTGTCCTGCGATGGGTGTTCGAGGCCGGCGAGGCGACGTTCCAGACCTGCTGGTTCATGATCTCGCTTCTGACGGAGTTGGTGGTGGTGCTGGTCCTGCGCAGCCACCGGCCCGCATGGCGCAGCCGCCCCGGCCGCCTCCTGCTGTGGTCGACCTGCCTCGTGGTGGCGGCCACCTTCGGCATCCCCTTCCTGGGTGCCACCAGCGCGGTCTTCGGCTTCGTGACCCTGACGCCCGGCCAGCTTGCCGCGGTCGTGGCCATCGTCCTGGGCTACATCGTGGCGAGCGAACTTGCCAAGGCGCTCTACTTCCGCAGCGGCCAGCCCCTGCCCCTGCGAGGCGGGTGAGAAAGGCGGCCGCGCGCCGCCCCGGATCGGGCGGCCGGCCCGGCGGCCTCCGCGGTGCGGGACGAAGTGGCCCCAAGCCCATCGCCGTGCGACCCCGGAGGTTGCGCGGACTCCTCGGGGCATCCGGCATCCCAGCCCGCGCGGGCCGACTATCTCTGGTGAATCGGGCCTTGACACTCTAGCTGTTGGTGCAGTGACCGGCGCTATGGCCCGGCCGCGGGCGGGAACGGGGTGAAGATGGCGGACGACGGGGCAACGGACTGCTGCGAATGGACGGTCACCGGGATGGACTGCGGGTCCTGCGCGGGGAAGGTGCGGGATGCGGTCGCCCGGCTCCCCGGGGTCAGCGACCTGACCGTCACGCTGATGAGCGAGAAGCTGAAGCTTCGCCTTGACGAGACGCAGACCACCCGGGGTGAGATCGAGACGGTCGTCCGCAGTCTCGGGTTCGGCATCGCGACCCGCGGCGCGCCGCGACCTGCAGGCCGACGGACCTTCGTGCTTCCGGACATGCCGATGCCGGCAGGGGACGCGGTCGAGGCTGGCTCCCCGTTGGAGTTGCCCGATGAACCATCCGATCCGGCCGAAGACGCCGCCCCCTGGCACGCGACCGGGAAGGGCCGGCTCGTCCTGCTCACGGGGACGCTGCTGGCTGTCGCCTGGGGCCTCGACCGCCTCACCTCCGGCAGTGCCGGGTCCTGGGCCTTCGCCCTTGCCTGCGTGATCGGCCTCGTGCCCATCGCCCGGCGCGCGGTCGCGGCGTTGCGCTTCGGCAAGCCCTTCACCATCGAAAGCCTGATGACCCTCGCCGCGGGAGGCGCCCTGGTGATCGGCGCGGCGGAAGAGGCGGCGCTGGTCATCTTCCTCTTCGCCGTGGGCGAGGTGCTGGAGCGCGTCGCGGCCGGCCGTGCCCGCAGCGGCATCCGCGCGCTCGGGCAGCTGGTGCCGAAGACGGCGCTGGTCGAGGAGAAGGGCGCGCTGCGCGAGGTCCGCGCCGCGGCGCTTCGCATCGGCCAGCGGGTGCTGGTCCGGCCGGGCGACCGCATTCCCGCGGACGGCGAGGTCATCGAGGGCGCAGGCGGCGTCGACGAAAGCCCGGTGACGGGGGAAAGCGTGCCCCAACTGCGCGGACCAGGCGATGCGGTCTTCGCGGGCGCCATCAACACCGAGGCCGCGCTGCGCATCCGCGTCACTCGCGCGGCCGAGGACAACACCATCGCGCGCATCATCCGCCTCGTCGAGGAGGCGGAAGAGGCGCGGGCCCCGACCGAACGGTTCATCGACCGCTTCAGCCGCTGGTACATGCCCGCCATCGTGGCCGTCTCGGCGCTGGTGATGGTGCTGCCGCCGCTCGTGTTCGGCCAGCCGTGGGAGACGTGGACCTACCGGGGTCTCGCGCTCCTCTTGATCGGCTGCCCTTGCGCGCTGGTGATCTCGGTTCCCGCCGCCATCGCCGCGGCGCTGTCCTCGGGGGCGCGACGGGGCCTGCTGATGAAGGGCGGCGCGGTCATCGAGGCGGCGGCGAGTGTGCGGGCCGTCGCCTTCGACAAGACCGGGACGCTGACGCAGGGCCGGCCCGAGGTCAACGAGGTGGTCCCGCTCGCCGCTGCGGACGAGGCCGAGGTCCTGGCCCTCGCCGCCGCGGTCGAGACGGGGTCCAGCCATCCGGTGGCGCAGGCGATCCTGCGGCGGGCCGGGGGACTTGCGCGCCCCGAGGCGCGGGCGGCCCGGGTGCAGCCGGGCCGGGGGGCCGAGGCCGAGGTGGGCGGGCGCCTGCTGACCGTGGCGAACCCGCGCCATGCGGCGGAACGCGGCGCGCTGGCGGAGGAGGACCTGCGCCGGATCGCGCGGCTCGAGGACGAGGGCCGCACGGTGGTCGTCCTCTTTGCCGAGCGGCAGGCGCTTGGCCTGATCGCGCTGCGCGACGAGCCGCGCCCCGATGCGGCCGAAGCGATGCGCCAGTTGCGCGCGCTCGGCCTCGAATCCACGATCCTGACCGGCGACAACGCCCGGACGGCGGCCGCCATCGCGCGGGATCTCGGCGCCGGTTTCACGGCCGGCATGCTGCCCGAGGACAAGCTGGCGGCCATCCGGACGATGACGGCCGCCGGAGGCGTGATGATGGTCGGCGACGGCATCAACGACGCGCCGGCGCTGAAGCAGGCGACGGTGGGCATCGCGATGGGATCGGGCACCGACGTGGCGCTCGAGACCGCGGACGGCGCCATCCTGCGTGACCGGGTGACCGACGTGCCGGCAACGATCCGCCTCGCGCGGGCGACCATGGGCAACATCCGCCAGAACGTGGCGATCGCGCTGGGGCTGAAGGGCGCGTTTCTGGTGACCACGGTGGTGGGCCTGACCGGTCTCTGGCCCGCGATTCTCGCCGATACCGGCGCGACCGTGCTCGTCACGCTGAATGCGCTGCGGTTGCTGGCCTTCGATCCCGAACGGACGGCGTGAGGCGAGCCGTGCAGGCGAAGGCGCGTGATGGAAATGGAGCGGACGACGAGGTTCGAACTCGCGACATCCTGCTTGGAAGGCAGGTGCTCTACCAGCTGAGCTACGTCCGCGCATTGACCGGGCTGCCGCAAGAACGGATGGCCCTTGGCGATGTCCCTATCCTACAGGGCCGCGCGGTGCAAGGGCCTGCACCGGCGCTGCCATCCGGACAGGCCCCGGCACGCCCGAACGGCGGAACGCCAAGGTCCGTCCCATCCCGGAGCGCCGGCGCCTTCCGGACGTTCACTCGGCGGGCGTTCCGGTGAACCTGCTCCGGGCCAGTCCGACCCCGGAGGCGTGAAGGTCCATGTCGACACGGTCGAGGCCCGTCTGGCGGCCGTAGCGGACCAGCGTGTACAGGAAGAGAATCGCTCCCGCCACCTCAAGCGCCTCCTCGATATTGACCAGAAGCCGGTAGCCGATGCCGTGCAGGGACGCCGCGCTCTCGCTCACAAGCTTGCCGGCGATCAGTTCCATGCCGATCGCACCCAGCACGAAGGTTGCCCCCGCGGCCACCATCAGCGCGGCGATGCGGCCGGGCAGGTGCACCAGGAAGCGCAGATAGGCGACCGCGAAGGCCAGCGTGGCAAGGCCGACCGGGACGACCCAGCGGAAATGCAGCCAGCCATCCACCTTCTCCCGCGCCGACAGCGCGGCCGAGAGCTGCTCGTGCAGCGACAGCGTCTCGTCCATCGAAAGGAGCGCGAACAGCAGCGCGATGCCCAGCCAGTGATAGCGCCACGGCGACCGGGCAGCGAACTCTCGGGTGGCCAGGACCAGCGCGGCAAGGGCCACGAGGATCAGCAGCGTTCCCGAATACCAGGTATAAAGGCTTCCTTCGAAATCCACGTCGAAGCGCCAGACCTTGAAGTCGCTGCCGCTTGCCCAGCCCGCGATGTCCTGCACGATGCTGGCCGACAGAAGGACGAGCCACAGGACGATGAGGAAACGCAGCGCACTGGTAACGGAAACAGCTGCCGATCTTCGCATCATCCGGCTCCTTTTCATCAAAATGACACAAAAGGGTCACATTGATGACCAGAGATGTCAACCGGCGGTTGCGCTAACTTTTAAGCTTACGCGCTGCAAGAGCGGCCTCGGCATCCATCCAGAAGGATTCGAACACGTGGCCGTCCGGGTCCATGAAGGTCCGCATGTACATCCAGCCGTGATCGTCGGCCGGTTTCGGCTCTTTAGCGCCGTTTTCAAGCGCCGCGCGCAGCATGTCGTCCACCCCTTCACGGCTGTCGCGCGACAGGGCGATCAGGACGCCGGTGGTGCTTGTGGTGTCGGCCCGCGGCAGGACCGAGAAGCCCTCGAACCGCTCGTGCGTCAGGATCATCAGGTGGATCGCTTCCGAGATCACGACGCAGGCCGCGGTCTCGTCCGTGAAGTTCTCGTCGACCGAAAATCCCAGCGCCTCGTGGAAGGCCCGGGACCGCGCAAGATCCGCGACGGGCAGGTTGACGAAGATCGATTGGGGCATGCCGTTCCCTCCGTTGACGGGCCGCGGACGGCCCACCGGAAGCAACGGTCAAACTCCGCGCCGCGTTCCTAGAGGTTCTCTGGCTGCGGCATGCCGAGCACGTGATAGCCGCCATCGACGCGGACGATCTCGCCCGTGGTGCAGGCGCCATAGTCCGACGCGAGCCAGACGGCCGTGCCGCCCACGGCTTCCAGGGTCGCATTGGCGCGCAGCGGCGCGTTGGCCTCGGTATGTCGATAGGTCGCCCGTGCCCCCGCAATCGCGGCGCCGGCCAGCGTCTTCATCGGGCCCGGCGAGATCGCGTTCACGCGGATCTTCTGCGGCCCGAGGTCGTTCGCAAGATAGCGGACCGCGGCCTCCAGCGCCGATTTCGCCACGCCCATGACGTTGTAATAGGGCGTCACGCGGTTGGACCCCTGGTAGGTCAGCGTCAGGAGCGTGCCGCCCTCGGGCATCAGCTCGGACGCCCGACGGGCGATGTCGATGAACGAATAGCACGAGATGGTGAGCGAGGTCTTGAAGTTCTCGCGGCTCGTGTTGATGAAGCGGCCGGCCAGTTCCGACTTGTCCGAGAAGGCGATGGCATGGACCACGAAGTCGATCGTGCCCCAGCGATCCTTCAGCGCGGCAAAGCAGGCGTCGAGCGAGGCATCGTCCGTCACGTCGACGTCGACGAGGAAGTCCGACCCGACCGAGGCCGCCAGCGGCTCCACCCGCTTGCCGAAGGCCTCGCCCTGGTAGGAGAACGCGAGTTCCGCGCCCTCGTCGGCAAGGGCCTTCGCGATGCCCCAGGCGATCGAGCGCTCGTTCGCGACGCCCATCACGAGGCCGCGTTTACCCTTCATCAGCTCCGCCATGTCGGGGCCCTCAGTTCTTGTATTTGCTCATGACGAGGGTGGCGTTCGTGCCGCCAAACCCGAAGCTGTTCGACAGGATCGAGTCGATCTCGACGCCCTCGCGCAGAGTCGTCGCGATCTCGTCGGGCCGGATCTCGGGATCGAGCTGGGTGACGTTGGCCGAGGCGGTGATGAAGTTGCCGTTCATCATCAAGAGCGAATAGATCGCCTCGTGCACGCCGGTCGCGCCGAGCGAGTGGCCGGTGAGCGACTTGGTGGAAGAGATCGGCGGCACCTTGCCTTCGCCGAAGATCCGGCGGATCGCCTTGACCTCGGTGACGTCACCCGCCGGCGTCGAGGTGCCATGCGCGTTGATGTAATCGATCCGCCGGCCTTCGGGCAGGGTCGAGAGCGCCAGCCGCATCGACCGCTCGCCGCCTTCGCCCGAGGGCGCCACCATGTCGGCCCCGTCCGAGGTCGCGCCGTAGCCCGTCACCTCGGCATAGATCTTCGCGCCGCGCGCCAGCGCATGCTCCAGTTCCTCGAGCACCACCACGCCGCCACCGCCCGCGATCACGAAGCCGTCGCGCGTCGCATCGAAGGCGCGCGATGCAGTCGTCGGCGCGTCGTTGTACTTCGAGGACATCGCCCCCATCGCGTCGAAGAGGCAGGACAGCGTCCAGTCCAGTTCCTCGCCGCCGCCGGCGAAAACCACGTCCTGCTTGCCCATCTGGATCAGCTCGGTGCCGTTGCCGATGCAATGCGCCGAGGTCGAGCAGGCCGAGGTGATCGAGTAGTTCACGCCCTTGATCTTGAAGGGCGTCGCAAGGCAGGCCGAGTTGGTCGAGGACATGCAGCGTGTGACCATGAACGGCCCCATCCGCTTGGGCGAGCCCTTCTCGATGACGATCTTGTGCGCCTGGAAGAAGTTCGAGGTCGACGGCCCGCCCGAGCCCATCACGAGGCCGGTCCGCGGGTTCGAGACATCCGCCTCCTCCAGCCCCGAGTCCCTGATCGCCTGCTCCATCGCGATGAAGTTGTAGGCGGCCCCGGCGCCCATGAAGCGCAGGTCGCGCTTGTCGATGTGGTCTTCCAGCACGATCTGCGGCATGCCGTGGATCTGGCTGCGGAAGCCGTGCTCGGCGTATTCGGGAGAGAAGACGATGCCCGAGCGGCCCGCGCGCAGGCTGGCCTCGACCTCGGATGCATTGTTCCCGATCGGCGAGACGATGCCGATCCCGGTGATGACGACGCGGCGCATGGGTTTCCCTCCCCCTGATCAGGCCGCAGCGGCCAGACCGACTTTCATGTCCTTGACAATGTAGATCTCTTCGCCATCGGCGAACACGCGCCCGTCCGCCACACCCATCTTGAGCCGGCGGTCGATGACGCGGGTGAAATCCACGTGGTAGGTGACGAGCTTGCGGTCGGGGCGGACCATCCCGGTCAGCTTCACCTCGCCCACGCCGAGCGCGAAGCCCTGGCCCTGCCAGCCGCGCCAGCCGAGGTTGAAGCCGGTGAGCTGCCACAGCCCGTCAAGCCCGAGGCAGCCGGGCATGACCGGGTTGCCCGGGAAGTGGCAGGCGAAGAACCACAGGTCGGGGTGGATGTCGAACTCGGCCACCACATGGCCCTTGCCATGCAGGCCGCCATCGGCGCTGATCTCGGTGATGCGGTCCATCATCAGCATGGGCGGCAACGGCAACTGGGCATTGCCCGGGCCGAAGAGCTCGCCGCGCGCGCAGGCCAGCAGCGCTTCCTTGTCGAAGCTCGTCGGATAGTCCGCCATCTCTCTCCCGTCCGTCCCAAGGGTCAACCGCTCCCCCTTAGCACCCGCATCCGAGCACTGGCAAGGGCGGGTGGCTGCGGCACCGGGACCGCGGGCGTCCGGAAAACATGGGTCTTTCCGTTTGAATTTCTGGCGGGGAATGCGATATGATATTCATCATGGCAGATGGTACGATCGCACGGACGGCAATCGAGCGCGGCACCGAGTGGCTGGCGAAGGGTGGGCTTCGCCCGACGCGGCAGCGCGTCGCGCTGGCATCCCTTCTGGTGGGCGACGGGCGCGACCGACACGTGACGGCGGAAAGCCTGTTCGCGGCGGCGGGCCAGTCCAGCGACAAGGTCAGCCTCGCCACCGTCTACAACACACTGCGCGCCTTCTGCGAGGCCGGCCTGATGCAGGAGGTCGTGGTCGACGGCGCGCGCAGCTATTTCGACACGCGCGTGGACAACCATCCGCATTTCTTCTGGGAGGACACGGCGGAGCTTTTCGATGCGCCGGCCGACCAGCTCGAGATCACGCGTCTTCCCGACCTCCCCGAGGGGGCGGAGTTGACGCGCGTCGATGTCGTGATCCGGCTCCGGCGAACCTGACTCTGCCTTGATCCGTGCCGCCGTGCCGCTGCGCTGCCGTTTCGGCAGGCACTCGGCCTGCGGGATGCGGCGCTGCGGAACCGTGCCGGAGCCGGGGTGTTGCAGAGCGTGAACCAGACCGTGGAGCCAGGCCATGCTGATACGTTTCGGATACGAGATCTCGGTGAATTGCGCGGTCGAGACGCCGATGATCTCGCTGCTCGAGATCCGGGACGAGCGACGCTCGGATCTTCGCGCGCCGGAGGTCATCACCACCACGCCGCAGGTGCCGATGGTGCTCTATCACGACATGTTCGGCAACACCTGCCGCCGGTTCGTCGCGCCGGCCGGCGACCTCACCATCTCGGGCGACGGCATCATCGCGGATTCGGGGCTGCCCGATCCCGAGGACTGGGACGCGCAGGAGACACCCATCGCCCAGCTGCCCGATGACGCGCTGGTCTACCTGCTGGGCTCGCGCTACTGCGAGACCGACCGCATCAGCCAGATCGCCTGGGACATGTTCGGCGGGCTCGCCCCGGGCTGGGGCCGGGTTCAGGCGATCTCGGACTTCGTGCACGGCCACATCCGCTTCGACTACCAGAACGCCCGCTCCACCCGCACGGCCTACGAGGCGTGGGAGGAGGGCACCGGGGTCTGCCGCGACTTCACCCATCTGGGCATTGCGTTCTGCCGGGCGCTGAACATTCCGGCCCGCTACGTCAACGGCTACCTGGGCGACATCGGCGTGCCGATCGGCGGGCCGATGGACTTCTCGGCCTGGATGGAGGTCTTTGTAGGCGGCCGCTGGCATGCCTTCGACCCCCGGAACAACCAGCGCCGGATCGGCCGCATCGTCGTGGCCCGCGGCCGCGACGCGGCGGACGTGCCGCTGCTGCACTCGTTCGGCCCGCATGTCCTGACCGGCTTCACCGTGCGCTGCGACGAGGTGGAGGAGATCACGGCCTGAGACGGATCGCCCCGGCCTCCGCCGCCGGCGCGCCATCCACACCCCACCGTTCGAGGATCGCGGCGGTCTCCGCTCCCGGCCGGGAGGGCGGCGAGGGAACGGCCGCGGGAGTTGCCGAGAACCGCGGGGCAGGGGCGGGCTGTGTCACCCCGGCCAGTGTCAGGAAGCTGCCGCGCGCCGCGTGATGGGGATGCCCCGGCGTTTCGACGAAGGAAAGAACCGGCGCCACGCAGGCATCCGTGTCCTCGAACAGGGCGACCCATTCGTCCCGCGGCCGACGGCGGAGCACGGTCGCCAGACGCTCGCGCTGCGCGGGCCAGTCCGCCTGCGGACCCTGCCGCAATCCCTCGGCCTCCTCTCCGAGCCGGTCCAGGAACGTCCGGGCGAACTTGCCCTCGATCGGGGCCACGGCAAGGAAGCGCCCGTCGGCGCATTCATAGGTGCCGTAGAACCATGCCCCGCCGTCGAGCAGGTTTGCCTGCCGCTCGTCCGACCACGCGCCTCCGGCGCGGAACCCCCAGATCATCGCCGCCAGCAGGGCCGCGCCCTCGGTCATGGCCGCATCGACTACCTGCCCTGCGCCGGTCGTCCGGGCGTGCAGCAGTGCCGCCAGCATGCCGAAGGCCAGCAGCATGCCGCCGCCGCCGAAGTCGCCGATCAGGTTCAGCGGCACCGCGGGCGGCCGGTCCGCGGGCCCGATGGCGCCCAGAACGCCCGACAGCGCTACATAGGTCAGGTCGTGCCCCGCCGCCTGTGCCAGCGGCCCGTCCTGTCCCCAGCCGGTCATGCGGCCATAGACCAGCCGCGGGTTGCGCCGAAGGCAGACCTCCGGGCCAAGGCCCAGCCGCTCCATCACGCCGGGGCGGAAGCCCTCGAGCATCCCGTCGGCGCGCTCGGCCAGATCAAGGAGCAGCGCTACCCCCTCGGGTCGCTTCAGATCCACCGCGATCGACGGCCGCCCGCGGGCCAGCACGTCGAATTCGGTATTCATCAGCGGGATCTCGGAGCGGGCGTCGAGCGGATGGATCCGGATCACCTCGGCCCCGGCATCCGAGAGCATCATCGCCGCGAAGGGCGCGGGGCCGAGACCCACCATCTCGATCAGGCGCAGGCCGGCGAGCGGGCCGGCCGCACCACCGGCTGCCGCGCCTGTCATGCCATTCCCCGAAGGATCAGCATCTTCTGGATGTCGGACGTCCCCTCGTAGATCTGGCAGACCCGGACGTCGCGATAGATCCGCTCCACCGGGAAGTCGCGGGTATAGCCATAGCCGCCGAAGGTCTGGATCGCATCCGAGACGATGCGCTCGGCCGCCTCGGAGGCGAACAGCTTGGCCATCGCCGCCTCGGTCAGGCAGGGCTCGCCCGCATCCTTCAGCCGGGCGGCGTGAAGCACCATCTGCCGGGCGGCCTCCAGCCGCGTCCGGGCCTCGGCCAGCCGGAACCCCACTGCCTGATGCTCGATCAGCGGCCGGCCGAACGAGGTCCGCTCGCGGGCATAGGCCAGTGCCGCCTCCAGCGCCGCCTGCGCCATTCCGACCGACTGCGCCGCGATGCCGATGCGCCCCGTCTCGAGGCTGGAGAGCGCGATACGGTAGCCCTCGCCCTCGGCGCCGATGCGCATGTCTTCGGGCACTTCCAGACCTTCGAAACGCAGCGCACAGGTGTCGGAGGCTTCCTGTCCCAGCTTCTGCTCGACCTTGGCGACGTGGTAGCCCGGCGCGGAAGTGGGCGTAAGGAAACAGGTGATGCCCTCCTTGCCGCTGCTGCCCTCGATCCGGGCAAAGAGGATCACCCAGCCCGCGATCTGCCCCGAGGTGATGAACACCTTCTCGCCGTCGATCAGATAGCCCGTTGCGCTCCGCCGCGCCCGGCTGCGCAGCGCCGAGGCGTCCGAGCCCGCGTGGCCCTCCGTCAGCGCGAAGGCGCCGATGAAGGCGCCCTGCGCCGCCGGCCGCAGCACGCGCTCGCGTTGCGCCTCGGTGCCGAACCGCTGGAGGATCGCGTTGAAGGGCGCGTTGTGCACGCTCATCACCGTCGAGACCGCGCCGTCGCCGGCGGCGATCTCGATCAGCGCCAGCGCGTAGCTGAGGTAATCCGCGCCGACGCCCCCCATCTCCTCGGGCACCGTCATGCCGAGAAAGCCCAGCTCTCCCAGCTGCGCCAGCACCTCGGGTTCTATCGCCTTGGCCTGCGCCCGCGCGGCCGCGCCCGGGGCCAGCACCTCGCGGGCGAACTCCCGCGCCGTCGCTTGGATCAGCCGCTGTTCCTCGGTCAGCAAGGCGCTCATTTCGGCCCCATCCGCAGCGCGCCGTCGAGGCGGATCGCCTCGCCGTTCAGCATCGGGTTGCCGATGATGTGCAGCGCGAGGGCCGCGAACTCCGCCGGCCGTCCCAGCCGCGACGGGAAGGGAACGGCGGCGCCAAGGCTGTCCTGCGCCGCCTGCGGCAGGCCCTTCAGCATCGCCGTCTCGAAGATGCCCGGGGCGATGGCGCAGACCCGGATGCCGAGCGGCGCCAGTTCGCGCGCCGCGGGCAGGGTGAGGCCGACGATCCCGCCCTTGGAGGCGGCATAGGCGGTCTGGCCGATCTGGCCCTCCCACGCCGCAATCGAGGCCGTGTTGATCGCGACGCCCCGTTCGCCGGTCTCGAGCGGCTCCAGATCGGCCGCGGCCGCCGCGAACAGCCGCAAGAGGTTGAAGCTTCCGATCAGGTTCACCTCGACCGTGCGGCGGAACTCGTCCAGCGGCATGACGCCCGCCTTGCCGAGGATCTTCCGGGCCGGCGCGACGCCCGCGCAGTTCACGAGGATCCGCGCCGGCCCGTGACGGTCCGCCGCCTCGTAGACCGCCGCCTCGGCGCTCTCGGCCGAAGCGACATCGCATTTCACTGCAAACCCGCCGATCCCGGCCGCCACCGCCTGCGCCGCGTCGAAGTTGAAATCCAGCAGCGTTACCCGCGCGCCTTCGGCCGCCAGCGCCCGCGCCGTCGCCTCGCCCAGCCCCGAGCCTGCCCCGGTGACCAGCGCCGCCTGTCCCTCGATCCGCATCAGAGAAGCTCCACCGCGACCGCCGTCGCCTCGCCCCCGCCGATGCAGAGCGAGGCCACGCCGCGCTTCAGCCCGCGGTCGCGCAGCGCCGAGATCAGGGTGACGATGATCCGCGCGCCCGAGCAGCCGATCGGATGGCCAAGCGCGCAGGCGCCGCCGTTCACGTTCACCCGGTCGTGCGGCAGGTCCAGATCGCGCATCGCGGCCATGGCGACCACGGCGAAGGCCTCGTTGATCTCGTAAAGGTCCACGTCGCCGGCCTGCCAGCCCAACCGGTCCAGAAGCTTGCGGATCGCGAAGATCGGCGCTGTGGTGAAGAGGCTGGGCGCCTGCGCGTGGCTCGCATGCCCCCGGATCACCGCGAGCGGCGCGAGGCCGCGCGCCTCGGCCACCCCCATCCGTGTGACGACCAGCGCCGCCGCCCCGTCCGAGATCGAGGAGCTGTTGGCCGCCGTTACCGTGCCGCCCTCGCGGAAGGCGGGCTTCAGCTGGGGGATCTTCTCGGGCCGCGCGCGACCCGGTGCCTCGTCATGCGCCACGCCGGCGAGCGCCACGACCTCGGCGGCGAAACGGCCCTCGGCGATGGCCGACTGCGCTCGCGAGAGCGATTCCAGCGCATAGGCATCCTGCGCCTCGCGGGTGAACTGGTAGGCCTCGGCGCAATCCTCGGCGAAGGTGCCCATCGCGCGGCCCTTGTCATAGGCGTCCTCCAGCCCGTCGAGGAACATGTGGTCGAGCACCCGCCCGTGGCCGATGCGGTAGCCGCCGCGCGCCTTGTCGAGCAGGTAGGGCGCGTTCGACATGCTCTCCATGCCGCCCGCGACCACGATGTCGACGCTGCCGGCGCGGATCGCGTCATGGGCCAGCATCGTGGCCTTCATCCCGGAGCCGCAGACCTTGTTCAGCGTCGAGCAGGGCACGGCCTCGGGCAGGCCCGCGCCGATGGCCGCCTGCCGTGCCGGGGCCTGACCAAGGCCCGCGGGCAGCACGCAGCCCATCACCACCTCGTCCACCGCCTGCGGCACAAGGCCCGCACGGGTAAGCGCGGCCGAAATGGCGGCCGCGCCAAGATCCACCGCGCTCATCCCCTTCAGCGCCCCCTGGAACGCGCCCATCGGCGTCCGCGCCGCGCCCGCGATCACGATCGGTTCCGTTGTCATCAAGCCCTCCCCTTCCTGCTGACCGGGCGGAAGCCTAATGCAGCCGCGTGCCGCGACGAAACCGGAAAGGCGGCCCGCCGCCGCCGCGTGCCGTAACGTCCAGGCCGGTGCGAAGGGCCGCGGCATGCCGGAGCGCCGGCCTCCCGCGCTGTGGCCCGCATCCGGCGGGCGGGGCAGGGCCGCGATTCCCCGGCGTCGGCGGAAGACCTAGGCCGCCGGTTCCGGCGCGATCAGGTGAAAGAAGCTGCCGGTCACCGTGCCGCGGCGCGAGCCGGTTTCGGGCACCGTCTCGCCTTCCGCGTTGGTCACCCGGGCCAGCGGCTCGTCCGGCTGGGCGAGGATTGACGAATAGTGGAACTCGTGGCCGCGCAGTCGCGCGCCGGCGGCATGGCCCGGCACCGGAGCCAGCAGCTCGGCACAGCGGTAGCCGAGATGCAGCCGCCGCCGCTCGAAGCTGGTGACGAGGCCGAGCAGCCCGGTCATCGAATGCCGGACGCCGGCCGCATCCACCAGCGCCTCGCCCAGCACCATGTAGCCGCCGCATTCGCCGTGAACGGGCCCGGTTTCCGCGTGACGCCGAAGGCCCGCGCGGAACCGTGCCGCCGTGGCAAGCCGGCCGGCGTGCAGTTCGGGATAGCCGCCCGGCAGCCAGACCAGATCGGCCTCCGGCGGCGCCTCGTCGGCCAGCGGCGAGAAGGGCAGGATCTCGGCCCCGGCGCGGCGCCAGCCTTCCAGCAGATGCGGATAGGTGAAGGAAAAGGCCGCATCCGAGGCCAGGGCGATGCGCTGCGCGGGCGGCCCCGGCAGCGGTCCCGGCGCCGTCGTTGTCGTGGAGCGGGCCGCGGCACGGATCGCCGCAAGATCGGCGTGATCGCGCAGGAGCGCGGCAAAGCGCAGGATGGCGCCCTCGAGGTCGGGATGTTCGCCCGCCTGGACCAGTCCCAGGTGACGCTCGGGCAGCGCGAGGTCACGGCGGCGGGGCAGGGCGCCCAGCACCGGCAGGCCGAGCCGCTCCATCTCGCGCCGGATCATCACCTCGTGCCGCGCCGAGGCGATGTTGTTGAGGATCACGCCCGCGAAGGGCGGCGCGTCGGGATGGCGCGCGAAGCCGAGCGCGGTCGCCGCGGCCGATTGCGCCTGACCGGCCGCATCCAGCACCAGCACCACCGGCCAGCCGAAGCGGGCCGCGATCTCGGCCGCCGCGCCGCGCCCGGTGACACCCGGCGCCGAAGTGCCGTCATAAAGGCCCATCGAGCCCTCGGCGAGGGCCAGATCCGCGCCTGCCGCCTCGGCGGCCAGGCCCGCCAGAAGCGCCGGCGACATCGCCCAGCCGTCGAGGTTGAACGAGGGGCGTCCCGCCGCCACGCGATGGAAGGCGGGGTCGATGTAGTCGGGTCCGTTCTTGAAGGGCTGCACGCCCAGGCCTTCGTCTCGGAAGGCGCGCAGAAGCCCCAGCGTCACCGTAGTCTTGCCCGAGCCCGAGCCCGGAGCGCCGATCATCAGCCCCGGCGGCAGGGAGTGAGCTTCCAGCATCATGAAGTCTCCGTGCCGGGCCGAGGCAGGCGGGCCATCCGGTCGGTTGCGAGAAGGAGCGGCGGGGGTGGCGCGGGTCAATCCCCTGCGGGGAAGGGCGGGCGCGGCCCGGCGGCCGCGCCCGCGCCCCGGCGTCAGGCCGCCTGATGCAGGCGGGGCGTGAACAGGCCCGCCGGCATACGGCCGCGCGCAGCCTTGGCCGCCGCCAGCACCGCAAGGTCGGTCAGCGGCTCGATCAGGACGACCAGCATGTAGGCGCTGCCGAAGGTTGCGACCGAAGCCACGCTCGCGGCGCCGAAGCCCTGGCCGAGGAAGGCCCAGAAGGCGACCCAGGCCACCACGCCGCCCTGATAGGCGGTGGAAAGCGCCAGCGCCTGCCCGTAGTCGAGGTCCACATAGGGCCGGTGCGCCGGGATGATCCGGTCGGCCAGCGCCTTGACCGCGAAGAGCGGAACCAGAAGCGTCGTGATGTTCATGCCGAATTGCGGCAGGTCGAAGGGCGCGAAGAACAGCCCCTGCACGAGCAGGCCGGCGGTCAGGCCGAAGGCGGCCGGCGCCGCCCCGAGGATCAGGAACAGCGTCGAGCCGAGGATGAAGTGCACCTCGGACACGCCCACCGGGTAATGCGGCAGGATCTGGAAGAAGGTGAAGACGCAGGCCGCGGCGATGAGGCTGCGCACCGCGAGCGAGGCCAGGCCCTTCTCGCGGATGGTCTCGGCGGCAAGCTTCAGCGTGTAGCCTCCGGCCGTCACCGCGGTGGCATAGCCTACGGCGAGTTTTGCTCCGGTCACGAGACCGGGTTCGATATGCATGTGGTCCTCCTAGCCGTCATCCCCGACGGCGCATGGGGTGGGTCCGGTTGCCCGGCGAAAGCGACGGCAGGTCTCCTGACTCGCGGGTCACAGCCCTCCCCGAACCTTCCCGGCCATCGGCCAGTGGCGTCTTCGGAGGCGGCTCGCCGCTCACAGTTGCGGGGGCAGTCGCGGATTCGGGCTGTCACCCCCTCACCGCGTTCCCTTTTCATCCCTTGGCCTTGCGGCGGTCGGGAACCGTCAGGGCAGGGCGTGACAGATCGCGGCACCCGCGTCAACTTTCTGCATGTCGCGCGGCCGGAACCTGCCCCTCCTGTTGCGCAAGCACCCGCCCGGCGGGCGTTGCGCCGCGCGTCTGTCGCCGCCGCGCTTGCGCGGAGCGGTGGTGCGCCATCATCCCGCCTGCTGCATAGCGGGACTGCAGCCGCGCGCATGGACAGTGCTGCGCCGCAGCATTAGGTCCTTGCCGACACATGATCCGGCCGATCCGGCCGCCTCCCGTTCTGGACAGGTCCCGATATGAAAACGATTCTCTCCCTATCCCTCGCCGCGCTGACACTGGCCGCCGCCGCCTCGGCCGAAGAGGTCACGCTGACCGCGCCGCTGCAGGCGGGCAGCCTGCACACCGGCGCGCTCGACATGGCGGCCTATCGCACCGATCTGGCCGATGGCGGGATCGAGGTGACCGCGGCCTTCCGCGCCCGCTCGCCCTCGGCCGAGCCGCAGGTGGTGAAGATGCGGCTCGAGGATCGGGACTCCGTCCACTTCTCGCTGCCGTTCGAACAGCGCACCATCTACACCTTCGCCCGCACGGGCGGGACGGTGCGGATCTCGGCCGAGGCGCTGCCGATCACGCTGGCCTCGAAGTGAAAGCCGGCGCCCGGGCGCCCACGGGTCCCGGGCCGCGCGCCCCGCGCTTGACGCCTGCCCCCGCCGCACCGCATGGAAGATGCGGGCAGGGCAAGGGCCGGCGGAGATCCGATGCGCATCCTACTGGTAGAGGACGACGCGGGGCTGGGCGGGGCGATCCGCGACCAGCTTGCGGCCGAGGGCCATGCGGCCGATCTCGTGGCCTCGGTCGAGGATGCGCTTGCCTCGGTCGAGACGGCCAGCTTCGATCTCGTGCTGCTTGACCTGACCCTGCCCGACGGCAGCGGCATCGACTTCCTGCGCCGGCTCCGGGCGCGCGGGCTGGGGATGCCGGTGATCATCCTGACCGCGCGCGACCGCATTACCGAGCGGATCGAGGGCCTGAACGCCGGCGCCGACGACTACATGGTCAAGCCGTTCGACCTGTCCGAACTGTCGGCGCGCATCGGTGCCGTGGCTCGGCGCTATGCCGGCAACCCCAATCCGAGGCTGATGATCGGCCCGCTCGAGGTCGATGTCGCCGGGCGCAGCATCGAGGGACCCGATGGCCCGGTCGTCCTCAGCCATCGGGAATGGGCGATCCTGGACGCCCTGCTGCACCGGCCGAACTCGATCGTGTCCAAGGCGCAGCTCGAGGAGACGCTCTACAACTTCGATGCCGAGGTCGAGAGCAACACGATCGAGGTCTATGTCAGCCGGCTGCGCAAGAAGCTGGGCCGCGACCGGATCGAGACGCAGCGCGGGCTGGGCTACCGGCTGGTGCGGCGATGAGGCGGGCGCGCAGCCTGCGCCGCGACCTCGCGCTCAGCCTTTCGGCCGGCATCGTGCTGCTCTGGACGGCGGCGACGCTGCTGGCGATCCACTACATGCGCGAGGAACTGGACGAGCTGTTCGACAGTGCGCTGCAGGAGACGGCCGAGCGGCTGCTGCCGCTGGCGGTGGCCGGCGACCGTCTGGCCAGCGCGGTGGAGCCCGAGCCGGTCGCGCGCGCGGGTGATCACGAGGAAGGCCTGACCTTCGTCATCCGCGACGCCTCCGGCACCACGGTGCTCTGGTCGCAGGGGGCCTCGGCCGTTACCTTCGCGGACCCCTTGCCGCCGGGGTTCCGGACCGGACCGGACCACCGGATCTATTCGGCCCAGGATGCCAGCGGCCAGTGGACGATCGAGATTGCGGAGCCGCTGGAGAACCGCCGCGAGGCGGTGGAGGAGACGCTGATCGCCTTCGTGGTGCCGCTCCTGCTGATCCTGCCCATCACCCTTGCGCTGGTGGCCTGGCGCACCCGCGTGGGTCTGGCCCGGTTGCGCGACCTCTCGCGCGAGGTGCAGGGGCGGGACGAGACCGACCTGCGCCCGCTCGGCACAAGGTCGCTCCAGGTCGAGTTGCTGCCGATCCGGGACGCCGTGGATCGCCTGATGGCGCGCCTTGGCCGCGCCCTCGATGCCGAACGCAGCTTCACCGCCAATGCGGCGCACGAGTTGCGCACGCCCGTCGCAGCCGCCCTTGCCCAGACCCAGCGGCTGGTGGCCGAGGCGCCCGAGTCGCTTCGGCCCCGGGCCGAGGGGCTGGAGGCCGAACTTAAGCGTCTGGCGCGGCTTTCCGAAAAGCTGCTGCAGCTCTCCCGCGCCGAGGGGGCGGGGGTGCTGGCGCCCGAGGCGAGGGATCTTGCCCCCCTGCTCCACATGGTGGTCGAGGACTTCCGCCACGCACCCGAGGGGTGGCGGATCCGCCTCGAGGCAGGCCCGCTCGTCTCGCATCTCGATCCGGACGCCTTCGCGATCCTCGCGCGCAACCTGATCGAGAATGCTCTGGCCCATGGCGACGGGCCGGTGGAGGTGACGCTGGGTCCCGACGGCCTTGCCGTCACCAACGACTGCCGCCCGATCCCGGCCGGGATTCTGTCACGGCTGGCGACCCGGTTCGAGCGCGGCCGGACCCACGGCAAGGGGTCCGGGCTGGGCCTTGCCATCGCCAGCGGCATCGTGAACGGCGCGGGCTGGCAGCTGCGCCTTGCCTCGCCCGTTCCGGGGCGCGACGGGGGATTTCAGGCGCGGGCCGTTCCGCCTCAGGACAGCACGGCATAGCCGAGGAAGACCAGGTTCGCCGCGATCAGGCAGAGCACGGCCAGCGAGCCCAGGTCCTTGGCATCCCGCGCGAATTCGGCCCAGCCGGGCGACAGATGATCGACGATCACCTCGATCGCGGTGTTCAGCGCCTCGACCGCGACGAGCATCAGGAAGAGGAGCACGGCCACGACGATCTCGCCCGGCCCGGCGCGGGTGCCGAGCAGCAGGGCCAGCCCGGCAGCCCCGGCGAGACCCTCGTGGCGGAAAGCGGTTTCGTGCGACAGCCGGCGCAGCCCGCCGAACGAGTGGCTGGCCGCCGCCAGCAGATGCGCGGGGCCGTCGACCCGGCCCGGCCGGGGAATGTCGATGCGATCGGTCATGGCAACTCCTTCAGGCGGCCGGGTGGTGGCAGGCCGAGACGCGGTCGAGACCGGCATCGCGGACGCGGGTGTCGACGTCCATCAGGCCCAGCAGGGTATGGAACAGGTTGTCATGGCTCGCCGGCGCCTCGGCCGCGGCGCGCAGGCAGGCTTCGTCCAGCTGCATGGTGCGGCGGAACGCGTCTGACAGCCACATCGCCATGGGAACCCGCGTCTGGGTGTCCGGCGCCATGAACCACGGCGCGCCGTGCAGGTAGAGCCCGTTCTCGCCCAGCGACTCGCCATGGTCCGAGACATAGACGAGCGCTGGGATCACCCGCTGCTGCGCGGCAAGCATGTCGATCATTCCCGCAAGCACATGGTCGGTGAAGGCCACGGTGTTGTCATAGGCGTTGCGGATCTCCTCGTCGGTGCAATCCGAGAATTCGGCGCTGTGGCAGGCGGGCTGGAACCGCTCGAAGGCGCGCGGGTAGCGTAGGTGATAGGCCGGGCCGTGGCTGCCGATCTGGTGAAGCACCAGCACCGTGTCGCGGTCGATGCCGGCGATCTTCCGCTTCAGCAGGTCGAGAAAGACCGCATCGGTGCATTCCCCCTCGCCGCAGGCGGCCGGATCGGCGGGGACCCTCGCCGAGGTCACCCGTGCCGCGATGTCCTTGTCGCCGGTGTTGTTGTCGTGCCACTCGACGGCCACGCCGGCATGGGACAGCACGTCGAGCAGGTTCTCGGTGGCAAGGCCCTTTTCCTGGCTGTAGTCGCGGCGCGGCAGGACCGAGAACATGCAGGGCATGGAAACCGCCGTGGCGGTGCCGCAGCTTTCGACCTGCGGGAAGTTCACGACGCCCCGGGCGCGCAACTCCGGCGTGGTGTCCCGCGCATAGCCGTTCAGGCCCCAGTTCTGCGCGCGCACGGTTTCACCCACCACGAGGACCGTCAGGACCGGCTTCTCGGCTGCGGCGAGGCGCGCACCCTTGTGCGCGTCGAGGCCAAGGGGCGCCGCCGTGACCTCGCGCGTGCGCAGCACGAGCCTGGCATAGCGCACTGCCGCGCCCAGCGGCGCGGCCGGCTGCCAGGCGGCGACCAGTTCCTTCCGTTCGCGAAGAACGGCCGAGAAGTCCTTGAAGTTGATGGCAAGCAGCCCCGCTCCCAATGCAACGCACAGGACCGGGGCCGCGACCCACCGCGACAGGGCCTGCCAGCGCGGCAGGCGGCGGACCGGCATGCGCCACACCAGCGCCGCCGGCAGCAGTCCGAACAGCAGCAGGTGCAGAAGGAAGCCACGGGTGACGAGGTGGCGCCCCTCGGTGACGGTGGTCGTCATCGCGTTCTGGATCATGTCGCGGTCGATCGTGATGCCGAGCCGGTCGGTGAACCACGAGGCCGTGGCCGCGATCAGCAGCAGCGCCACCAGCACCGGCTTTCGCAGCGGCCCCGCGGCCAGAAGCGTCGTGAGGCCCAGCGTCAGGGCGAAGACCGCCGCCCCGAACAGCGCGAGCCGGGGGCTTGCACCGAAGATCTCGAGGCCCCGCAGCCAGAAGGTCGTGTTATCGGCCGCCAGCATGAAGCCCACGACGGCGAGGCTCACCTGAAAGGCGGATGCGCTTCGCCATAGGCCGGGCGCGACGGAGGGTTGCGCCGGGGCGCTTCCGGGGGTGCAGATCGGGGGGAAGGACATTCGGAACGGTTCCTGTGCTCGATCCGCGCCTTGTCGGGCCTCTACCTGACGCCGGGCTGAACCGGGCGCGACCGGCCCGAGCCGGAGCGATTGTCCGGGTCTGCGCGGCGGGATGTCGCAGAGGACCCTGCGGGGGCGGACGGCCGACGGAAGCCGCGGCGCGGGGCGTAGGACAGCATGAACCGCCGCCGGCCGGACGGGTGCGACCGGCGGCCGATCCGCCCCTTCGGGGGCCCTGTCAGGAGCCAGTCATGCCCAGCATTCTGGGGCGCTACGCCACCCCCTTCATCACCGGCCTTTTCATCGTCTCGCTGATCTCCGGGATCGCGCTGTTCTTCCACATCGGCCCCAGCGGCTTCCACGGCATGCACGAATGGCTGAGCATGGTGCTCATCGTGCCCTTCGCGCTACACCTCTGGAAGAACTGGCGCTCGTTCCTGAACTACTTCAGGCGCCTGCCCATGGGGATCGCCCTCGGCGCCTCGATGCTGGTGGCCCTGCCGTTCCTCATGCCAATGGGCACGGGCGAGGCCGGCGGCCCGCCGCCCTTCGCCTTCACGCGCGCGATCCTTGCAAATCCCGCCCAGGATGTCGCGCCCATGCTCGGCATGACCTCCGATGAACTCTGCGCGCGTCTTGGCGCGGCGGGGATCGTCGTGGCCGATCCGGCCCGCCCGGTCAGCGAGGCCATCGCCGCCTCGGGCAAGCCCGAGATGCAGGCCATCGCCGCGCTGGTGCGGCCCGCCGGCTGATGCAGGAAGGCAAGCCCGGCCGCTTCCCGCGTCAGGCGGGCCTGTCGCCTGCGCACCGAACGCAAGACGGCGCCGGGAGTGTCCCGGCGCCGCCCCGCATCGAAAGGTCTGCCGCCCCGGTCCTGTCGGCACGGGCGGCGTCACGCCCGCGGCTCAGCGCAGGCGGTTGATCTGGCCCAGGTGGAATTGACCCAGCCAGGTCTCGGTCAGCGGCGCGCCGTTCCGCGCGAGGTAGGCCCGCAGGTCCACCGTGTCGGTCCCGGCCGGCGCCTTCAGGTCGAAGGTCAGCCGCCATTGGTCGGTGCCGACGACGCGCACGGCGAAGGGATTGACGACCTCGACCCCCGCCGGCGCCGAGACCTCGGGCTTGACGCCGTCCTGGGTGGCCAGCCCCTCAAGCGGCTTGCCCTCGAAGTCCACCACCACCTTGATCACGTCCTTCGGCCGCGGCTGGCCCGGCACGCCGCCATTGCCCACCCGGGTGGCTACGGTGCGGGCCAACTCCAGATCCACCGGCGGCACGTCGGACCAGTGCAGGCGGTAGTCGAAGCGCATTTCCTCGCCGGCCTGCGGGCGCTTCTCGGGGTTCCAGAAGGTCACGATGTTGTCGAAGATCTCGTCTTCCGTCGGGATCTCGACCAATTGGACCGCGCCCGGACCCCAGGCCGAGGTCGGCTCGATCCAGACCGCCGGGCGCTTGTCGTAGAACACGCCGTCGTCGAGGTAGTTGTTGAAGTCGCGGTCGCGCTGAACGAGGCCGAAGCCCTTGATGTCGCGGTCGAAGTAGCTGGAGGTCACGACCCGGTCCGGGTTGTTGAGCGGCCGCCAGATATGCTCGCCCGCGCCGGTGTGGATCATCAGGCCGTCGGTGTCATGCACCTCGGGCCGCCAGTCCGAGGACTGGAAGCGGTTGCTTTCCGAATACCAGAACATCGAGGTCAGCGGCGCGATGCCCAGCCGCTCGACCGGCGCGCGGAAGTAGAGCCGGCTCGAGATGTCCATCACCTGCCCCTTGCCGGTCTCGTCGCGCATCACCATCCGGTAGGCGCCGGTCATGCTGGGACCGTCGAGCAGGGCGTTGACGATGGTGCGGCCGTCCGGCGCGGTCTCGAGGTAGAACTCGGTGAAGCGGGGGAATTCCTCGGGGATCGAGAGCCCGGTGTTCAGCGCGACGCCGCGCGCCGACAGGCCGAACTGGCGCAGCGCGCCATCGCTGCGGAAGTAGGCCGCGCCAAGGAACGAGATCCAGTCGCTCTTCATGTCCGGCCGCATGAGGCGGAAGCCGGCGAAGCCCGCATTGGCGCCAAGCGCGCGGGCCGGGCTGTCGGTCGGCATGTCGAAATAGGACGGGCTGTAGACCACCTCGCGCGCCGAGGCGCCCTCGACGACGAAGACCTTCACCGGCTGGCGGAAATAGGTGCCGAGGTGGAAGAACTGCGCCGGGGTGTCGCCCAGCATCACGGTCGCCTCGGGGCGGAAGCGGATGCGCCAGTGCGCGTCGTAGTCGATCTTCTCCAGCACCTCGGGCTGGGCGACCGGCGCGGGCACATGCGGCCGCCGGGCCAGCGCCGCGGCGCGCGCGGCCAGCAGATCGAAGCTGAACTCGGTCGGGGCAGCGAGCATGGGTCCGGCCACCGCAGCCGGTGTGGCGGCTGGCTGGTCGGCGGCGGCAGGCAACGCCATCGCAAGGGCGGTCAGGAGGCTGAGGGCAGTCAGTCGGATAGGCGGCAAGGACAAGGTGGGCTCCATGGGTTCCCGAAAGCGGGCGCTTCGACCGACCGCATGTGAGCGAATCGCTCCCATTTCAAGGCAAAGTTGAAGCTCGGCCGCGGCTTGCGCGGGGCTGCGCCTAAAGAGCGCAGTCGGTCCGGCAAGACACTGCATTCTCGTCCCAACCGGGGGTTGATCCGGGCAGCCGCGATCCGGCCCGCGCCGCCGGCGTTCTGGCAGCACGGCCGGCCAGCTGCGACCGACTGACTCCCATCCGCCGCGGGTGCCTGCCGTCGCCGCTCCTGCGGGCGGGGCGGCGTCCGCTGCCGCGCCGGACAGGCCGCATCCATCACCGTTCGCGATGCCCGCCCGCACAAGATCGGATTGGCCCCCGTCCCGCGCCTCCTGTAAAGCTTTGCATTCCCGTAGGAGCCCCGGATGAGCGACGCGACCCTTCCCCGCAACGAGGACAGCCTGCGCGGCATGGGCTTTGCGTTGTCGGCCTATCTGCTGTGGGGTGTCCTGCCGATCTACATGAAGGCGCTGGCTCATGTGCCCCCCCATGAGGTCGTTGCCCATCGGGTGATCTGGTCGGTGCCGGTGGCGCTTGGGGTGCTGGTGGCGCTCGGCCGGACGTCGGAGCTGCGGGTTGCGCTGCAGTCGCCGCGGCTTCTGCTCATGGCCTCGGTCACCGCCGCGCTGATCTCGGTGAACTGGGGGATCTACGTCTGGGCCATCGGGGCAGGGCAGACGCTGGACACCGCGCTCGGCTATTACATCAACCCGCTGTTCAGCGTGTTCCTCGGCGCGGTGCTGCTGGGGGAACGGCTTGGCCGGCTGCAACTGGCCGCCATCGCGCTCGCCGTCGCGGCTGTCGTGGTGCTGACGGTCGAGGCCGGGCGCCTGCCCTTCGTGGCGATCAGCCTGACCTTCACCTGGGGCGGATACGCCTACCTCAAGAAGTCGCTGCCCCTCGGCCCCAACCAGGGGTTCCTGCTCGAGGTGCTGATCCTGCTGCTGCCCGCGCTGGCCATCGCGATCTGGCTGGAGGTGCAGGGCACCGGGCATTTCCTGGGCGGAAGCCTGTCGGATCGCGCGCTGCTGCTGGGCACCGGGATCATCACCGCGACGCCGCTGATGCTCTATGCCAATGGCGCGAAGCTCCTGCGTCTCTCGACCATCGGCTTCCTGCAGTATGTCTCGCCGACCCTGATCTTCCTGACCGCGGTCTTCGTCTTCAACGAGCCCTTCGGCCGGGCCGAGGCCATCGCCTTCCCGATGATCTGGGCGGCACTTGCGATCTACACCGTGGGGCTGATCCGCGGCGCCCGGGGCCAGGTCAGGCCACCGCAGGCTCCTCGAGGCCGAACTGCTCCGGAGACATCATCACATCCGCGATCGTGAACTCGTCGAGCGTGGCGAGGAACGACCGCACCGCCTTGTCGATGATCGGCGGCAGGCGGCAGGGGCGGGCGATGCAGCAGGCATTGCCCTGCTGGAAGCACTCGACCAGCGCGAAATCGGTTTCGGTGGCGCGGAGCACCTCGCCCAGCCGGATCTGGTTCGCGGGCCGCGCGAGCCGGAAGCCGCCGGTGCGCCCGCGTGTCCCCTGCAGGAAGCCCGCGTGGATCAGGTTCATCACCACCTTCTTCAGGTGCCCCTGCGAGATGCCATAGACCGACGCGGTCTCGCCGATGGTGACGAGCCGTCCGTCCTCGATGCTGGCCGCATAGAGCAGGACACGCAGGGCGTAATCACTGAACTTCGTCAATCGCATGGCGCACTCCGGGGAACCTTGGTTGTCCCTTTTGCAATGGGAGCGTGAAATGTCATTGATCGCAATCAAAAAGCGGAATGCTTCAGCAATCGGGCGCAAGTGCCGCAGGGGCAATGCGGATCGGGAAGCGGCGGCGTCCGGTCCGGCGGCATCCGGGGATTTTCAGCGTGATCTTGTGACGCAGCAGAGCCGTGTTGATCAGCGGCCCGCCGCGGCGCTCAATCCCGTGGTGTACTGGTTGGGGGCTGCGGCCCGGGGGGAAAGATGACGGTGAAGTTTTTCGGCGGTGAATCAGTGCCGCTCGAGATGCACAAGGTCCGCGTGGTGCAGAAGCTGAACCTGCAGCCGATCGAGGACCGCCTTCAGGCGATCGCCGGCGCGGGGAACAACACCTTCCTGCTGCAAAACCGCGACGTGTTCATGGACATGCTGACCGACAGCGGCGTGAACGCGATGAGCGACCGGCAGATGGCCGCGATGATGGTCGCCGACGACAGCTATGCCGGGTCCGCCACCTACGAGCGGTTCGAGGCGAAGCTGCGCGACCTGTTCGGCATGCACTGGATCCTGCCGACCCACCAGGGCCGGGCCTGCGAGAACATCCTGAGCCAGGTGCTGGTGAAGCCGGGCACCATCGTCCCGATGAACTATCACTTCACCACCACCAAGGCCCATATCGTCCTCAATGGCGGCGCGGTCGAGGAAATCTGCTACGACCGCGGTCTCGAGGTGACGAGCAGCCATCCCTTCAAGGGCGACATGGACATCGCCAAGCTCGAGGGCCTCGTGACGACGCATGGCCCCGACAAGATCGCCTTCGTGCGCATGGAGGCGGGCACCAACCTGATCGGCGGCCAGCCGATCTCGCTCGCGAACCTCGCCGAGATCCGCGAGGTCTGCGACGCGAACGGGCTGACCCTCGTCCTGGACGCGAGCCTGCTGGCCGACAACCTCTGGTTCAACAAGACCCGCGAGGAATGCTGCCGCGACCTCTCGATCCCCGAGATCACCCGCAAGATCGCCGACCTCTGCGACGTGATCTACTTCTCGGCGCGCAAGCTCGGCTGCGCGCGCGGCGGCGCGATCTGCATCCGCGACGAAGAGCTTTACCGGAAAATGCGTGTTCTGGTTCCGCTTTACGAGGGGTTCCTCACCTACGGTGGCATGTCCGTTCGCGAGATCGAGGCGCTGACCGTGGGCCTCGACGAGACGATGGACGAGGACATGATCAGCCAGGGCCCGCTGTTCATCGCCTTCATGGTCGAGGAGCTGGTGAAGCGCGGCGTGCCGGTCATCACGCCCCCGGGCGGCCTCGGCTGCCACATCGACGTGATGCGCTTCCTGCCGCACGTCCCGCAGTCCGAGTATCCGGCCGGAGCGCTCGCCTCGGCCCTCTTCATCGCCAGCGGCATCCGCGGGATGGAGCGCGGCTCGCTCTCCGAGCAGCGCAACCCGGACGGCACCGAGGTCTATTCCAACATGGAGCTGCTGCGCCTCGCCATGCCGCGGCGGGTGTTCACGCTGAGCCAGGTGAAATACGCCATCGACCGGATCGACTGGCTCTACCAGAACCGCGACCTGATCGGCGGCCTGAAGTTCGTCGAGGAGCCCGAGATCCTGCGCTTCTTCTACGGCCGGCTCGACCCGGTGGGCGACTGGCAGCAGAAGCTTGCCGCCAAGTTCCGCGCGGACTTCGGCGACAGCCTGTAAGTCAGCCGAGTTCCAGCGTGCCCGTCGCCTGCAGCGTCGGGCCCGCCTGCGGCGCCGGTCCGCGGTACATCCGGGCGGTGCGGAAGGTTTCGGCGAAGCCTTCCGCCTGCAGCGCGCCGATCAAGGCCGGGTTGGCGTCGGGAACGTCCACGATGGCCTCGTCAGCCCCGACCGAGGCCACCGCGCCGCGGATGAGCAGCAAGGCCGCGGCGGTATCGGCCGCCACCACGGGGCCGATCTTGCATCCCTTGCGGCAGAGCCTTGCGGTGGCGAAGCCGGTGCCGTCCTCCAGCATTACCGTCCGTCGCGTGGCGGTGGGCAGGAGCCACTCGGCCAGGAAGGCCGGCCTGCCGTAGCCATTCGCGGCCTCATCGAGCGCGATCAACTGCTCCATCTGCTCCGGTCTTGCCTCGGGCAGGGCGGCGCCTGCCAGCCGGCCCTCCATCCGCAGCGTCGCCCCGGCAAGGCGGAAGCCGGATCGCGCATAGTTCGCCTGCTGTGCGGCCACGCCGTCGAGGCCTACGGTGCGATCCCCTGCGTGCCGCAGCGCCTCGGTCCAGAGCTTCAGGCCGATCCCGCGGCCGCGGAAGTCGGGCCGGCAGATGTAGAGGCCGAGGAAGGCCATCGACGGGTCGTGGTTCACCACCGAGATCGCCGCCACGGGCGCACGATCCTCCTCCCAAAGGAAGAAGCCCCCGGGGTCGGCGGCGTGGAACGGCACCGCGTCGTCGAGGCCGGGGTTCCAGCCTTCCTCCGCCGCCCAGTCGAGGGTGGTTTCGACGTCGGCAAGGGTCATGCAGCGGATGGTCATGCGCGGGCCAGAGCCTCCTTCAGCGAGCGCGCCGGCGGCGCGGGATTGCGCAGGTCGAGCGAGGAGACGAGATCGAGCAGGTGGCCCTTCATCATCTCCTCGGCGGCCGTGCCGTCGCCCTCGGCCAGCGCGCGCAGCAGGGCGTGGTGGGCGTGGCTTTCGCACAGCGCCGCCCGCCGCTGCCAGTAGAGCGCGATGATCAGCGACGAGCGCGCGACCAGCTGCGTGATGAACTCGCGGATCGTGTCCTGATCGGCGATCCGGGCGATCTCGACGTGAAAGAGGCCGGAAAGGCGCAGGGCGCGCCCCGGATCGCCCGCGTCCAGCGCGGCATGTTCCTCGTCGATATGGCGCTGCAGGCGCGCGACATCCGCCGGCGTCATGCGCTCGGCGGCCGAGCGGGCGGTGCGCGGCTCGAGCAGGGCGCGCGCCTCGAAGACCTCGCGCGCCTCGCGCATCGAGGGCTGGGCGACGAAGGCGCCACGGTTGCGCTTCAGGGTCACCAGCCGGTCATGTGCCAGCCGCTGCAGCGCCGCCCGCACGAGGGTTCGGCTGACGCCGAAGATCTCGCCCACCTCGTCCTCGGACAGCTTGGTGCCGGGCTGGATGCGATGCTCGTGGATCGCCAGCGCCAGCCGGTCGGCGACCATCGCGCTGCTTTCGGGAAGGGGATGTGCGCTGTCGCTGCCCATGCTGTCCTCGGCTCTTGCTCGATTCCTTGCCCTGTCGCCGCCGCAGGGCAAGCGTCCTGCACCCGCGGACAAAATTGTATACGATCCTGCATCGGATCGCGTTCCTGCTCGCATACGATTGCACAATTTTCGGGCAGAGAAAGAATTCGGGGCCGTCCCGGCCGCGGCAGGATTGCACAACCCCACCCTGCCGCGTCAGCCTTGGGCATGACAGCGGCGGGGGTGCAATGCGGACCGGACACGACCTTGAACTCGTCCACGTGACGAAGCGTTACGGCGGTTCGGCCGTGGCGGTGGCCGATGTCAGCCATCTCTTCCATGGCGGAACCTATGTCTGCCTGCTGGGGCCGTCGGGCTGCGGCAAATCCTCGACCCTGAGGATGATCGCGGGGCACGAAAGCGTGACCGAGGGCTCGATCCTGCTTTCGGGCAAGGACGTGACGTCCCTGCCTCCCGCGCGGCGCGGCACGGCGATGATGTTCCAGAGCTATGCGCTCTTCCCGCATCTGTCGGTGACCGACAACGTGGCCTTCAGTCTCAAGATGAAAGGGATGGCCGCGAAGGAGCGGCGCGCGAAGGCGGCGGAGATGCTGGAACTCGTCCACATGGACAGCTACGCCGACCGATTGCCGAGCCAGCTGTCCGGCGGCCAGCAGCAGCGCGTCGCGCTGGCGCGGGCGCTGATCACCGGGCCGCAGGTGCTCTTGCTGGACGAGCCGCTGTCGGCGCTCGATCCGTTCCTGCGCATCCGGATGCGCGGGGAGTTGAAGCGCCTGCAGCGCGAACTCGGCATATCGTTCATCCACGTCACCCACGGGCAGGACGAGGCGCTGGCGCTGGCCGACGAGGTCGTGGTGATGAACAACGCGAGGATCGAGCAGGCCGGCCCCGCGCGCCATGTCTTCAACGCGCCGCAGACCGAATTCGTCGCCCGCTTCATGGGTGGGCACAACGTGCTTTCGCTGCCGGGCGGGCGGTTCGCCATCCGCTGCGACGAGATCCGGCTCGACCCCGCAGGGCAGGAGGCGGTGGTCCAGGCGGTGGAGTATCAGGGCGCGCATGTCGCGCTGACCGTGCGGGCGGCGGGGGATCAGGAGATCGTCGCGCTGATCCCCGAGGCGATCTTCTTCGAACGACCGAGAAACCCGGGCGAGGCGGTTCGCCTTGCCTGGGACGAAGGGCGGCTGCACCGCCTTCACGCTTGACCCAAGTCCAACAGAGGGATTTTCCATGAAGAAGAACCACTACAGCCGGCGCACGCTGCTCAAGGGCGCCGCCGCAGCGGGCATCGCCTCGGCCTTTCCGGCGCCGATGATCTGGGCGCAGGACATCAAGGACATCACCCTGCGCCAGTTCGGCACGGGCGTGTCGAACCTCAACGAGGTCGCGCAGAAGGTGAAGGAGGATCTGGGCTTCACGCTCCAGATGACCGCGCTCGACAGCGACGCCGTGACCCAGCGCGCGGCGACCCAACCCGACAGCTTCGACATTGCCGACATCGAATACTGGATCTGCAAGAAGGTCTGGCCGACCGGCAACCTGCAGGCGATGGATACCTCGAAGATCAAGAACTACGACAAGATCGTGGGGATCTTCCGCTCGGGCAAGCTGACGCCGGAATCGACGATCGCGCAGGGCACCGCGCCGCACACCGTTGGCTTCACCTCGGGCCCCGGCGGCACCGACTTCGTGGCCGAGGAATCGGGCTGGATGACGCTGATCCCGACGATCTACAATGCCGACACCCTGGGCATCCGCCCCGACCTGATCGGCCGCCCGATCGAAAGCTGGACCGAGCTTCTGAACCCCGAGTTCAAGGGCAAGGCCTCGATCCTCGACATCTCCTCGATCGGCATCATGGACGCCGCGATGGTCTGCGAGGCGATGGGCGAGATCAAGTACGGCGACAAGGGCAACATGACCCGGGAAGAGATCGACAAGACCATGGCGATCTTCACCGAGGCGAAGAAGTCGGGCCAGTTCCGCGCCTTCTGGAAGACCTTCGACGAGAGCGTGAACCTGATGGCCTCGGGCGAGGTCGTCATCCAGTCGATGTGGTCGCCCGCCATCACCGCGGTCAAATCGCGCGGCATCCCGTGCGTCTACCAGCCGCTGAAGGAAGGCTACCGCTCGTGGGGCGGCGGCATCGGCCTGTCGAAGAACCTTGAGGGCGTGGCGCTGGAAGCGGCCTACGAATACATCAACTGGTATCTCTCTGGCTGGGTCGGCGGCTTCCTGATGCGCCAGGGCTACTACTCGGCCGTGCCGGAGACCTCGAAGGAGTTCATGTCGGCCGACGAATGGGGCTACTGGTTCGAGGGCAAGGAAGCCCAGGGCGACATCACCAACCCGTTCGGCGAGAAGCTGGCGGGCGCGGGCGACAAGCGCGACGGCGGCTCGTTCTACGACCGCATGGGTGCCGTCGCCTGCTGGAACTCGGTCATGGACGAGAACCAGTACATGGTCCGCAAGTGGAACGAATTCATCGCGGCCTGACGTGACCCCGGGCGGCCCTCTCGGCCGCCCCTTGCGCCCGCTCCGGCGCAAGCCCCTTCCCGCCGGGGAGGGGCTTCAATCCCTGCGGAGGACCGATGGACCGGCTTCTGAAATCGCCGAACGTGACGGGGTGGCTTCTGGCCTCGCCGCTGGCCCTGGTGCTGGCGGCCTTCCTCGTCCTGCCGATCGTGATGATCGTGATCGTGAGCTTCTGGACCGCGACGGAGTTCTCGATCGTCCCGGCCTTCTCCTTCGAGAACTACGACTTCCTGCTCGGCTCGCCCGTCACCTACAGCGTGTTCCTGAACACCTTCAAATACGCGGCGATCACCTGGGCGGTGACGCTGGTGCTGGGTTTTACCGTGGCCTACTTCCTGGCCTTCCACGTCCGCAGCCAGGCCTGGCAGACCGCGCTGTTCCTGCTTTGCACCATTCCGTTCTGGACCTCGAACATCATCCGGATGATCTCGTGGATCCCGTTCCTCGGGCGGAACGGCATCGCCAATTCCACCCTCATCTCGTGGGGGGTGATCGACCAGCCGCTGGAGTGGCTGCTGTTTTCCGATTTCTCGGTGATCCTCGCCTTCGTGCACCTCTACACGCTCTTCATGGTGGTGCCGATCTTCAACACCATGATGCGGATCGACCGCAGCCTGCTGGAGGCCGCGAGCGACGCGGGCGCAAGCGGCTTCCAGACCCTCTGGAACGTGATCCTGCCGCTGACGAAGCCCGGCATCATGATCGGCTCGATCTTCGTCATCACGCTGGTGATGGGCGACTTCATCACGGTGCGCTTCATGTCGGGCTCGCAGGCGGCGAACGTCGGGCGGCTGATCTCGAACGACATCGCGCTGCTGCAATATCCCTCGGCCGCGGCAACGGCGGTGGTTCTGCTGATCACCGTCCTCATCACCATCAGCGCGCTCCTGCGCCTCGTCGACATCCGGAAGGAGCTCTGAGATGGAGCCGCGCCCGCGTTCCTTCTACATCCTTGCCGCGATCTTCGGCCTGTTCCTGCTGTTCCTTTACGGCCCGACCATCACCATCGCGATCCTCAGCTTTCAGGGGCCGACGGGGGGCCTGACCTTTCCGATGCGGGGCGTCTCGCTGCACTGGTTCCGCGATCTCTTCCAGCAGCAGGCGGTGGGCGACATCTGGGGCGCCTTCGGGCGGTCCACTGCGCTCGGCCTGATGGTGATGGTGACGACGGTGGTCGTCTCGGTGATGGGCGGCCTTGCGTTCCGCAAGAAGTTCGCAGGCTCGGGCGTGCTTTTCCAGCTGGTGGTGGCGAGCCTCGTGATCCCGTCGATCCTCGTCTCGCTGGGGGTGGGGCTGATCTTCTCGCAGGCCGGGCTGCCGGTGCACTGGGCGAGTTCCGGCTTCGGTGCGCAGCTGACCTGGACGCTGCCCTTCGGCCTGCTGATCATGTTCGCGGTGTTCAACCGCTTCAACCCGGCCTACGAGGAGGCCGCCCGCGACCAGGGCGCCACCGCCTGGCAGACGATCCGCCATGTCGTGCTGCCGATCATCGCGCCCTCGCTGATCGGCGTCGCGCTGTTCGGCTTCACGCTGAGCTATGACGAGTTCGCGCGGACGCTGTTGACAGCCGGCAGCCACAACACGCTGCCGCTCGAGATCTACGGCATGACGACCAACGTCACGACGCCGGTGATCTTCGCGCTTGGCACCCTGACCACCGCCTTCTCGCTGGTGGTGATCGCGGTGTTCCTTGTCACCGTCTGGGTCCTCGGCCGGCGCCGCGCCCGGGCGGGGTCGGATGCGGGCAGGGGTGTCTGAATGCGCCTGCTCTACATCAACCCGAACTCGACCGTCTCCATGACCGAGGCCGTGGTCGAGGTGGCCCGCGCGAGCGCACCGGGGCTGGACGTGCTCGGCTGGACGAACCACGACGGGCCGCCCGCGATCCAGGGCCCCGAGGACGGAGCGGCGGCGGTGGCCGGCATCCTGAAGCTGCTGCCGAGGGCCCGGGCCGAGGCCGTGGAGTGCATCGTGCTTGCCTGTTTCGACGATACTGGTCTGGCCGAGGTCCGCGCGGCCGCCCATTGCCCGGTGATCGGCATCGGGCAGGCGGCCTTTCACCTTGCGGCGCTGCTGGGGCATCGGTTCTCGGTCGTGACCACGCTGCCGGTCTCGGTCCCGGTGATCGAGGAGAACGTGGCGACCTATGGCTTTGCCGGCCACTGCGCGCGCGTTCGGGCCTCGGGTCTGGCCGTGCTCGAGGTCGAGGCCGCCGCACCGGCCACGCTGGCCCGTCTGGCCGGCGAACTGGCCGCCGCCGAGGCTGAGGACGGGGTGACGGCCGCGGTTCTCGGCTGCGCCGGCATGGCCGCGCTTGCGCCCCGGCTGTCACAGGGGTCGGGCCTGATGCTGGTGGACGGGGTGGCCGCGGCCGCGCACTTGGCGCCCGGGCTGGTGGGGGCCGCACGCGCGATGCGGGGGTGACGCGACCAGAGAGATCGGCGCCCGCCGTGCCGGGGCGGGCGACCTGCCGCCCGAGCGCGCCCCCACGTCAGGCGCCGTGGCTGCGAGGCGATGGCTGGGCGGAGAACAGGCAACCGCCTATGGTGTGGCCCTGAGGCCGCGTGTCTGGGCCTGCACCACTTCACGGCATGGCGAGCCGCGAGTTTTTGCTTGCATCGCAAGCGCCGATTGGCAGAGTTGTTCCCATTTTGACGCGCGCGCCGGGATCCTGCCGCAGGGGACGATCCTGACCCGACCACCTTTGAACAGCGCCTCCGAGGCGCAGGCAGGGAATTTCTTTGATGTCGTCTCGAAGCACGCTGATTGTCTCGACCTACAACATGGACGCCCGACCCTGGAGCGGATCGATCTGGGAATGGTGCAATGTCGTCTCGCAGATCGAATCCGCCACCGTGGTTGCCCCGTTTGACCGGCTCTATCGCCCCGGCGCCGGCCCGCGGAAGCTGTCGCTGGGAACCCGGGCCGAGCTGAAGATGCGCGCCCTTCGCGGGCAATACGTTCCGCGGATGGAGCCTGCGACGCTGGAGCAGGATTACGACCTCACGCTCTACACCTGCCAGTTCGTCTACGAGATCGAGGAACTCGACCAGATTCGCCGCTGGCGGGAACGCTCGGGGGTCGCCGCGATCTACCTGATGGAAAGCTGGTCCTCGACCTTCGAGGCCAACAAGGACAGGCTGAGACTGCTCGACCGGTTCGATCATGTCTTCGTGCTGAACGGCTCCAGCCGCGAGCAGCTGGCCCGCTATACCAGCGCTCCGATCACGCAGCTTTCCTCGGCGACGGACACGCTGCTGACCGCGCCGGTGCCGCGCCAGCCGCCGCGCGGCGTCGATGTCTGCTGCCTCGGTCGCCGCGACGAGGAGGTGCACCGCCGGCTGCTCGAGCTTCTGGACCCGCGCGGCCTGCTTTACATCTACGATGTCTGGAAGGCGCAGGAGGTGCGGGACGGCGGATGGGCGTCGGTGCGTCGCTTCAATGCCGACCTGATCCGGCGCAGCCGCTATTACCTTGCGTGGGATCCGGGCGATCCCTCGGCCGTCCGCGAACTGGCAGGCGGCGACCGGGTGCTGTCCACGCGCTATTTCGAAGGTGCTGCCGGTGGTGCGGTGGTGCTCGGATCGGCACCGGACTGCCCGGAGTATCACTCGGCCTTCGACTGGCCCGATGCGCTCATCCCGCTCGATCGCGACATCGGCGACATCATCGCCGAGCTGGATGCCGACCCGGCCCGGGTGGAGCGGATCCGGCGGGCCAACGTCACCAATTCGCTGCGCAGGCACGACTGGGCGCACCGCTGGAAGCGCGTGCTGGACACGCTGGGCCTGCCCGCGACGCCGGCGCATGAGCAGCGCCTGCAGCGCCTTGCCGCGCTCGCCGCGCAGGTGGAGCGTCCGGCCGCGCCCTTCGATCTCGTGGGCGAGGCCTGAGGGGCGTCCGGCCGCCCCGGGTCAGAGACCGTAGACGAGCGGAATGACGATCGCCGCCGCGATCCCCATCAGGACGTTCAGCGGCACGCCGATCTTCAGGAAGTCGCCGAAGGTGTAGCCGCCGGGACCGTAGACCAGCAGGTTGCACTGGTAGCCGATGGGGGTGGCGAAGCCGAACGAGGCCCCCATCATCACCGCGACCAGAAGCGGTCGCGGATCGATCCCCAGACGTTGCGCCAGCTCGATGGCGAGCGGCGTCACCACCACCGCGACGGCGTTGTTCGACAGAAGCTCGGTCAGGAACGAGGTCAGCGCGAAGACGCAGAAGATCAGCAGCCACGGCGCCATGCCGGCAAGCCAGGGCTCGGCCCAGCCCACGATCAGTTCCACCGCACCGGAGTGGTCCAGCCCGGCCCCCACGGCGATCATGCCGAACAGCATCGCCATCAGGCGGCCGTCGATCGACGAGAAGGCTTCCTCCGAATCGATGCAGCGGGTGACAAGCACGATTGCCACGCCGATGAAGGCAAGGATCTCGATCGGCGCCACGTCGAAGGACGACAGGAGGATGATGGCCGTCAGGACCGCTGCCGCGATGGGCGCGCGCTTGCGGCGGAAGGGCCGCTCCTGCGGGTGCGACAGGTCGGTCAGGTCCATGTCCTGCGCCAGCCGGCCGATGTCCTCGGCCGAGCCCTCAAGCAGCAGCGTGTCGCCCACCGCCACCACCACGTCGTCCATCTGCCGGCCGAGGTTCCTGTTCCGCCGGTGCACGGCCAGCGGATAGACGCCATACCGCCGCCGCAGCCGCAGCTCGCCCAGCGAGCGGCCGATCATGCGGCAGCCCGGCGTGATCAGCACCTCGACGGTCTGGGTCTGGACGGAGGCGAGCCGGTCCACCAGATGCAGATCCCTCGCCCCTTGCAGGTTCAGAATCTCGCCCATCGGCGAGCGCAGCACCACGCGGTCGCCGACCTGAAGCTCCACTCCCTGCAGCGCACGGCGCAGCGAGGCATCGCCGCGCAGCACGTCGATCACCTGGACGTCGCTGCGCCGGAAGATGTCGACCTGGTCGAGCGGCTTGCCGATCAGGGGCGACCCCTCGGGCACGGCCACCTCGGTGAAGAACTTCATCTTCCGGCGGCCGGTCAGCATGCCGGCCATCGAGCTGCGCTCGGGCAGGAGCCTGTTGCCGAGGAACCCGAGGTAGAGCATCCCGACGATGGCAAGCGGCAGCCCGACCGGCGTGATCTCGAAGATCCCGAAGGGATCCAGTCCGGCGGACCGCGCCACGCCGTCCACCACCAGGTTCGTCGAGGTGCCGATCAGCGTCACCGTGCCGCCCATGATCGACAGATAGCTGAGGGGGATCAGGAGCTTCGAGGGCGCTGTCCGCATCTCTGCCGCAAGCTGGATGAAGACCGGCAGGAAGACCACCACGACGGGCGTGTTGTTCACCACGGCCGAAAGCGCCACGATGCCCACGCCGAGGACGGCCACCGTCGTCCTGGGGCGCAGGCCGACGTGGGCGGTCGCGATGCGGGTTACCCAGTCGAGCGCGCCGGTGCGCACAAGGGAGCCCACGATGACGAACATCGCGGCAATCGTCCAGGGCGCGGCGTTCGACAGCACGTCCAGCACCTCGTCCTGCGGCAGCAGTCCGAGCAGCACCATCACGGTCGCTCCGACGATGGCCGTGACCTCGACCGGAAGGGTCTCGAGCACGAAGAGGACGAGCATCCCCAGCACGACCGCGATGGCGGCCCAGGGAGCGATGGCGGGATCGAGGTGAAGCGAGAGCATGAAAGCCTCAGGGTCGGGCAGGGACGGCAGCGGGTGCGGACCCGCGACAGGGGTTCGGCAGGAAGGGCTCAGCCCGCGCCGGGCGGCGCGCGGGCGGCGCCCGGAGGAGGTCCGTCAACCGCTCTACTGTGCGCCTGCCGGACCTGCGGTGCCGGTGCAGGCTGCGACGCGGCCGATGCCTTGCGGGCCGGGCGACTCGTCACCGCCCGGTGTGCAGCCGTCACGTCCGGCAGCAGGGCGTCCGTCCTTTGCGCGGCCGGGTCGGTCGGCAGCTCGGCCAGGAGGAGAGGGCCCGACACGCCGCGCCACGCCGCCGTGGCAGCAAGGGCCGGGGTCCGCGCCATGGGTGCGGCCAGCATCATCGCGATCAGCACAAGCTGCGCAAGACCGGGCAGGAGCCCGCCGAAGGTGGTGCCGGAAGGGGCTCGTCCCTGTCGCATCCGGGACAAATCCCCGTTCCCGACGTGCAACGCAACAGGAATCTGCGTCGAATGACCGGGTTGCGCCCACGGCGGCCGGGGTGTCGCTAGCTCGTCGCCCGGGCAGCCCGCCCGCGCAGCCGGAGCAGGGCCGGAAGGCGCAGGGCCAGTTCCAGCACCATCAGGTAGGGCAGGTAGAAGGCAAAGACCTGGATCCGGTCGAAGGTCCCGCCAAAGTCGTCCTGCGTGCCCGCTCCGCCGGTGAAGGCATGCCAGAGACCGTAGTGCATGCGGTAGATCCACGAACCGAGGGCCAGGATCACGAGCCGCGCCGCCCAGGCCCGATGCGCCGGGTGGCGCCGGCGGGCGAGCAGGACCGTCTGGGTCGCGGCCCCGATCAGGAGGAGCCCGTAGAGCCCGAAACCCGCGCTCATCCACGCCCCCCCGATGGTGCCGTGCGCGGCGATGTAGACAAGCCCCCCGATGCCGGTGGCCAGCGCCAGCCCTGCCACCGTGTAGCCCAAGACATGGTGCAGGCGCGGCAGCCGACGACGGACCGGCCCCAGCAGCTGCAGCGGCGCCAGCAGGGTCAGCAGGCCGCCGACCACCATGTGGCCATAGATCGCCAGCGTCGACAGGGGGGCCTCGGCGCGATACAGGCGCGAGGCTGCGATCTCGTCGGGATCCGCCAGCCGCAGGCCACGGCCGACCGCGTGCTCGACGAACCACCAGACCGAGAGCACCAGAAGCCCGATCAGACAAACCCCAAGAAACGATGTCACGCGGCGCACGGGACCCTCCGACCTCACGCCGCAGGAGATAGCGGCCGGGAACCCCGCGGCCAGTCCCGGGGTGCGACAGGTTGTGCCGAAAAGATGCGGCTCCCACCCCTTGCTGTTCGCCGCGGCAGGGCCCACGTCAGGGGAAAAGGTCCGCTTCAAGGAGGAGCTCCAGATGACCGTCGAATCCCACATTTCCGTCCTGCGTCGCCGTCACGACGAACTGGACGAGCAGATAGCCGCCGCGCTGCAGCACCGCGGTATCGACGATCTGGAGATTCAGGCGATGAAGAAGGAAAAGCTCCAGTTGAAGGACGAGATCACCCGACTGGAAGCCGCGGTCGATTGACCACCGACCTTCGGCTTGATGGCCCCGGCCGGCAAATGCCGCGCCGGGGCTTTCCATTTTGGGGGCATGCGATGCAGACCCGGGTGCAGGGCCGGCCCCGCCTCACTTGTGATTGCCCCGCCACATCGCGGCACGATCTTCCGGCGCGACATTGCAGGCAGTTGATCAGGTCCGTCAGGCCGTATTCAGCAATGCAAGGCCATAGCATGACGAGGCTCGGCGAAATCGGGTTCAGCAGATCGCAGCCGGCGGCCTTTCGGAGCAGGCCGACGGGCGGGCGCTGTCGGATTTGATCGGCGCCAGCGTCCGCCGCCTGTTTACGAGGATTCCGTCTTTGTCAGCATCCGATTGTCCAGAGCCTTCACCGGGCCCCTTTGAAAGTTACCGTTCCCGAAGCCGTTTCGGCAGTCTGGACGGCCTTCGCTTCCTTTGCATCTCGGCGGTCCTCTGGCATCATCTGCCCTACCGCGAGCAGATGGCCGATGTTGCGCGAATTCTCACGCGAGGATTTGCCGGCGTGGACTTCTTCTTCGTCCTCAGCGGCTTCCTGATCACCACCCTTCTCATGCGGGAAGCTTCCGCAAACGGCCGCTTTTCCCTGTCGGGCTTTTACAAGCGACGGGCACTCAGGATCCTGCCCGTCTATTTCCTGCTGATCTCGACAGTGGGAGCCTACTACATCTGGATCAAGGGGCAGGCCATCTACATCGACTACATGCCCTTCTACTACCTGTTCATGGCGAATTTCCTGATAGACGACCTCCCGCTTCTAGGGCCAACATGGTCGCTGTCGGTGGAAGAGCAGTATTACCTGCTCTGGCCGTTGATCCTGATGCTGCTTCCCCGGCCTGCGCTCGTGCCCGCGCTTGGCCTGTCGGTGATCCTCTGCACCATTGCCGGCACGGAGGCCTTCGGGATCTTCGGGATCCATGGCATCGACCTGGGACTCATCCGCCTTTCAATGCCACCCTATTCACCGATCCTGATCGGCTCCGCACTTGCGGTCATTCTGCATGACAGGCGATCGTTTGCGATGATCTGGCCTGTTCTGGGGCACAGGCTTGCCGCACCGGTTTCCTTCGCCACGCTGGTCGTCCTCTGGCAGGTTCTTCCGGAGAATCTGCTGGGCTGGCCGAACCTTGTCATGCATCTGACGATGGCTGCCTGTCTCGCCTCGATTGCCATGCGCGAGGATCATCCCATGGCTGGCCTTCTGAGGTTCGGCCCGGTCGCGCGGATCGGGATGGTGAGCTATGGCATCTACCTCTACCATCTCATTGCGCTTCATTTCGCGAACATGCTCGGCGGTGATGGGGGATGGCCGAGATCAGCTTCCGCTTCTACGAGAGCCGCTTCCTCGCCCTGGCGCACGGACGCGCCCATGGCAGTCATTGGCGCCGTTTCACGCGTTTCCTGTGGCCTGATCGCCGGACAGGAGGGTGAGGGAAAACTTTCCGCTCGGATGCCGCGGCTTCAGGGTGCCCCTGAACGGTGAGCGCTCTCTGTGCTCGCTCCGCGGCACACCGCGGGGGCCGAGCTGTCGGCGTTCGTGGCGCCATCCTCGGCCCGGCGCGAGGTCCGCCGCGCCACGACGACGACCGCCGGCGTCGGCCCGATTCGGCCTGGCCGACGCCGGGGGGCTGGCGGCGGGATGCTCGCGGCGAGAGGGGCGCCGGGGCTTGGCGGCGCCGGCCCGGCGGCCTATCTGGGCCTCATGTCAGACCTGTCCCACCGCCGCGCCAGCCCGCGCCCCGCTCCGTCCTCCGCCGGCGCCCCCGCCTTCGTCTGGGTGCTCGTCGGCCTGCTGGCCGCCATCGAGATCATCCTTTCGGCCGCGGATGCCGGGCTGATCGGCGCTCCGCGCTGGCGGTCGCTGGCGATCTTCCTTGGCGCGTTCTGGCCGCCGATCCTGGCCGAGGGGGCTGGCGGGCTGTTTCCCGGCCAGCGCGAGGCGATGTTCCTCACGCATGCCTTCCTTCACGCCAACATGCTGCACATGGTGATGAACGCCGTGATCCTGCTCGCGCTCGGGAAGGCCATCGGAGAGCGGGCGGGCGCCTGGCGGACGCTGCTGCTCTTCGCCCTATCGGCCGTGGCGGGCGGTCTGGCCTTCTGGCTGATCTCTGTCAGCGACGGGCCGATGATCGGAGCGTCGGGCGCGGCCTTCGGCTTCTTCGGCCTGTGGAACGCCTGGGACCTTCTCCGCCGCCGGCAGCGCGGCGCGAGCCTTCGGCCGGTGCTGGGAACGATCGTCGGACTCATCGTGGTGAACGTGGTCCTGTTCGTGTTCCTCGAGGGCGGCCTTGCATGGGAGGCGCATCTGGGCGGCTACCTGATGGGCTGGCTGGCTGCGTTCACCTTCTGCCGTCTGCGCGACCCCGTGCGGCAGGTCTGACGATCAGGCCCCGCTGGCCGCGCGCCGGCGGAGCGGCAGCCGCTCCGCCGCGAAGCGCCACGCCTCGCGCAACGTCTCGCGACCGGACGGGCTGACGGCGATCATCGCGGCAGTCAGCAGGTAGGACAGAAGACCGCCGATCGCCAGCGCCAGCAGCCCCGGCTCGGGCAGGGTCGGCTTGATGACCCACAGCAGCCCCAGCACCAGATGCGCCGCCACGATCATCGGCCCCACGCCGCGCAGCATGTCCCGGATGCCCACCGGCCCGCTGCGACAGGTGAGCAGCCAGATCGCCGGCACCTTCAGGTATTCCGCCGCGGCGACCGCCACGACGACGCCGATCAGCCCGAACGGCAGCCCGGCCAGCACCGCGGCCGCCACGAAGGCGGCATGGATCAGGCCGGAGTGGAAGAAGTCCCTCGAGCGTCCCTGGCTGATGAACAGCCAACCCGCGACGTTGTTCAGCGGTTGCACCAGCCCCGCAATGCCGAGCGCGGTGAAGATCGCGACGCTGCCCTCCCAGTTCCCGCCGAAGGCGAGGGGGATCACGATGTCCGCAAAGGCCGCCGCGCAGGCCATCATCGGCAGGATCAGGAGCAGCACGAGCCCCACGACGCGCAGATAGGCGCTGCGGTAGCGGCCGGGCTCGTCCTGAAGCCGTGACAGCGCCGGGACCATGACGCGGGCCAGCGGGTTGAAGATCGAGTTGGCCGGCATCAGAACCAGCTTGAACGCCCGGTCGTAATAGCCGAGCGCCTCGCCCCCAAAGGCGCGGCCGATCACGACCTTGTCGAGGTTCATCGAGAAGAAGTTGGCGAAGTTGAAGCCGGTGATGCCCGCGCCGAAGCCCATGAGCGGCCTCCAGCCCTCGATCAGGCGCGGCAGCCCCGGGCGCCAGCGCGACCCGAGCCACATGCCGGCCGTCGGCACCAGCGTCCCGACCAGCGCGCCGCCAAAGAGCGCCCAGGGGCTGGGGTCGATCCAGCCCCAGATTGCGGCGGCCGCAAGAGCCGAGACGGCACCGGCCACCTGGATGAAGCCGAGCCGCACATACTGCATCCGCCGGATCAGCAGCGCCCCGTGCTGCGCGCCCAGGCCGTTCAGCGCGATGGTCACCGACAGCGCCGCGATCAGCGGCGCGACCCGCGGTTCCTGGTAGAACATGGCGACCAGCGGCGCGGCCAGCAGCAGAAGCACCGTCAGCGACAGGCTGAGCGCCACGTTGACCCAGAACAGGAAGTTCACCTCCTCGTTCCGCAACCCCTGCTTCTGCACGGTCGCCGCCAGCAGGCCGAACTCCTGCAGCATCATCAAGAGCGCGATCACCGGCGAGCACATCGCGACAAGACCGAAGTCCTCGGGCGACAGCAGTCGCGACAGGATCACGACCGAGCCGATCTGCGTCAGCATCAGGGCAGCCTGCGATGCCACGGTCGCCACGGCGCCGCGGCTGGCGGTGGCACGAAGGGCGCCTTCCGGTGGATCGAAGGCGCTGGATTCGGATGTCACTTTAAGGGTCTCCGTCGGATGGTGCGGGAGGCGGGGCGATGGGCCGCCCGGACAGGAGACAGGTGCCGTTGCGCCGCCGCAAGCCCTTTTCTCGCACGGCGCGGCCGTCGGGGGCAACTGCCCGGAGGTTCGGCATGGCGGGGCGCCTCAGATCGATCCGGTGGCGAGCGGCGCGAGGAAGGGGTGTGCAAGCCCCGCAAGCGCGATCGAGATGCCCATGGGAAAGCGCCGCGTCCGCTGCATCGATGGCCAGGAACTGCGCCGCGCCGCCGGCAGCAGCCGCACCAGCAGGATGACCGCGATTCCCACCAGCAGCGCAGCGGCGAAGATGTTGGCGAAGACCGGCATCTGCGAGACCGGCACGAAGAGCAGCAGCGCCGCGAGGATCTTCACGTCGCCGCCGCCGATCAGGCGCAGGCAGAAGGCGGCGAAGCCGATCACGAAGACACCCCCCGCCACGACCAGTCGCATCGGCAGGTCATCGGGCGGGAACCACGGCAGCGAGATCACGAACAGGGCGACGGCCGCGAGGCTCAGGGCATTCGGGATGCGCATGTGGCGCAGGTCGCTGGCCGCCACGGCGACCAGCACCGGCGCAAGCAGCATCAGTGGAACGAGCGAGGCGGCCATGGCTCAGGCCGTCCGCAGCGTCGGCCGCGGCTCCGCCTCGCGCGAGTCCAGCAGGCGGAACACCAGCTCTGCCAGCGAGGTGACGCCGGTCTTGGCGTAGATGCTGCGCAGGTGCGACCGCACCGTGGACTTCGCCAGCCCAAGCTCGGCCGAGACGCCCTCGACCGACAGGCCGCGGCTCAGCAGCAGGCAGACGCGGAACTCGGCCCGGCTCAGCTGGTGGGGATTGGCCTCGCCCAGCACCGGACGGTTCGCAAGGGCGTCGGCGCGGGTGCGGTGGCAGGTGATGGTCCGCGTGACCACGCCGACCTGGCGCTTGGCCCAGCTTCTCGCCATCGTCGGCAGAACCGCGGCGATCGCGGCCTGCACCTCGGCCGACAGCTGGTGGCGGAAATGCAGCTCGATATGGTCGCGGATCGACGGGCCGGCGGCCAGCACCAGGACGGCGAACTCTTCCAGGCGGCGCGCGGCCTGCCACTCGGCCAGCGCCGGATGGGGATCGTGGCCCGGTTCGGCGGCCTCGACGGAGCGGAGCCACAGGCTTGCCGGGCGCGGGCGCTGCAGATGGCGCCCGAACTGACCGTCGGCATAGCTTGCGACCAGCGGGCGGACGGGATCGGCGCGGCGCTCGTCATGCGCGGCCACGCGCTGCGGGTGCATCTCGTTCGTGTGGGTCCGCACGATCATGCCGCATTCGGCGCCCACGCTGCGGATGAAACGGGCCAGCGCCTCGGTCAGGCTCTGCCGGCCCTGGAGCGCCTCGCAGAACTCGGCCATGGCATCGACAACGGCAACGTGAACCAGAGCGGGCCTCCGATCCGCGGAGGCACCGACTTCCCAATGTCTCGTCATTAAAAAATGCCCCTCCAGGAACGCACCGGCGCAAATCCACCGCCGGCGGGAAGACCAATACCAAAGGCTGTGTCGGATAATTCCTAATAGCCCATCGCCCCACCTGTATGAGAGCTTTCCTTGCCTATCCCTTTATTGTCAATGTCAGACTGCTCTACGCCCTATGGATGAATGAGAAATACATCTGCGGGTAGAGGATCCGCGGCGCCGCACACAACCTGCGTCGGAAGATCCGGCCCCGGCCGGGGCGCCCCGTGGAATCAGCCGGAGAAGTACCGGACGTAGCGGATCACCACCGGGCCCAGCGTCAGCAGGAGCAGCGCCGGCAGCAGCAGCGAGGCGAGGGCGATCGACATCTTCACCGGAAGGCGGTTGGCGGCTTCCTGCGCGCGCAGCTCGCGCGACAGGCGCATTTCCCGGGCATAGACGGTCAGCGCGTCGGACATGCTGGTGCCGAACTGCATCGCCTGCAGCACCACGTTCGCGAACGAGGACACCTCGTCCACCCCGGTCCGCGCCGCCATGTCGAGCAGCGCGCGGTCGCGGCTGCGGCCGGCCTGGATCTCCCGCTGCGCGGCGAGGAACTCCTCGGAAAGCTCCGGCGCGGTGGAGGCCAGTTCGTTGCCCACCCGGATCATCGCCGCATCGAAGCCCATGCCGGCCTCGACCGAGATCTGGATCAGGTCGAGCGCATTGGGGAAGGCGTCCTCGATGGCGCGGTGGCGGCCGCCGGCCCGGGCCTTGAGCCAGTAGGCGGGGCCGAAGAAGCCCACCGCCACCATCGCGGCCATGATCTGCGTCAGCATCAGCTGCGACAGGCCGCCGACCGCGATCTCGATCCGGGCGGGCAACGGCAGGTAGCCCGCGCGCGATGCCCAGATCGCGGCCATCACGGCGGCCGGCAGCAGGAAGCCCAGCACGATGCGCGTCAGGTAGTAGTTCCGCATCGCATGCTCGCCCGTCAGGCCAGCGAGCGCCAGCTGGCGCTGGACCTGCATCCGCTCGGCCTTGTCCGTGGGCACCAGCGCCTTCATCATCCCCGAGGGCGTGCGGTCGTTGCCCGGGCGCAGCAGGCCCGCATCGGCAATGACCTCGCGCCGGGGCACCTGCCGCGCCATGCGCCGCAGCGCCGGGTCGGGCTTCAGCATCGACGCGACGCCCATCACGGCGATCAGCGCGCCCACACCGACCGCAGCCGCGGCAAGCGTGGGAAGGTTCGACTGCGCCGTCTGCATCAGGCTTTCGAGCATCGACTTCTCCTGTCGGGTCAGATCCGGAAATTCACCATCCGCCGCATCACCACGAAATTGACGGAGATCAGCACGAAGACGGCAATGGCGAAGGGGCGGAACAGCGGGTCGTCCTTCACGTCGAAGTAATAGGTCGGCGAGGTGATCGAGGTCGCGACCAGGATGAACAGCGGCAGCGACGACAGGAAGATCGAGGTCAGCCGCCCCTCGGCCGAAAGCGCCTTGACGCGCTTGCGCATCGAGATCCGGTCGCGGATCACCCGGCCCAGCGTCGAGAGCACGCGGGCGAGGTCGCCGCCCGTGCCGTGCTGGATCGCGACGCTGACCGACAGGTAGCGGACGTCCTCGAGGCCCGTACGCTCGGCGAAATCGGCGAAGGCATCCACCAGATCGTCGCCAAAGGCCACCTGGTCCACCATCACCCCGAATTCCGAGGCGATGGGGTCCGCCATGTCGCGCGCGACCGAGGCCATGGTGGCGTTCAGCGGATGACCGACCATCAGGCCCCGTGCCATCAGGTCGAGCGCGTCGGGCATCTGCGCCACCAGCGCATCCATGCGCCGGGCCTGCATCTGCCGCACCACCAGAAGCGGCAGGCCGATGCACAGGGCGCCCGCGATGCCCGCCGCGGCCGCAGGCGGGATCAGCGCCGAGCCCACCACCGCAAGGCAGGCCGCGCCGAGCAGGCAGAGCGAGACGAAGCTCTGCGGCCGGGTCGACAGGCCGGCCTGCCGCAGCACCTTCGGCAACGGGCCGATCAGCGGGATGCGCGACAGGGCCCAGTCCTCCTGCCGGGGCTTGAGGATCTGCAGCACGTCCGCGGTGGTGGCGCCGCGCCGGATAAGCTTCATCCGGCGGTTCCGGACCTCGTTCAGCGTCTCGCCGCGGCCGAGGATCTGGCGCAGCCCTTCGAAGGCCAGGAGCACCCCGAGGAAGATCCCGGCATAGCCCAGGGCCTCGATTTCCGTTCCCTGAAGATCCATCTCAGGAGCCCTCCGCCAGGAAGCTCATCTCGCGCAGGTCGATGCCCGCGGCCTGCAGCTGCGGCAGGCAGCGGGGGCGGATGCCGGTGGCGCGGAACTCGCCGAGCACCGTCCCGCCCGGCGAGACGCCCGTGCGGCGGAAGACGTAGATGTCCTGCATCGTGATGATGTCGCCCTCCATCCCGGTGATCTCGGAGATGCTCATGACGCGCCGGCTGCCGTCGCTGAGGCGGTTCAACTGCACCACGACATGCAGCCCCGAAGCCATCTGCGCGCGGATCGCCGAGACCGGGAAGTCGAGGCCGATCATCGTGACCATCTGCTCGATCCGGCCGAGCGCGTCGCGCGCGGTATTGGCGTGAACCGTGGTCATCGAGCCGTCGTGGCCGGTGTTCATCGCCTGCAGCATGTCGAAGGTTTCGGCGCCGCGCACCTCGCCCACGATGATCCGGTCCGGCCGCATCCGCAGCGCGTTGCGGACGAGATCCCGCTGGGTCACCGCTCCGGTGCCCGAGGGCCCCGGCGGGCGGGTCTCCAGCCGCACCACATGGTCCTGCTGCAGTTGCAGTTCGGCCGCATCCTCGATGGTCACGATCCGCTCGCGCCGCCCGATATAGGAGGACATGGCGTTCAGCATCGTGGTCTTGCCCGAGCCCGTGCCGCCCGAGATCAGCACGTTCAGCCGCGCCTCGACCACGCCGCGCAGGAAGGCGGCGGCGGCGGGCGGCATGGCGCCGATCTCGACCAGACGGTCCATGGTCAGGGGATTGCGGGCGAACTTCCGGATCGACATGGACGGCCCGTCGATCGCGCAGGGCCGGATGATCGCGTTCACCCGGCTGCCATCCTCGAGGCGCGCATCCACCCAGGGGTTCGACTCGTCCACCCGGCGGCCGACGCGCGAGACGATCTTGTCGATGATGCGCAGCAGGTGGCGCTCGTCGCGGAAGCGGACGCGGGTCTTCTCGAGCACGCCGGCGCGCTCGACATAGACGTTCCTGTGGGTGTTCACGAGGATGTCGTTGACGGTCGGGTCGGCCAGCAGCGGCTCGAGCGGGCCGAAGCCCAGCACCTCGTCCAGAAGTTCGTCGATCAGCTGCTTGAACTCCTCGGCGCGCATCGGCTTGCCGCGGTCCGACAGCACCTGCGACACCAGCGACGCCACCTCGCGGCGCAGCTCGTCCGGCTGCACCTTGTCCAGCACCGAGAGGTTCAGCCGCTCCAGAAGAACGTCGTGCAGCTCGCTTTTCAGTTCGAGCCGCGCGACCAGCTCGGATTCCTGCGGCGACAGCGGCAGGGGATCGGCGGCCGCCGGCTTCGGAAGCTCTATGACAGTCCCGTTCGCGGGCTTCTGGGACCGGGTGAACTGGGTAAACACCTAGAGGGCCTCCTTTGTCTGGACGGCTGCGGGGAAACGCGCGTGGATGCTGGCGGCCAGGCGGCCCACCGCGCGCGACAGCGACGACCGCGGCGCCACCTGGGACAGCGGACGACCGCGGTCGGCGGCATTGTGGGCGGCCTTCGCGTCATGCGGCAGCCAGTGATCGAGCGGCCGTTCCAGCACCTTCGCCGCCTCGCGGTGAAGCGCCGAGGGAAACAGCGGGCGCGACTCGTTGTTGATCACCACCTGCACCGGCAGGGCGATGTTGTCGGCGGTGAAGAAGTCGATCAGGCGGCGGCAATGGCGGATCGAGGAGACCGCGATGTCGCTGACCAGGATCAGCTGGTCGGCGCGCCGCACCACCGGCTCGATCCACTGTGCGAGCGCCCGGGGCAGGTCCACCACGACATAGTCGTTCGTGGACAGCAGCGAATCGAGGATCGCCGTCACCTGCTCGTTCCGCAGCGCCTCGAGCGGGACGAACCGGGTCGGTGCCGCGAGGACGGACAGGCCGCCCGGCAGGACCGGCATGGACTGGCGCAGGAAGTTGGCGTCGGGGATCGTCCCGTCGGCCGCGATCTGCATCAGCATCTCCTGCTCGGGCAGGTCGAGGTAGGAGCCCACGGTCCCGAACTGGAGGTCGAGATCGACCAGCGCGACCCGCGCGGTCTGCTTCGCCCGCCGCCGGTCTGCCGGGGAAAGCAGCCGGTCGGCAAGGTTGACCGCCACCGTGGTCGCGCCGACGCCGCCGCGCGCCTGACTGACCGCGATCAGCCGTCCCATGCGCTCGGGGCGGTGGCTGCGATCGCGCTGCAGCCGCTCGATCTGCTCGGGCAGTTCCTCGGCTAGGATCGAGATCGGCAGAACCGCGTCGATCCCGGCCCGGGTCAGCGCATGCGCCTCGGTGATCGACAGCCCGGCATCCGCCATCGCAACAAGGACCGTGTCGCCCGACCTCCCCTTCGCAAGATCCGTCGCGGCGCGGATCTCGGCCGGATCGCCGCCGGCGGCGCGGAACAGGATCATGTCGTAGCCGCCGGACATCTGCACGGCATGGCCGTTCATCTCGGCCAGCGTGGTGGCCTGCCAGTCGAGCCGCACGCCGGGCGCGGCGGCCAGAACCTGCTCCACGCCTTGAAGCACCTCCCGCTCCGGGGAGATCACGAGGATCGATCGGTTCACGGTCTCCGCTCCCTTTCCATATGCGACCAGCGCCGCGGTTTCATCCGTTCTCGCCAAGCGCGAGGTCCTCGCCCGGCAGCGACACGCTCATCCTGGGCATCGGCAAAGTCATCGGCAGGGTCGAGTTTCCCGCCCCCGCCAGCGCCGCCAGCGCGGCCAGCGGCGTGACGAAGCGGAAGGTGACGCCCTCCAGCTCGACGGTGACGACCGGCACATAGGGGCCGCCGAGGAACCCCAGCGCCTCGTCCTGGTCGTAGGTGAAGCTCAGGTTGGCGATGGTCGCGTCCGGGGGCAGGATCGGGCCGATCAGGCCCCAGATCTCGGCCGCGGTGGCATTGCCGGCCTCGCCCGGGCAGGTGATCCGGCCCACCGGGGCGCAGAGGTCGGCGGCCGCATCGCACATCGTCCCGAAGGGCAGCAGGCTTGGCGATCCGCCCCGCAGGTTGGTGGTGGGCACGCCGGGGCAGGCGGGCGGGCGCACCGCGGCGATCCGCGAGGCGCGCTCCATCGCCTTCTGCGCCATGGCGTGATCGGCGCCGAGCCGTCCGAAATCGATCAGCGCCAGGAAGATCAGCAGGAAGATCGGAAGCACGATGGCCATCTCGACCAGCGTCGTGCCGTCCTCGTCGCGACCGAAGCGGGCGATGCGGTGGTGCGGGCGGATCATGTGCCGTAGATCCTTGCGCTGTCGGCCACCGTCGTCGTCACCGAGGGCGCGTCGCCGCCCACCAGCGTGAAGATGCCCGAGAAGGGAAAGTCGATCGTCAGCTGCGCCGAGACCGTGGCCACCGCCGGGATCCCGCCGCGGAAGGTGTCGGCCCCGGTGCAGTCGTAGCTCACGGCCACCGTGCCGAGCGTCACCGCGCCGGGCAGCACGCCGCCGCCGGTCTGGCTGGAGCCGACGATGCTGCGCAGCCGGTCCGAATAGTCCGGCGGCTGGGTGCCGGTCAGCTCGCACATGTCCGCCGGCGCCACCCGGGCGACGTAGCGCACCGCATCCCGCACGCCCGAGATCGCGGCCTGGTAGGCCACCAGCATCCGGGCCCCCTCGACGATGACCGCGAAGACCACCAGCATCATCGGCAGCGCGAGCGCGAATTCGACGAGGGCGGCGCCGCGGTCGTCGGCGTGGAAGCGGCGGAGGAAGCTGGGGCGGGACGCTCTCATGATGTCACCGGTAGAGCTGCACGACATCGTGGAAGTATCCGCCCGAGCCCGAGCTGCGCGCCTCGGCCGAGCCCACGATCTCGGCCCACATGTCCACAGTGGGCGGCGACGTGCCATCATCGCCGACCGGCTCGGTCAGGAACATGCGGAAGAACTCGACCACCGGCACGTCTTCCATGCTGCCCCTGACCGGCGTGGTGGTGCAGTCGATGCCGGCCACGGTGATCACCCGGCGCTCGGGATCGGTTGACGGATATTTCGAGCAGATCGGGCGCCCGGTCTCGCTGCGTCCGGTCAGGATATTGCCGCCGGCGGCCGCCGCGATCTCGGCCAGGTAGTATTCATAGCGGGTGCGCGCGCCGGGATGCGGATCGGTGCCGCCGTAATTCTTCGCGACATAGGCCGTCCGCCCGGCCGCCCAGTTGCCGTCGCCATAGCGCGAGCACGCGCGGGTGGCAAAGCAGGTGTCGCGCGGCAGGGCCATCGAATCCGGCGAGCCCGGCGAGTTGTCGCAGGACTTGCCCTTCGTCCTCGACACGTAGCCCTTGATGACATTCGGCGCCGCGGGATATTTCGGGTCATTCGCCGCGTGCTGCATGCTCTTTTCATAGATGTCGAAGCGCACGTTGAAGACGGGGGCGGCGATCCCCTCTCGCTGACCCGGCTGCATGTCCACGCCGCGCTGGCTGACGCACTGGGTCAGCGCCCCCACGGCCCCGATCAGGCACTGGTCGCGCTTGACGCCGTTCTCCTTGCTGCAGGTGCCGCTGTCATCCGCGAAATCGTCGGGATCGATGAAGCCGAAGTCGCCCGGTCCCCAGGCGGCGTTCTGACCGCCCGAGCGCAGCAGCACCATCTCGCCGATGTGCTCGTCGGCGCGGAAGTCGGGGTGGGGCAGGCAGAACATCATCGGGGTGATGTCGCAGGCATATTGCGTATAGCCCGCCACGGCGGAGGCCGCGACCCGGTTCCCGGTCTCCTGCCGCCCGGTCAGGGCGAAGAAGGCCGCGGCGAAGGTGAAGGGCACCGCGCGCGGCGCGACGGTCGCGCGGACATGGATCGCCTCGTGCGGATCGGTCGTCACGTCCGCCATCGCGGCCCTGTCGTCGGCCGGAAGCGAGGCGAGGAAGGTCAGCGTGAAATCGTCGGCGTCCAGATCCTGCGCGCCCGCGCCGAAGGTCTGGCGGTCCGAGATCAGCTCTGCCGCCGCATCGCGGGCCCGGTCGATGGAATCCGCGCGCCCGTCCAGCTCGCCGGCGGCAGCCAGCGCGACCTGGTCGGCGAAGGCCTGCAGTTCGGATTGCGTGGCCGCCATGCGGCCCATGTCGAACGAGAGGGCGACCATTCCAAGCATGACGGCCAGCGCCACCGCCCAGAAAACGAGGATCGCTCCCTCCTCGTCCTCGCGGAGGGGTCTGCGGGTCATCTCTGCCTCGGGTTCAGTTGACTTCGACGGTCTCGACCTCGCCCGCGCGGCGGACCTTGATCCTGGTCCTGACCGGTTCGGGGGCCGGTGCGTCGACGGCCGGGGGCGGCGGGGCGTTCAGGATGTCCTCGAGGGCGACGGAGTCGAGCTGCCGGTTCGGTTCGGCGTCGAGCGTGCGCAATGTCAGGCTAAGCGTGCCGGCCTTCTGCGCCAGCGCCAGGGCCTGGCCCTGTTCGGGCGTCACCTCGACGGTGACGGTTCGGGCGACCGCGGATTGTTCAGTGCGCTCGTCGGTCTGCTGGTCTACACCCACAATGCGGATGTTCTGAAGGATCGTTGTTGCGCTCAGCCCACCACTCTGGCTCTGAGTCAGCACGATGTCCACCCGGTCGCCAGGGGTCACAAGTCCGCCGACGGCGGTCACGGCATCCACCTTGATCGCCATAGCGCGAGTATTGGGGGCAAGATTCTGCACCAACGTCACCTTCTGGCCGTAGCCCGAGACCTTTGAGGTCAGGACGATCTCGCCTTGCGAAATGCTCTTGAGGGCGCGGCGCGGCTGCTGGCCCTCTGCAGGCAGCAGCATCTTGGCGTCCGTAACAGCGGCAGGAGGCAGGGCTTCCTTTGGCCAAGCGATGACCTTCAACATCGACGGCTGGATCTCCATCCCGAACGGGATGTCACGATTCGCGACGATCACCTGCACCATGTCTAGTGAAGTGCCCGGTTCGCCGGCCGACATTGCCGGCGTCGCCACAAGGTAATGACGCGCGCCGATGGCAGAGCCTCCAGCAATGGCCACGCCGAGCATTGCGACAAGAACGGACCTCATGGCCATGGAAGGATCTCCTCGAAGTGATCGACGCGCGTCATAAACAGGCAAGCCGAGACACGGTTGCCATGCCTCGGCCTTTGGCTTCTGCGGTCAATCGCCAGCGGGCGCTTCACGCGAAATCATCACGTCATGCGCATCAGTGAGGTTATCCTCAATGTCACCGGCCAGCGTGAGAAGCGCCGTGGTGCCGACGATGATCGCGAGCACGACGGCGATGCCGTATTCGACCAGGGTCACGCCCTCTTCGTCGCGGCGGAAGGATTTCCATTTGGTGTTGAGGAACTTGAACATAATGACATCCTTTGAACGTGCCGGCGGGGACCGGCGGGTGGTCTTCCGAACCGGCGGTGGCTGCCCGGCTCGCCCACCAATTTCGGCAAAATTGCGGCGTTCCGCATCGTCAGGGACGATGAGATTCACCGCTGGCGGTTGAATTAGCGGCCGTCCATAAAGCTTTCGTCAAGGAAACAGGGCCCCGGCTCCCGCATGCGCCACGCATGGCTCCGCCCGATTCCCGTTAGATTCGTGCCCCGGGAATGACATCGCCCCGCTCGCGCGGCGGCGCGGGCGGGGCGAGCGGACGAAGGCGGCGGCGACCCGGGAGCATGGCGCCGGCCCGCTCCTCCGGCCGTCAGCGCAGGTGATGCGGCGGCTCGAGGCCCCACACGGGCGTGTCGATGCCCGCCTGCCGCGCCTTCAGCTGCAGCGACAGGTAGCGGGAGTAGTGCCGCGACTGGTGCAGGTTGCCGCCGTGGAACCAGAGCCCCTCCTGCATGGTGGGCTTCCACATGTTGCGCTGCTCGCCCTCCCACGGGCCGGGATCCTTCGTCGTGTCGGACCCCAGACCCCAGCACTTGCCGACCTTGTCGGCCACCTCGGGACTTATCAGGTCCGCGGCCCAGCCGTTCATCGAGCCGTAGCCCGTGGCATAGACCACCAGATCCGCCGGAAGCTCTGTCCCGTCCTTCAGCACCACCGAGCTTTCGGTCAGATGGCTGACGTCCGAACCCGACTTCAGCTTGATCGAGCCGTCGATCACCAGATCGCAGGCGCCCACGTCGATGTAATAGCCCGAGCCGCGGCGCAGGTATTTCATGAACAGCCCCGAGCCGTCGTCGCCGAAGTCGAGCATGAAGCCCGCCTTCTCCAACGCCGCATAGAAGTCGGCGTCGCGGCGCTGGATCTCCTCGTATTGCGGGACGTGGAAGTCGGCCATGATCCGGTAGGGGACCGAGGCGAAGATCATGTCGGCCTTCTCGTGGTCGATGCCGTTCGCCACCGCCTGCTCGGAATAGAGGCCGGACAGGCAGACCTCCATCAGGCTGTCCGACTTCACGATATGGGTCGAGGAGCGCTGGACCATCGTCACATCCGCGCCGCCTTCCCAGAGCGCTGCGCAGATGTCATGCGCCGAGTTGTTCGAGCCGATCACCACGACCTTCTTGCCGCGGTAGGCGTCCGGGCCGGGGTGCTGGCTGGAATGCTGCTGCTCGCCCTTGAAGATGTCCTGACCGGGGATCACCGGCACGTTGGCCTTGCCCGACATGCCGGTGGCGAGCACGAGCTGCTTCGGGCGCAGCACCACCTCCTCGCCGTTGCGGTCCACCACCACGGTCCACTCCTTCGCCGCCTCGTCGTAGCGCGCGGATTTCGCCGTGGTCGAGGACCAGTAGTTCAGCTCCATCACCCTGGTGTACATCTCCAGCCAGTCGCCGATCTTGTCCTTCGGCGCGAAGACCGGCCAGTTGTCCGGGAAGGGGATGTAGGGCAGGTGGTCATACCAGACCGGGTCATGCAGGCAGAGCGACTTGTAGCGCCGCCGCCAGCTGTCGCCGGGCCGTTCGTTCTTCTCGACGATGATCGTGGGCACGCCCAGCTGCCGCAGCCGTGCGCCAAGCGCGATGCCGCCCTGACCGCCACCGATGATCAGCACATAGGGCTGCTCCTCGTAGCCCAGCCGCTTGGCCTCTTCCTCGCGCTTCTCCTTCCAGGTCTTGCGGTTCGGGTCGTGGCCATGCTCGGCGCCCATCGGGCGGCGGATGCGGCGCGGCTCCTCGTGGCCCTTCAGCTCGTGCAGCGCGGTCAGCAGCGTCCAGACCTTGCCGTCCTTCATCCGGATGTGCCCGGTGCCGCGCCCCGTCGCGGTCTCGAAGGTCAGCCAGCCCTCGGTCACCCCGTCCGCCGCCGTCACCATCTCGCCCGGGTCCAGCGCCAGCGCCTGCGGCGCGATGGCGGAGAGCTGCGCGGCCGCCATGTCGCGGATCTGGCCTTTGCCCTCGCAGGTCTTGATGTTCCAGGTGAAGGCGGCCAGATCGCGCCAGAAGCCGGTTTCGAGGAAGCATTCGGCCACCCCCTCGGCATCCTGCGCGACCAGTGCACGCTCCAGTTCCGCGACCAGCGCCGCAAGCGCCAGGTTTTCGCTTTGGTCGAGCATTCGGTTCCTCCCTTGTGTTCGATGGCAAGATCATGCGGCGGCAGCGGCAGGGACCAAACGCGAATTCGTGGATGCGTGTTTTCAACCACTTGGGCGGCGGGGGTGTTGCACGCGATGCAACACCTGTTGCAGCGGCCGGGGCGCGACCCCGCCTAAAGCCTCGGTTCGCGCGAGGGGCCGGCGCTGCTAGCATCCTCCCGTCGGGCCTTGGGAGGGGCCCGCGGAGGGAGGACATCATGGATGCTCACCTGAGCCATGTGCGCGAGATCGAGGCCGTGGCCGAGGGCCGGCCGCCGGCGCGGGATGCGGTGGTGGTGGAAAGCTGGCTGCGCTGCCTGACGAAGCACCGGCTGGACCCGACCGCGCGGTCCGAGGCCTTCATCCTGCCCGAGACGGCGCTGCGCGAGCACCGCCAGCGCTCGGAGGAACTGATCGCCATCGCCCGGACCGGGATCGAGAACCTCTATTCGCTGGTGGCGGGGCAGAACTACGTGCTGCTGCTGGCCGACCGGGCGGGAGTGACGGTCGAATATCTGGGCGACGAGGCGCAGAAGCAGGAGCTGCGCCGCAGCGGTCTCTACATGGGGGCGGAATGGTCCGAGGCGCGGGCCGGCACCTGCGCACTCGGCGCCTGCATCGAGACCGGCGAGCCGCTGATCATCCACCAGACCGACCATTTCGACGCCACGCACACGGGACTTTCGTGCACGGCGGCGCCGATCTACGACACGGCGGGGCGGCTCTCGGCGGTGCTGGACATCTCGCTGCTGTCCTCGCCCCGGGCGAAGGCGAGCCAGTCGCTGGCGCTGAACCTGGTGCGCGCCTCGGCGCGGCGGATCGAGATGGCGAACCTGATGGCCGAGAACCGGCGCGAATGGGTGCTGCGGCTGTCCGGCTCGCCGGATTTCCTCGATGTCGATCCCGAGGCCGCGCTGTCGCTGGACGGGGCGGGCTGCGTGCTGGGGCTGACCAATGGCGCGGCCCGCATCCTGGCCCGCGCCGCGGGCCTGGACTGGCGCGCGGCCGACCGGCTGATCGGACGCCCGGTGTCCGAGTTCCTGAACGTCCGCGTGGACCGGCTGGACGAGCTGATGCGCCAGCGCCCGGCGGCCGAGCGGTTCATCGAGACCCGCGACGGCCACCGCCTGTTCGCCCATGCGATCGAGCCGCGCCGCGCCCCGCCGCGGATGCCGCCCGCAAGCCCCGCGCTGCCGCTTGCGCTGCGCGGGCTGGCGGGGGACGATCCCGCCATGGCGGCGCTGCTGCGGACCGCCGCGGCGCTGGCGCCGCAGCGCCTGCCGATCCTCATCGAGGGCGAGACCGGCACGGGCAAGATGGTGCTGGCGCGCGCGATCCACGAGGCCGGCCGCGGCGGGCCCTTCGTGGTCGCGCCCTGCGCCGAGGTGGCCGAGGAGGAGGCGCTGCTCTTCGGGCGCGTCTCGGGCCGGCGCATCGAGGAGGGGCTGATCGCCGCCGCCCATCGCGGGACGCTGGTGCTCGACAAGGTCGAGGAGCTTCCGCCGCGGATGCAGGCGCGGCTGATGCGGCTCGCGGCCGAGGGAAGGTATCTTCCGGTGGGCGCGGTGCGGCCGCTGCAGGTGGACGTGCGGCTCATCTCGACCACGCTGGCCGATCTGGACGGCGACGGGGCGGCGCTGCGGCCGGATCTGCTGCACCGGCTCGCCGGGGCGCGGCTGCGGTTGCCCGCGCTGCGCGACCGGCAGGACAGGCTCTGGCTGGCCGAGCGGATGCTGGCCGGGTCCGACCGGCCCCTGACGCTCGCGCCCGAGGCGCTGGCGGCGCTTGCCGCGCATGGCTGGCCGGGCAACCTGCGTGAACTGGCCCATCTCGTCACGGGCCTGCGGGCGATGGCCGGCAACGGTCGGGTGGATCTGGAGGATCTGCCGGAGCGCATCCGCACCGCGGTCCGCGGCGCACCGACGCAGCGCCTCGCGACGGGGACGGTGCTGGCGCAGGTGCTGCGCCAGACCGGGGGCAATGTCTCGGAGGCCGCGCGCCGGCTGGGCGTGAACCGCTCGACCATTCATCGCCAGATCCGCCGGATGGGCGTGACACGCTGACCGCGGGTAGGGGACAGTAAGAGTTGCACGAACCCGGAAGCCCGCGGGTGAAGCCGGAAGATGCTGGATCAGCGTGTGATTTCTGAGGGTTACACGCAGGTCGCGGGGCGCTGCACCAAGATCCTGATGTCTTGCGCCAGGTGTTTGACCCCACGGTTTGATGATACAATCGTTTCTCGGGCATGGAAGGAAGCCCTATGGGACAGGTTCGTGACGTGAGCGCCATGAGCACGCACGCTGTCCGAGTTGCAATACAGCGATCGGAAGCGTCGCTCGCGCAATCGACCCGCGAGTTGGGCACTCGCGGACTGCGTTCTTGTTGAAGCCCAGAAGCCAGGCTACGGTGCGGTAGCCGAAGGAAGGCTCCTTTTCGATCGTGGCCTTGATCGGGTCCGCGAAGCGATGCCGACCCGGTCAAGCACGCCCAATGAGGTGGGCACATCGGAACTGCATTGAACCAGCATTATGTTGGCGGCCGCAGCGCCGACCACGGACCGAAGCATGAACCCAGGGTGATCTCACGCGAAGGAGCGAACAGCATGGCGGCGGAGAAAAGGAGCGAAGCCGCATCCAAGCGGGCGCCAGCTTGTGGGCAAAACGGCTTGACCGAGGCTGCCCCGTTACCGAAGTCCTGACCCTGGTCGATGAGTTTCTGATCTTTCTCTCGCCCGGAGCGGCGAAAACCTTCGTCCCGAAAGCTGACATTCTGCGCATTCTCCTTCCCGCTGCCGTCCCATCTCTGGCAGTCGGCTGGCGTCCCTCCGCTCTCAGGCTTCAGATCCGGAAGCATCCTTTCGCGGCCCTTAGATCGCCGAGCTTCCCGGGCGACGCTATGAGAGGCATTCTGCTCGGGGGCGTCGTCGCAGAGTTCGGACGGCGGAGGATCCCCATTGAAATCGATGGGATCGGATTGCGGCAAGACGGCGCGCAGATAGCACTCGCGGCCCCCCACCGTCAGCGTTCTGGGACCTGTGCGGAACCCCGCCGCGGAAGAGCCGCTTGTCGGTCCAGCGGCTCTCCTCGGGAGGCGGCGGTGCCGGCGCCTGAGGACGCAGTGCCGCGGCCCCGCAGGCACAAGGCGGAACACGGCGGCGCCCTCAGGCCTCCCGGGCAAACCCCGCTCCGTCAGGAACGGGGCGCAGACCCGGGATGCGGCCCTTACTTCCTTGCGGTGCCAGCGCCGATCTGCTCGACCTCGACGTGGGTCTTGCGGACCGTGTCCTTGACCGTCGTCCGGCGCTCCGTAGTCTCCTTGCTGAGTTCCACCTCGCCGACCACCCGGGCCTCCTTGTGGACCTCGGCTTCTTCGCGAGTGCCCATCATCTCGACCGTCTTCTCCTTGAAGGCCGCCTCGGCCTCGTCGCCTTGCAGCAGGCGATCGGCGGTGCGGCGCTCCGCACCCACGGTCTCGGTCCGGAGAGTGACGGTCGCCTCGACCGGCGTCTCGCTGACGCTGGAGGTCACCCGCACACCGCCGTTCGTGGTCTTTGCCTTGCCGACCGAGAACTCTTCCTCGACGATCGGCATGACCTCGCCGCCTTCCCGGCCCTTGTCCGAGGTAGCGCGGTCCATGATCGACTGCGCCTGATCGGACTGGTCCTCTGACACATGCGCCACGACCACGGCCTTGCCGTCGCCGGCCGCCTCGGCATAGGCGCGCGCGTCGACCTCGTCGAAGCCGTAGTCGGAGATCTCGCTGACAAGCTTGGCCTTAGCTCCGCTCAGGATGTGGACCTGATTTTCCCCGAAGCCTTCGTCGCGAAGCGCGGCGATGGCCCGGTCGGCGATCTTCTTGTCGTTGTAGGCGATGATGAGGGTAGCCATTCTGGTTTTTCCAATATGTTCAGGTGGGTCAGGGCAGACGGGCGAGACCCGTCAGCCCGCGTCGCTTTCAGGGTCGCCGAGGGCGGCCAGCCGTTCGATTACGGCCTCTTCCCGTCGGAGCGTAACGGCGTGGGAACTGGTCTCGATGTCCCGGTGCCGGGTGATGCGGACCTCTGCCGTAGCGCGGAGGCGCGTTTCGACGACCGCCACTTCCTCGACCAAGGTGACGATCGTGGTGTCGCCCTCCTGCCGGACCGGGACTGGCCCGTCGACCCACTGGCCGAGGGGGACACGCTCGACCTCGATGGTCTCGCGTGTGACGGGCGTGTCGATCATGGCTTCCTGCTCATGCACGACCGTCCGGACGCGCACGCCCTCGGTGGGCGTCGTGCGCTTGAGGATGACGGCCTGCTCCTCGACGATCGGGATCATCCGGCGGGAGGGAACGGCGTCTGGCGCGGATCTGGATGGCTTGGGCATCGGGGAGTCCTTCCGGAGATGGCGTCACGGCCAGAGGCCGGGCGCGCATTCAGCGACGTTGGTTCGGGAACATACGAAGGCCTATGCCGTCGCGGACGAAGGCGAGATAGCGCGCGTTGAGCTGGGTCATCCGCTCGAGGCTGCCGTTCATGAAGTCGCTTTGAATCCTGGCGACATCGACCAGCGATCGGGCACTGCCGACCGCCACGGTCGCCTGCATCGCATGCCGCGCCTGCTCGCTCAGCAGCTCCATCATCGACGGCTCGGCGAGAGTAGTCTCGGCCTTGGGTTGGGCCTCCTGCGACTGGCTCGTGGTGCCGCGAAGGGCCTTGCCCAGATCGCGGGCACCTTCGGCGCTCGCCGTCATGACGGTGCGGGCGACGTTGACGCCAGCGTCCACCATGTCCATCGCCGAGGCTTCCGCTTCGGCCGCACCACGCTCTTCGCGCTGGCTGGCAGCCTGCTGTGGCTGGGCGCCGTCATCGCCTTTGCGCGCGACAGAGCTGGTTCCGGTCTGCGCCGCAGCCGCTTCCTTTCGGTTGCGCTCGGCGTCGGCCCTCGCCTTGCCCTTTGCTGCGTCGGCCGCCTCGGCCTGCTCGCGCTTTGCCTGGGCGCGGTCGGCCTGCTCGCGCTCGGCTTGCTCGCGCTTTTCCTGCTCCCGTTCGGCCTGCTCGCGCTCGCGCTTTGCCTGGGCGCGGCGCTCGTCGGCCTCGGCACGCTGGGCGGCCTCGAGCTGGGCCTTCCCGTCCTCGATCTTCTCGACGACGGCGCTGGCCTCCTCGTCCGTCAGCGCCTTGGCGACCACGGGCAGGAATTCCTTCTTGTCGTCGCGGACGTGCTGCTGGAAGACCTTCTGCAGCTCGGACACCTTTGCTCCGAACGCCTCGCTGTCCTTGGGCGTGCGCTCAAGCTCGGCCAGAAGCTCGCGCGTCTCCCGGTTGTCGTTCAGCGCCTCGGCGACGAGCCCCTTGGTTTCCTTGTGCTTCTTCAGCGCCGGAAGAAGGTGCTGCTCCTCGAGCCTGGCCTGAAGCTCAAGCTCGTCCTTCAGCTCGGAGAACAGCCGGTCGCGTGTCTTGACGGCAGTATCGGAGGTGTCGACGAGCCGGGCAAACAGCTCGTTGGCCCGCTTCGGGCTCGACTCTATCAGTTGTCGGATGGTTGTCATGGTATGTCCTTTCAGCCGGTGCGCAGCTGAGGGTCCGCAGGATTTCCTTGCGGGACAGCCGGGCACGACTTGAATGCGTTGGAGTTACGGTCGCAGCGGAACCATTCCTCTCCACGCAGGGCTTCCCGACGCGGAAGCTGCGCATGCATCATGAGATGCTGCACTGCATCAATGAACCTGACGCAGATAAGTTCCAGGCGAATGCGCCTCGGTGGCGGGCAAATGAAAATCGGCTGGAGTTTCTTTTCGTCCGCTGGCCACGAACCGGTCTGCCATCGCTGGATGCAGCCGATCTGCACCGGTAGCCTTACGCCGCTACTGCAGCGCACATCCTTTCACCCAGCACGCCCGCGCGCTCGGGGGGCGGGAGGGCAAGCCTGAAGGACACGGTGCGAAGCACTGGCAGAGGGCACGCGGGGAGAGCGAGGCAGGGATGCGGCGGCGGTGTTCCGGACGCTGCGGCGGACGGTCAGGCCGGCAACCGCAGCAGGAAGCGGCCGCGCAATAGTTGCGGCGAACCCGCGGTTTCTAGACGTAATCCTGCGCGGGTGTCCTCCTGTTGCACCCGCGCGGTCCCGGCGATCGCGCGGCGTCCGCCGACAACGGCGAGGGATGCAGGGGGCTGATGGACACCTCCAACCGGCGGCCAACAGGAAGGATGCGGCCGATCCCGACAAGGCTATCGCGTACCGCCGCGGAAGACCGGGGCGGCCGTTCGGCCGCCTTCACCGCGCGATGCCGCGTCCCCTCGCCAGATGGAACGGTGCCTGAAGGAGATCTCGGCCGCCAAGGTCCAGAATCGTTCCCTCGATCTGTGCGCCCGCCTGGCGGAGGTGACGCTATGAGCCTCCCGCGGGTGAAGCTCGACATCGACAGGACGCGGGAGAAGCTGGCCCCACTCGGCCTTGGCGACGCCCTCGATGCGCTTGAAGGTTCTCTGTCCGAGGCAGTGCAGACCGAGATGCAGGCCCGGTTCTTTCTGGACCGACTGCTCGACGCCGGACGCTCCGGCCGTGAGAAACCGCGCGTGCGCACGATGCTGAAGACCGCAACGGTCTCGACCGGCGCGACTCTGGAAAACTTCGACTTTGCGTTCCAGCCGACCATCGAACGATTACGCATCGAGACGCTCGCCGCCGGCGCCTGGATCCGCAACTCCCAGGTCGTGCTGATGCAGGGCCCGCCCGGGGTGGGGCGCACCTGCCATGCGGGTTAGGCATCCGGGCGATCCAGTTCCGGTTCTCGGTGCACTCCTTTCGTTTCGAGAGGTGCTGACCGCCCTGCGCGCCGAGGACCCCCTGCCGCCGAACCGGCCCAAGAAGCGCAAGTGCATGTTCAGTACGCTGCTCCTGATGGACGAGATGGGCGACGACTCCATGAGCCGCGAAGTTGCGAGCCTGTTCTTCCGCCTCGCCAACTACCGATGGCCTTGTCGCCATGATCATCGCCACGAACAAGAGGATCCGCCACTGGATCGAGTTGCTCGCCAGGGACGAGGTGCTGGTTACCGCGATCCTCGATCGCCTGCCGGTGCCGTAGAGAAGGTTGTCGGGCAGACCAGCGATGCCCTTGATGTAACCGCGCCTCAGAAGCTTCTCGCGTAGCCGGGCCTCGGCGTTGCCACGGAAGAGGACGCCATGCGGCAGGATCACCGCGCTCGAGCCGGTGGCCATCATCAAGGCAAGGATGTGCAGCAGGAAGGCGAAATTGCCGGTCTTGGCCGGCGGGTCGCCGTCGATGAAGCGGCCGATTTCGCCTCCGCGGTCAAGCAGCGGACCAGGCCCTGGCCGACAAGGGCAGGTTGCGCAGGCCGCACGCGTTCCACCTCTGCTGCGTCGCGAGCTTGCGGCGCTCCTGCGCCTTCTCGCTCTCGACGAGGTGGACGATCCGGACGGTGATGCCGCCGGGTACTTCGCCGCGATCAATCCTGCGGATCCGAGGGTGCACGAGAACTGCAGGCTCACCGAGGCCTTCCGCGAGGTGGTCGACTCCTTCGACGATCTTCAGGACGCGGCTCCCCGGAGGGCCGCCGCATGACCTCCGCCGGCGCTGTTCGGGGCCGGCGCTTGACCCCCGGTGCTTCCACACGAAGACAATGGAGGAGGTCATGCCGATGGAAGAGACACTCGGGACGCGAACCGAACGTGCCGTGGCGCAAGGCTGCGCCGTGGCGGCGGCGCTGCGCGCGCGTCATCTTCAACGTTCCGCTTCCCGCGGCGGGTTGCCGGAGGTCTGCCTGCGGCGGCTGGGCCTGGGCCGCGTGTTCGACCGCCCATGATGGCACCCGCGCCGGCACGCCCCGGAACCGCGTGTGCCGGGCTGGCACTTCGACCCAGTCATCACCAATCTTCACGCGGATCCCCCCCCCGGGACCTCGACGTCGATCGCGCCTCCGACGGTGAAGTGGCGCGCGAGCCGCAGGCTGTTGTACGGAACCCCGAGGATGACGACCCTGCTTCGTGAGCCGATAGACGCTGGGAAGCCCCAAGGCGATCCCCTGCCGCTCGAGCCACTCCAACGCCTTCAGCGGCCAGTTGCCGGCCTTCATGTCCGCGTCCCACTGTTCGAGCAGGGTGCGATCCGCCAAACCCCATGCAGAACGACTACGCAGCCGCGTTCAACGGCCGGATGCGCGGTGAATTCCTCAACGAGATCCTGTTCTTCGGCATCGCCCACGCCAGCGAGGCCGTCGCCGACTGGGTCCTGACCTATTACACCGAGCGCGCCCACTCGGCCCGGGGCTACCAGACACCGAAGGCTTTCGCCGCCCAACACACCGCAATGGGCGATCGGCTCCGCGCACCTGAACCGCTGCGCCGATTGCCCATTGCTCCATCGGCACAACCACGCATTTCTCGACCACCGGCTCTGGCGTCCGCTGGATGAATGTTGGGGGTCACGGCAGCGAGGCTGTCGAAGGTCTCGCCGTCCAGCAGTTCGTCGCGGAGCTTGGAATTGAAGCTCTCGCAATAGCCCTGCCTCGGGATAACGGTCCCCCGGACCGTTCTCTGGCCCTCTGCAGTCCCAGGGGCCGCCCGGGCTCGATGAAGACCGTCCTGGTGCCGACCGCGGCGATCCAAGTCTGCGCTGCAGTGGCTATGAACTGGGGGCCGATGTCGGACCTGTGTGGCCGGGAACGCCGTGACAGATGAACAACTCGGAGAGGCCATCGAGGAAGTTGGTCGAGTTGAGCTTGCGGGCGACGCGGATGGTCTGGCACTCGCGGGTGAACTCGTCGACGACGTTGAGCATGCGGAACTGCCTCCCGTCGTGGGTTCGGCTTTCGACGAAGTCGCAAGACCAGACATGTTCGTGTGCTCGCGCCGCAGGCGGACGCAGGACCCGTGATTGAGCCACAGGCCCCCCTTTATGGATGGCCCGCCCCTCCCGCCGCCCTCTGCAGGATGGCGGTGTTGAATGAAGGAAGGAGTGAGCCATGAGCATTGTGATCCTGGGGATCGATCTGGGCAAGAACAGCTGCAGCGTGGTTGGACTGGATGCCAACGGCAAGGTCGTCGTGAGACGGCGGATGCGCCGTGATGGGGTGATCACCTTCGCCTCACGGTTGACACCTTGCATTATGGCGATGGAAGCGTGCTGCGGGGCGCACCACATGGGTCGTGCGCTGGCCGCGCTGGGGCACGAGATCCGGTTGATGTCGCCGGAATATGTTCGCCCCTACGTCAAGGCACAGAAGAACGATGACCGGGACGCCGAGGCGATTGCGGAAGCGGCCACCCGTCCGACCATGCGCTTTGTCGAACTCAAGAGCGAGAAGCAGCTTGACGTTCAGACGCTGCACCGGGTGCGCGATCGTCTGGTCGGGGAGCGAACCTCCCTGACCAACCAGATCCGCAGCCTGCTGCTGGAGCGCGGGCACGTCGTGGCGCAGGGTCACGGGCGGATGCGGCTCTTGCTGCGCGATCTTCCGGATGATGGCGCCGACGCCTGAGCCCACGCATGGCGTTCCTGCTTGGAGACATGCGCGCGCGTCGGGAAGAACTGGGACCGTCGCATCGCCGCCTTCGACGCCGAGTTTGTAGCCATGGTCCGAAGTGATGACAGGGCACGACGGCTGACGAGCATTCCGGGCATTGGAGTGCTCAATGCGACCGCGCTGGCGGCCGCGGTTGGCAACGCTGCCACCTTCGGCAAGGGCCGAGATCTAGCGGCCTGGCTGGGTCTCGTGCCTCGTCAGGCCACGACCGGCGGCAGGCCAAGGCTCCTCGGGATCACGAAGCGGGGCAGTCGCTATCTCCGCAAGATGCTGATCCAGGGCGCGCGTTCCGCCATGCCGACACTGGCGAGGACAAACACCGCCGTGGGTGTCTGGTTGCGCGGGCTGCTGTCACGTTCTCATCCCAATGTCGCCGTCGTCGCGCTTGCGGCCAAGATGGCCCGAACTGTCTGGGCGCTCCTGCGCCACGAACGGATCTACGACCCTGTGCCGTTGGCGGCGGGCTGACGAAACACGCGTCCGAGTCCTCGGACGGACACGACAAGCTGCGAGTGGTGAGAGGAAGATGGCCTGACAGTTGAACGGCGTCTCGAAAGCCTCCGGTCAAAAATGGTCTCCGAGACCGGCCCCTTTATGAGGATCGGGACGCGCGGATCTCCATCTTGGCAGCGGCTCTGGCGCCGACATGCCGTACGTTTGTGCAGACTGATCACGCTGTCACCCAATCGGCGCTTGCACCGGGGCGGGCCATACGTTGGAGCGGCAGGCTGGAGGCCCGTGCGATGCGCCTTCAGGCAGGTCGCGTCGATCATGATCGTCTTGTGCTCGGCTCTCTCGGCCGCCAGGCCCATCATGATCCGGGCGAAGACTCCGTTCTCGCTCCAACGCTTCCAGCGATTGTAGAGGGTCTTCGCCGGCCCATACTCCCTGGGCGCGTCGCACCACCGCAAGCCATTGCGATTGATGAAGATCATGCCGCTCAACACACGCCGGTCGTCGACACGGGGCTTGCCATGGCTCCTGGGAAGGAACGGCTTCAGGCGCTCCATTTGCGCCTCGGACAGCCAGTAGAGGTTGCTCATCGGTCAGGTCTCCTTGCGAGGCCTGAATCACGCGATCCGCCCAAAGCAAATGGGTCTGGAGCCTAGGTTTCGGCCCAGAACCCTGCAATTTCGGCCCGCCGCATGAAGCACCGTCCCCGCCCGCCCGAGCAGAACGACCTCTTCCGACCCCGCCTCGTCGACATGATCGACCTGCGCCACGGGTGACGTCCCTTCAAATGGTGTAGCTCGCCGGTAGCACCGCCGCCCGCTCGCGCGCTCACATCAAGCGCCGTAGCGGGCGGGCGGCGGTGCGGTGGTCATCGGGTTTTTCGGATGGGTCGGGTTGCTGAGCCAACCTGAACCGAGGAATGTCCCCGATGGGCGTTGTTGCAGAAAGCCGCCTTGAGGCGTGACTTCCCCTTTCCCCCCGGGACGTCAGGCGACGCGGACGATCTCGGCGGTGTCGAGGGCGTTGAAGCGGTTCATGAGAGCGACGCGGATGTGGATCTCGGCGGTCTGACGGTCGGGGGTGAGCCATTGGAACGCCATTGGTCCGAGAGACAGTGGCGAACGCCATGATGCGTTCACCTAAGGCCTTGAGCCGAGCCGGTGAGCGCCACCGGTTCGAGCGAACCGGCGAGGGCATCTTCGCCTCGATCCGGCTGCGGGCGTGGTAGCCCGTCCATCGCTTCCAGAACGCCCGGCCATAGTGACGGGTGGCGCGCAGGGTCTCGTTTCCGGCCCGGGCGGCGGGGCCATCTTCCTTCCATGGTCGGCCGTTCCTGCGGATCGGTATGACGGCTGTGGCGCGGCGCTCGACGATGGCCGTGTGGCAGCGTCGCGTGTCATAGGCGCCGTCGCCGGTCACGGTGCCGATCTCCTCATCCTCGGGGATCTGGTCCAGCAGCTCGGGCAGGACAGGGCTGTCGCCGTCGCGGCTGGGGGTGAATTCGACGGCGCGGATGTCGGACGTGGTCCCATCCATGGCCAGATGCACCTTGCGCCATTGGCGCCGGCCCTGCGCCCCATGCTTGCGGACCTGCCATTCCCGTTCGGCAGGCTTACGCATTCGGGGCTGGAACGATCCACTGGATCGTTCCCGATTGCCCCTCATCACTGGCGCCACGGTCCTGCCTCACCCAAGGAACTTGATCCCGGTGCTGTCGACCAGCAGGTTCAGCGGGCCGGCGGCGCAGCGGTACGGGATGTGGACAGCCAAGGACGTCTGCCGCCGGCAGAGGGTGGAATAGTCCGGAACCGGCCAATCCAGCCCGGCCAGGCGCAGGAGGCTGGCCACCATCCCGGCGGTCTGCCTCAGCGGCAGCCGGAACCAGGGCTCCGCCCGTTCAGGGCTGAAAACGGTCCTCAGGACCGTTTTCCGGGCGCCCTTCACCCTTGATCGACAGGCAGAACTGGATCGCCGCATCCGAGAACAGCGGCGGCCGCCCAGGCCTGCCCTCAGGTGGCGCGAGCCAGGCCATCTCCCTGTCCAGCCAGATCAGCAGCGACCCGCGCCTCCGGAGCGCCTGGTTGTAGGTGGCCAGTTCGTCGTGCGATGGCGGGGGCGTGCAGGCTTCGTCATGCTTCCCGTCTAACGCCATGGAGCCGTGACGTGAATCCTTCCGGGCGGAAGTTCTGCAACAATGGCGAGCGGATCTGGCGACCAGACGGAGGGGGATCAGGAAAGGGGCCCAGTGGGGCGCTTCCCCGACGACGTTCAAGGTCCCCTCGAGGCAGCCAAAACGTATGGCCCGCCCCGGTGCAAGCGCCGATTGGGTGACAGCGTGATCAGTCTGCACAAACGTACGGCATGTCGGCGCCAGAGCCGCTGCCAAGATGGAGATCCGCGCGTCCCGATCCTCATAAAGGGGCCGGTCTCGGAGACCATTTTTGACCGGAGGCTTTCGAGACGCCGTTCAACTGTCAGGCCATCTTCCTCTCACCACTCGCAGCTTGTCGTGTCCGTCCGAGGACTCGGACGCGTGTTTCGTCAGCCCGCCGCCAACGGCACAGGGTCGTAGATCCGTTCGTGGCGCAGGAGCGCCCAGACAGTTCGGGCCATCTTGGCCGCAAGCGCGACGACGGCGACATTGGGATGAGAACGTGACAGCAGCCCGCGCAACCAGACACCCACGGCGGTGTTTGTCCTCGCCAGTGTCGGCATGGCGGAACGCGCGCCCTGGATCAGCATCTTGCGGAGATAGCGACTGCCCCGCTTCGTGATCCCGAGGAGCCTTGGCCTGCCGCCGGTCGTGGCCTGACGAGGCACGAGACCCAGCCAGGCCGCTAGATCTCGGCCCTTGCCGAAGGTGGCAGCGTTGCCAACCGCGGCCGCCAGCGCGGTCGCATTGAGCACTCCAATGCCCGGAATGCTCGTCAGCCGTCGTGCCCTGTCATCACTTCGGACCATGGCTACAAACTCGGCGTCGAAGGCGGCGATGCGACGGTCCCAGTTCTTCCCGACGCGCGCGCATGTCTCCAAGCAGGAACGCCATGCGTGGGCTCAGGGCGTCGGCGCCATCATCCAGAAGATCGCGCAGCAAGAGCCGCAACCGCCCGTGACCCTGCGCCACGACGTGCCCGCGCTCCAGCAGCAGGCTGCGGATCTGGTTGGTCAGGGAGGTTCGCTCCCCGACCAGACGATCGCGCACCCGGTGCAGCGTCTGAACGTCAAGCTGCTTCTCGCTCTTGAGTTCGACAAAGCGCATGGTCGGACGGGTGGCCGCTTCCGCAATCGCCTCGGCGTCCCGGTCATCGTTCTTCTGTGCCTTGACGTAGGGGCGAACATATTCCGGCGACATCAACCGGATCTCGTGCCCCAGCGCGGCCAGCGCACGACCCATGTGGTGCGCCCCGCAGCACGCTTCCATCGCCATAATGCAAGGTGTCAACCGTGAGGCGAAGGTGATCACCCCATCACGGCGCATCCGCCGTCTCACGACGACCTTGCCGTTGGCATCCAGTCCAACCACGCTGCAGCTGTTCTTGCCCAGATCGATCCCCAGGATCACAATGCTCATGGCTCACTCCTTCCTTCATTCAACACCGCCATCCTGCAGAGGGCGGCGGGAGGGGCGGGCCATCCATAAAGGGGGGCGCGCACGTCAGATCGGGCGCACCAAGGGGAGCATGAACACCAAGTTGCACGCCGTCGCCGATGCGAAGGGGCGGCCGATCGGGTTCTTCATGTCCGCTGGACAGGTCAGCGACTACACCGGCGCGGCAGCGCTGCCGGGCAGCCTGCCGAAGGCGGACTGGTTGCTGGCAGACAGGGGCTACGATGCGGACTGGCTGCGAGAAGCGTTGAAAGACAAAGGGATGAAGGTCTGCATCCCGGGCCGGAAATCGCGCAAGAAGGCGGTGAAATACGACAAGAGGCGTTACAAGCGCCGCAACCGCATCGAGATCATGTTCGGCCGCCTCAAGGACTGGCGACGGGTTGCTAGCCGATACGACCGATGCCCGGACACCTTCTTCTCCGCTATCGCACTCGCAGCCATCGTCCTGTTCTGGCTCTGACAATCAATGAGTCGGGAGCCTATGAAAACCTGCAGACAATGGCGACAGAAAACGCGGGTTCACACAGTAAATCAAACACTTTCCCGTTGTTCAGGCCGGACTACATGGCCCTTATGCGCCACGACTGCGGGACTGAGCGGGTCAGCTCTGGTGCCGGGTGTCGGTGGCCGACGCCCCGCATGACCGGCAATGTCTCTGCCGAATACCTTCCCAAGCGCAGACCGCTGGCGGGAGCTGCCCCGCACATTGAAGAAGAGTATGAGGGTCGTGTCGGGGAGTGCTAATTTTGGCTCCCGGACAAATCCGGGGCGGTGCCTCAGTCGCTGTAATCGCACGTGAATGCTCCCGGTTCGCCGTCTTGTACGTAAGCCCAGCCGCTGTCGCCATAGAGTGCCTGGCGGTTCTTCTCCTCATTCGCCAAAGCTGCACCAAACTTGGCTTTAATCTCTGACCGGGAAGCATCGAAAAGGAAGGTTTCGCTCGAGTAATTGTATGAGAGTCCAAATTCGAAAATCATTCTGGAGAGCGGGACACCGTAATAGGTTGCCCTGACCGGAATCCCGATGCGAAGAATGTCGTCATTCTTGCGGGCAGTTGCGGTGCCGACCGGATAGCTTCCTCCGAAAGGCCAAAAAACATCCGAATCGAGCTTTTTGCTGAGGTATCCATTCGAAGCGGATGCGTCTACGGCATACGCCTGATACAAAGTCTGCAGGAAGGCGCCATAGCTTTCCGGGCCTGCACAGGATTCAATTCCGCGCAAGTCATTGTCATAGCTTGGCACGCTCTCCCGTTGCCCGGAGAAAAAGCGGAGGGTTTCACCTGAGCGCGAGGCGACAGTGACATATCCGTTAGGTTCAACGACGAGAAATTGTGCCGGGATGCCGTTAACTTCCGATCTGCAACCTGCGTTTTGATCTCCCCGGCGCACATCGAGAGTCTTGCCTGTCGGCAAGTGGACCTCGTACGTGTCGAAATTGCACCGGTCTTCATTTGCGATTCTGGCGAGCCCTGATCGAGCAACAGTACAGATGCCGTCGAATATTACGCTGCCAGAATGGTCTGACATAATGCAGGGCCCGACAGCCTGGGCGTTGCCGTCCGCGCCCGCGGGACCGCAGCTGATCATAAGCCGGATCGCAAGAAATGCGACCAGTATCCGGTCCGGGAGACTGTACAGCACGGCGGTACCCTGCGCTAGAGCTGCGTCTTGACGCGCGCGCACTGATACGTGCCGGCATCCCGTTCTTCCAGCTTCAGATTGCCTTTCGCCGAAAGCCGATCCACCACGAAGGACCAAGACTCCGTGTACCAGTCTCCCATCCAACCACCGGAGAAATAGATCTCCGTGTTGGTCAGCCAGTGATGCACCACCCCTTCGGAATGGTCGCCGTAATCCTGCCAGCGATCAACAACCCTGCTGATGCTCGCGCGTCCCGTTGGATAGGATAGAGACCACCACCCGTTGGGCGCACACGGTGTCAATGTCAGCGACGAACTCGCCCTCGATACAGGCCAGTTGGTGGCCGTCGAAGTTTCCTCCATTCAATTTTATCCGGATCACCGGCTTGCCTTCACGCGTGCATTCGATCAGATCCGCGGCGGCAGCCGCGGCTGGCAGAAACGTGATGACAAGGGCTGCGGCGGGAAGATGCATGGCTCTTTCTCCTCGTGACGAACGGCAAGGACGGTGCAGGGCAGGCTTTAACAAGTCGTCAAGAGCGCTGATCCAGAAAGCACATCATTGCTTCCAAGGCCTTTCAATTGCTGTCGAGGGACTGAACCGCGCCGGGTTTGCCGGCAACTGTATTCAGGTTGGCTGAGTCTCCCGAAAGCAGGTTCCGCCCAAGATCATGCTGTTGAGCTCGCTGAGCAGCTTCCTGGCCGTCGCAGTCAAAGCGGTTTTCACCGGTTTTCCTGCATCCTGCAGCTTCTTTCGGAACGCTTTGAACGTCGCCGAATGACGTGACGCGTGCAGTGCAGCGAGATAGAGGGCGGTCCTGACGGTGGCCCTTCCGCCACCGATGACACGTTTCCCGTTGCGTTGGCCGCTATCCCGGGCAATCGGCGCAAGGCCGGCGAGAGCTGCGATCCTTCGGCGATCTGTTGTGCCGATCTCAGGCAACTCGGCCAGAAGAGTGGCCGCGACGATCGTGCCGACACCGGGCACCGACTGCAGCGGGCGATCGGTTTCGGCCAGTTCGGGCGAAGACTGAATGATCTCCGCGATCCTTGTCTCGACCTTTTCGATCCGCCGCTCGAGGAGCAGGATCAAGCTCCTGATGTCGGACCGGGCCTCGCAGTCTGTCGTCTGCTGAAGTCTGGTCACCTCCTGCTTTCGCATCTCAACCAATTGACGGCGCCGGGTAATCTGCGCCAGAAGTGCCTGCCGCGTCGGTGAGCCGGGCGGGGTCTGCGGTGGCTGCAACCTTTGACCAAAGGTCGCGAGCATCCGGGCATCGACACGGTCGGTCTTGCCGATCACCCCCATGGCTCACGCAAAATCGCGGGCCTGACGGGGGTTGACGCAGGCTGAAGCTGGCCTGGGCAGCCTCAAGGCCGTCGCGCAGCACCCGGTCATAGCCGCCGCTGGCCTCGAAGATCACCCAGACACCCTCGCGCGCCGCGGCCCGGGCGAAGCTGCGGACACTGGGCAGTGTGTTTTCTATGCGCTTGGCACCACGAGCCGGATGGTAGATGTCGAGCCACGCCTTGGCGACATCGACGCCGATGTAGTTCTGGTCCATCATGTCTCCTGTTCCTGTTCTGCGGGGTCTGCGCCAACAGCCCCAATCAACTGTTCAGGATGAATGCGAAGAAACGGGCGGCTCCCTTGCCGGCAAACGGGCTTCGTCGATGGCCCCGGAGGCTCGCGGGATGCCGCCCGCACCATCCTTCATCATAGCGGATTCTGCAAAGACAGGAGGCTCCAACTCCTGAGTAAGGTGGAGCATCATGGGCAAGACCACGAACAAGTTTTCCCCCGAAGTGCGCGAACGTGCCGTGCGGCTGGTTCTTGAGAACGAGGGCCAGCATGGCTCGCGCTGGCAGGCGATCGCGGCGAGGATCGGCTGTTCGGCCCATACCCTGAACGAGTGGGTGAAGAAGGCCGAGGTGGACAGCGGCCGGCGCCCGGGCATCCCGACCGATATGGCCGAGAAGATGAAGGCGCTCGAGCGGGAGAACCGCGAGTTGCACCAGGCGAGCGAGGTCCTCAGGAAGGCGTCGGCGTATTTTGCGATGATCGACGGCAGTGCGGCACTGCTTCAGCGCTGCCTGAGATGCTCGACCACCGGTCGAAGTGATGGTGGGTTTCATTGACGCGCATCGGGATGCGCACGGGGTCGATCCGATCTGCAGCATGCTGCCGATTGCGCCGTCCACCTACTATGAACATCTGGCCAAGCGGGGCGATCCGTGCCGGCTGTCAGACCGCGCCCGCCGCCGCGAGGGGCTGGATGTCGCCCGCTGCACGGTGGCAAGGCTGATGAGGGACATGGCTATTCAAGGCATTATCCGCGGCAAGCCGCACCGCCAGTTCCGGGTGCCCGCACCGAACATGCTCTGGGTGAGCGATTTCACCTAAGTCGCGACCTGGAGAGGCTTCGTCTATGTCGCCTTCGTCATCGATGCCTAGGGGAGCGCACTCTCGAAAGTCAGCGACCATACGAAAGCGCACGCGCCCGGGACCTCTCGCAGTGCTAAACGCGATGGTCCTCAAGAGATACTCATGAACATGTCGTCCACGACGCAGCCTCAGGACCGGACGCATCCTCTTCGCAGGAAGCCTGGCAAGGTTGAAGCTGCCGGCGAGCCAGCGATGTGCCCGCTTGGCCGGGACCCGGAAACCGGGCGGCGGTCGGACCTGTCCGAGGCGCCCTTGCCCCTTGCGCAGGATCTCCGCCAGAAGACGGCCGCGCTTCACGAACGGGTTGAAGTGCTCCTCGGCCTGCCCGACAGCATCGTGGACCGGGCCAATTACATCGCCTGGCTCGGGCATTATCTTGCGCTTTACGAACCGCTCGAAAGCCGGATGGCCGCCTTCGACGGCTGGACGGAACTGGGGCCTTTCAACCCGGACCCAGGCCATTCGCGGCGTCTGATCCAGGATCTCGACGCCTTCTGCATCGACGCGCGGACCGTTGAGCGCGCGCCCGCCGCGAGTTGCCCGGCGCTGACCAGCTTTGCCCAAGCGCTCGGCGCGCGCTATGTGCTCGAAGGGTCGGCGCTTGGCGGCAAGGTCATCCTGCGCCACCTTCGGGCGCGCCTCGGCGACGAGATCGGGGAAGCAACCGCCTTCTTCGGCGGCCCCTACCATGCCGAGGCGACGCTCTGGCGAACCTTCAAGGGCGCGCTCGAGCGGTTTGGCGCGGAGCATCCCGACGAGAGGGCGGATGTGCTGGCCGGAGCCGTGGCCACCTTCACGGCGCTGCTCGAGTGGTTCACTCCCTTCATGGCAGAGCGGCGGGCGTGACCGCCCCGCGCCGACTGAAGGATCTTTGCAATGCTCGTCCGAAAGGGATAGGCACCGATTTCCGCGAGCGGAAGGACGCATCATCATGACGACGCCGGCGGCCGCATTCGACACTTCGATCTGCGAGATGGAACCCATCGCAACGCCCGGCGCGATCCAGCCGCATGGCGCCCTCGTCACGGCGCGGGCCGACAGCGGCCTCGTCGCCCATGCCAGCGCAAACCTGGACGAGATCCTCGGCTTGCCTGCGGCCTCGGTCCTCGGGCTGCCCATCGGCGCAGTGATCGGGCGCGTCAACGAGATCCTGCTGCGCGAGGCCCGCCGTCGCGGCTCCGAGACGCTGGAGGCGATCGGGTCCCTGCGCAGGGCGGACGGGCGGCTGCTGCATCTCCATGCCTTCCAGTCCGGCAACTACATGTGCCTCGACATCGAGCCGGAGCGCGACGAGGCCTGCCCGCTGCCCCCCGGGGCCACCCATTCGGTAATCGAGACTTTCTCGGGCGCGACGACACAGGTGGAATTGTGCGAGCTTGCGGTGCATGGGCTGCGGCAGGTGACGGGCTACGATCGGGTGATGGCCTATCGCTTCGGCCCGGACGGCCACGGCGAGGTCATCGCCGAGCAGCGCAGGCAGGATCTCGAGCCCTACCTCGGCCTGCGCTACCCCGCGTCGGACATACCGCAGATCGCGCGCGCGCTCTACCTGCGCCAGAGGGTGGGCTCGATCGCGGATTCGCGCTACCAGCCGGTGCCACTGCTTGGCCATCCCGAGCTTGACGGTCGCACACCCCTCGACCTGACGCACAGCTCGCTTCGCAGCGTTTCGCCGATCCACCGCGAATACATGCAGAACACGCACACGGCCGCCAGCCTGACCATCGGGCTGGCCGACGGAGAGAGGCTGTGGGGCATGCTGGTCTGCCACAACATGACCCCCCGGATCGCCGGCCCCGAGCGGCGAACGGCGGCGGGCATGATCGGGCAGGTGGTCTCGCTGCTGCTGAGCCGGCTGGGCGAGGTCGAGAATGCCGCCGAGAAGCTGGCCCGGCAGGCGACGCTCTCGACGCTGGTCGAGCGGCTTTCCGTCGGCGAGACACTGGCCGCGGCGATCGTCGCGGCAGATCCGCTGCTCCTCGACCTGGTCGGGGCCAGCGGGGCGGTCGTTCGGCTGGCAGGGCAGGAGCTGCGGTTCGGCCAGACGCCACCCGCCGACGCGGTGCAGAAGGCCCTGGACATCCTGGGCCACACCCTGCCGCCAGAGGTGCTGCCCATCGACGATGTCACCCTGCGCTATCCCGAGCTGTCGGAACTGGCCGCGGCGGGAAGCGGCATCCTGCTGCTCCCGCTGTCCTCGGGCGGCGGAGACCTCATCGCCTGGTTCCGTCCCGAGCACCTGCAGACCATCACCTGGGGCGGCAACCCGGCCGAACATGGGACCTGGAACCCGCTAACCCAGCGGATGAGCCCGCGCGCCTCGTTCGACGCCTGGAAGGAGACGGTCACGGGCCGCTCGCTTCCCTGGACCTCGATCGAACTGGGCTGCGCACATGAACTGGGCGAGGCGATCACCGCCGAGATGGCGCAGCGCACCCGGGCGGAACTCGCCCGCCTGCGCCACTACGACCCGCTGACCGGCCTCGCGAACCGCAGCTTTCTCCAGGAGCGTCTGGCCGACGCGGCGCTGACCGGCGGGCCGGATGTGGCCCTGCTCTTCATCGACCTCGACCGGTTCAAGGCGGTGAACGATTCCATGGGCCACGGTGTTGGCGACGGGCTGCTGATCGAAGTGGCGCACAGCCTTGTGGCGAGTGTGCGTCCGGAGGATCTGGTGGTCCGGCTCGGTGGCGACGAGTTCGTGGTGCTGTGCCACGGGCTGGACAGAGGCGGGGTGATGAAGCTGGCCGAGCGGCTGCGGCAGGTGCTTGAGCAGCCCTTCGAAGTCGCCGGCTGCAAGTGCCACATCTCGGCCAGTATCGGGATTGCCACTGCCGACAGTATCGGCGACCTCGATCTGGTGCGCGCGGCCGACATTGCGATGTATGCGGCCAAGAAGAACGGCGGCAACCGGGGCGAGTTGTTCCGGTCCTCGCTCTACGAAGAGACAACGCAGCTCGTCGAGCTTGACAACGACTTGCGCGACGCGCTCGAGAGCGACCAGTTTCACCTTGCCTACCAGCCGATCTTCGCACTGGCCCCCGAGAAGGAGAGGCTTGTGGGTTTCGAGGCGCTGCTGCGCTGGGAACATCCGCGCTACGGTGCGCTTCAGCCCGGCATCTTCATTCCGATGGCCGAAAAGCTGGGCCATATCCATGTGCTTGGCGACTGGGTGCTGCGCAGTGCCATCCGGCAGGTGATCGCGTTCCGGTCTGCCGGCCGCGGGCTTGATCTGAAGGTCAATGTGAATGTGTCGCCCAGGCAGCTGGCGAAACCGGAATTCCCGGCGCGTCTGGCCGACATCCTCGGGCAGATGCCGGACCTGCCGCCCCAGGCGCTTTGCCTCGAGATCACCGAGACATCCCTGAGCGACGAGGCCGTCTCCGAGGCTCTGGTCTCGATCCGGGCGCTTGGGGTCCGGATCGCCATTGACGACTTTGGCACGGGCTTCTCGTCGCTGGCCTGCCTGCGCCGCCTGCCGGTGGATGTCGTGAAACTCGATCGTGCCTTCCTGAACAATTCCTGCCCCGAGCCGGAGGACGGCAGGTTCTTCGCAGCGGTCAACGGTCTCATCCATGCGGCGGACCTGACGGTGGTGCAGGAAGGGGTCGAGACGCCCGCCCAGCTTGCCTTCATTCGCGCAGCCGGCGCCGATTTTGCCCAGGGCTTCCGCCTCGCACGCCCTCTTTCCATCCGTGGCGCGCTCGATTTGATCTCGATATCACAGCAGGACCTGCCGTCCTTGCCTGCTCCATGATCGCGACGTGAACTTATTGGCCATTTCATGGCCGCCGGCTGCAGAAGGCTCCAGGGGACCGTTGTGCTTCGGCCAAGTGGACAATGCCTGACCCTCCGACGGCTACCCGTGCGGGGAAGTCGAGTGAGGATGACCCTGCGGCCGTGGCGCGAAGAATTGAACTTGCGCGGTGACGCCGATCCGTGCTGTGCGCCGCAGGAAGGCCGGACAGTGGACTGCCGCGGCTTCGTGCGCAGCGGCGACTGAGACAGGCGTCTCGGGCGGGCTCGTCCGGATAAGCCCCCGCTTCCGCATCTCAGGTGTGTTGTGCCGCCTCTACGTGGCGATCATTGCGCTTGGCTGGGCCGACAGCCCAATCCCTATCCTTTAGGCGGCACCATCGGGGAAACCAGACGACCTCTCAAGAACCCCATCAGAGCCATCGACGTGATGACCGCGCCTTTCGTGCCGCTGTTGCCGAGATCGCGCGCGGTATGGAATTTCGGTCGGTGGCGGAGAGAGTGGAGGCCGTAGTTCAGCGCCGCATCCTCGCCGAGCTTGAAGTCAACGCCGGTCACGGGGGAACATCACGCCGATCTTCAACACGGGCCGTGCATCACCATGGCCAAGGCCATGCAGCAGGAACGCCGTAGCCCCTGTCAGGCGCTTCGCCTGCCCCATCGGCAACACCCCGCTGGCAAGTTCTTCCCGGTGGTATCATATTGATTCAGGGTTGAGGCCTGCAGCAGACCCGGAGGGTTTCCATGGACGCAAGGACCGACAGCATCCGCGATCTGGCCGTACCGCTCGAATCTGAGGTCTTCCTGCGTTCGCTGCTTCGGGAACTGGCCGGAACGCTTGAGAAGGTCGTCGGCCTCGACGAGGCCTCGGGCTACATCAGCATCGTCGGCAGCGCGATGGGCGAGAATATCGATGGCGCCTACCGCCGGGCGCTGCAGGTCGAGACGCTGAGCCGAGATCAGGTCGGCGAGGTGCTGGTGGATCTGAAGCGGCGCATCGAGGGCGATTTCTACATCCTCGAGGAGCGCGAAGACCGCATCGTATTCGGCAACCGGCGCTGCCCCTTCCGCGAGCATGTACTGGGCCGACCGTCCCTCTGCATGATGACCTCGAACGTCTTCGGCTCGATTGCAGCCGAGAACCTCGGCTATGCGCGGGTCGATATCGAGCAGTCGATCGCAGCGGGCGACGCCGGCTGCCGCGTGGTGGTCTATTTCACTCCGAAGGAGACACCCGAACCTGACGCGCGGGAGTATTTCCGGCGGGAGGAGTGATGCCGGCAGGGATCGAGCAGTCGCTTCTGGATTTCCTCCAGGAGCCGGTCTTCCTTCTGACACCGCAGGGCCGGATCATGCGCGCCAATGCTGCCGCCCTGCGCCTCGTCGGCGGCGACCGGACCGGCGAGGATCTGGGCTCCTCTCTTGAGACGCCGTCCGACGAGCTTCGGGCATGGCTGAGGTGCTGCTCGGGAACATCGAGCCCGGTGGCAGGCCAGCTGCTGTTCCGCCAGCCCGAGGGGAGGCCCCGGCGCCTGCGGGTGCAGGGGGCGCGGCTGCGGGAGGCCGGCGGGCAGGTTCTGATAGCGGTACGATGCACGGTCCCCGAGACCGACCGCTTCTCGCTGCTGAAGAAGGAGGTGGCTCAGCTGAATGCGGAGGCGCATGCGCGCCGCCAGCGCCAGTCGCTTCTGGAAGAGGCGCTGCACCGCAACACGATCATGCTGCGCGAACTCAACCATCGGGTGAAGAACAACATCCAGCTCATGGTCGGGCTCTTTTCGGCCGCCATCCGCGAGACCGGATCCGAGGAGGTGAAGGAAGTGCTTCAGGCGGCTAACCAGCGCCTCCTTGCGGTCGGTGCGGCTCAGGCGCTGATGTACGAGACGCAGCAAGTTTCCATGGTCTCGTCCGCCGCCTTCCTGGAGGCTCTGGCACGCACCCTGTCGGACACCCTCGGCCCGGAGGTGCGCCTCGAGGTTTCGGCGACGGAGGGCCGGCTGACCAGTGACGCCACCTTCCCGCTGGCGCTGATCCTGAACGAACTGGTGACGAACGCGGTCAAGCACGGGCTTCGCGGTCGGGCAGGGGAGGTTCGCATCGTGCTGGATATAAAGGGCGACGAGTTCACGCTGATCGTGCAGGATGACGGCCCCGGTATCGCCCCCGGCGCCGGGTCGGGGCGCCGCTCCTCGGGGCTGGGACTCGTGAGGGGCCTATGTCGCCAGCTTGGCGCCGAGCTGCGAGTTGAGAACCAAAATGGGGCGCGCATGATCGTGCGATTTACCGATAGCGGCAACGAGGCTCGTCCATGACCCTCTACAGCTTCGCCCCGCCTTCGGCTCCGGAAGACGCCAGCAAAGCGGCGACGACGGCGGAAGACGTGGCCGCTGGCCGGAAGCCGCCCGCCCGCATCCTCGTGGTCGAGGACGAGTGGCTGGTCGCTTGCGAGATCGAGGCCGCGCTCGAAGACGAGGGGTTGGAAGTCGTCGGCATCGCCGCCAGCGCAGACGAGGCGGTCCATATGGCCGAGGTTCACAGACCCGATCTGGTCCTGATGGACATCCGGATCCGAGGCAACCGCGACGGCATCCATGCGGCCGTCGAGATCAGCCGTCGTTTCGGCCTACGGTCCCTCTTCATGTCCGCCAATCACGACCCCGGAACCCGCGAGCGCGCTCAGGCGGCTCGTCCGCTAGGCTGGGTGCCGAAGCCCTTTTCGACACTGCAGCTCGTTTCGGCCGTCGACGAGGCGCTGCGGGGCCTTCGACCCTGACGGGCCTCACCGTCCGATGCAGTGCTGGTTAGCAGCGCGAGCTTCCGCAGATAGCTGCGGTCAGGCTCCCTTGACTTCGTTCGCAGCCGTTTTTTGGTCCCACGGCAACTGGAGGGGCTTGAGGTCCCGACTCGGCAGGTGGCGCGCGCGGATGAGACCATCCGGGACTGATGACGGTGCCGGGGATGCGTATTCCGACGGATCCGGTCGACGCATCCGACAACATCCGGCCAGTCATTCGGAGCATCCGGTCAGCTGAGGATCGTTGCCGCATCGGCATGATTTCTGATGTCATGCAGACCCCTATCCACGCAAGATGCCGCGGCACCGGCGGATGGTCGGATCGGGCGGGGAGCAGAGCGGGAGGTGCAGCGGCACCTCCCGCTCTGCAAAGGAGTCTCGCAGCTTCAGGCCGTGCCTCTGCCGCGTTGGCGAAGCCGCTGTTCGCGCTCACGCGCAACCGTCGGGCACCGCTATCAATAGGGTCCCGCGGCGCGGAACGGGTAGACGACGGCGGAGTTCAGGCGACCGTCGAGGCAGTCCGCGAAAATGCTTGGTGTTGAGAGTGCCGCCAGGGCGGTCCGGTCGGCAGCCGACCACGGAGCCAGGCGCCCCGTGGAGCCATGGTCACACCGGGTTTGGGTGCAACCGCCGCAGCTGGCCGAGGCGTCGCATGTTGTAGGCGAGGTTCTTCAAGCCGATCTTCACCTTCGCCCACGCCAGCCCGATGGTGCGCACCAGTACGCCGCCCATGTCGTTGGCCTGCGCGCCGAAGATGTGCTCGACCCGGACGCGGATGCTGGATTTCGTCCGGTTGCCCTGCTTGCCGCGCTCGTTCAGCGGGCGGTTGCGATGGCCTTTGCGGTGGATCCGGCTCCGCAGGCCGGCAGTCTGCAACTTTCCCTCGATCTCGGCCGAGCGGTAGGCGGCATCGGCCCAGACGTCCTTCGCCGTGTTGGCCCTTGTCAGAAGCGCATCCACGGCCTGACTGTCATGCACGGCGGCGTCGGTCACGTGCCAGCGGCGGACGAACTTGTGCTTGCGGTCGGCTTTGACGTGGTTCTTGTAGCCGAAGTGGCTCTTGCCGTTTTTCTGCGTCCAGCGGGCGTCCACGTCCTTCTGCGCCATCTTCGCCAGCTTGTCCTTCCAGCCGTCCGGAAGCTCGCCAGCCTTGATCGCCTCGTTCTCCTCCCGGCGGTTATGGTTGCGCGGCACCGGCACGATGGACGCATCAAGGATTTGCCCGCCCCGCGCCATATGGCCCTGCCGAACCAGGTGGCCGTCGAACAGGGCAAACACCTCTTTGTTGAGCGACAGCCACCTTGGCCGGTGGGGCTGAACGGAAGACGGGCATGCCGGTCTGGAGGGCAGCCCCACCGGCCTGAGTGATTTCGGGGAAGGTGCTGGTCGCTGCGGGTTGGTAAGCCGGGTTCCTCTGCCGTCAAACGGAGGATCCGGGTTGGCCTACAAACCCATCACCGACCAGCAATTGAGATTATACATGTCCGACCTCCAGAAGCACAGTCAGCGCACGTCGGCCGCCCGCGCCGGGTTCAGCGAGCGCACAGCGCGACGGTTCAAGGCCGATCCGACGCTGCCCTCGAACCGCAAGATCGTTCACGGCCGCACGGTGACCGATCCTCTCGAAGGTTATTGGGAGGGCGACATCCTTCCCTTGCTGGAGAGGGACAGCGCCTTGCAGGCTATCACCCTGCTGCGCCACCTCCAGGGCCTGCACCCGCTGGCCTTCCCCGATGATAGGATCCGGCGCATCCTGGAGCGGCGGGTGCGACAGTGGCGGGCGCTGAACGGACCCGAGCGCGACATCATCTTCCGCCAGACGCCGGAACCTGGCCGCATGGCCCAGTCCGACTTCACACATGCCGAGGAACTGGAGGTGACGATCGCGGGCCAGCCGTTCCCCCATCTGCTCTACCACTTCGTCATGGTCTACAGCCGCTGGGAGCATGTCGCCGTGGTTCTCGGCGGGGAGAGCTTCACCGCTCTGGCCGAGAACCTGCGAGCCGGGCACTCTGGTCGCTCGGCGGGGCGCCGAAGGAGCACCGCACCGACAGCCTCTCGGCCGCTTTCCGCAACCTGACCGCCGACCAGCGCGAGGACATCACCAAGCGCTACGATGCCTTCGTCGGCCATTACGGCATGGACGCCAGCCGCAACAACCGCGGCGAGGCTCACGAGAACGGCTCGGTGGAATCTCAGAACCGGCATCTGAAGAAGGCCATCGAACAGGCGCTGATCCTGCGCGGCAGCCGCGACTTCGCCTGCATCGAGGACTACCGGCGCTTCATCGACATGTCGGTGGCACGGCGCAACCGGCAGCGGGCGGCCGCCATTCAGGCGGAACAGGCGCATCTGAAGCCCCTGCCGCCCCGGCGCACCACTGACTTCACCGAGACCGTGGTTCCGGTCACCCGCACCAGCGGCTTCCTGGTCAAGAGCATCTTCTACAGCGCGCCGTCGCAGCTGATCGGACAGCGTTTGCGGGTCCACCTCTACGACGATCGCCTCGAGGCCTTTCTCGGCAGCTCCCTGGTCGTCAGCCACACAAGGGCGCGTGGCCGCGGCGACGGCCATCGCGTGCATGTCATCAACTACCACCACGTCATCCATGCCCTGCGGCGCAAACCGCAAGCCCTGTGGAACTCGATCTACCGCGACAGCCTGTTCCCGCGGACCGAATACGCCGCAGCCTGGAAGGTGCTGCAGCGCGATCTGCCCCGTCGCGACGCCTGCCGCCGGATGGTCGACCTGCTGTTCATCGCCCACGACCAGACCTGCGAGGCGGAGCTGGCGCATCTCCTGGCAGACGATCTTGCCGCCGGCCGGGTGCCGGATCCTGACCCGCTGAGGCTCCGCCTGAGTCCGAAGCAAACGGCGCTGCCGAGGGATGTTGCCGTCGCCCATCCCTCGCTCGACAGCTTCGATGCCCTTCTGGGAGCCTGCGCATGACCTCCCGCGAGATCGACATCCACACGCTGCCAGGCATGCTGACCACGCTGCGCCTGCCGAGCTTCCACAAACTCTGGGCCGAGACCGCCACCCGCGCCGATACCGAAGGCTGGCCGGCGGCCCGCTTTCTGGCCGTCCTCGCGGAATACGAGCTGGCCGAGCGCGACATGCGCCGCATCCGGCGTCACCTGAACGAGGCACAGCTTCCAGCCGGCAAGACGCTGGCGACCTTTGACTTCAAGGCGCTGCCGACCCTGCCGCGCGCCCGGGTCGAGGCTCTCGCGGCCGGCGACTGGCTGGAGGGCGGCGGCAACCTGATCGCCATCGGCAATTCCGGCACGGGCAAGACGCACGTCCTCTGCGCGATCGGCCATGCCCTGATCGAGACGGGACACCGCGTCTTCTACACCCGCACCAGCGATCTGGTGCAGCGACTTCAAGCCGCCCGCCGCGATCTGGTCCTCGAAGCCGCGCTGGCCAAGCTCGACAAGTTCGACCTGATCATTCTCGACCACATCACCTACGCTCACAAGGATCAAGCCGAGACAGGTGCCCTCTTCGAGCTGATCGCCCGGCGCTACGAATACCGCAGCATCGCCATCGCCGCCAACCAGCCCTTCAGCGGCTGGGACCAGATCTTCCCAGATAAAGCCATGACGGTCGCCGCCATCGACCGCCTCGTCCACCACGGGGCCATCCTGGAGATGAACGCCGAAAGCTTCCGCCAGCGCGCAGCCGCCTCCACTAAGGAGACCCTAAGCAGACCGCCAGCGACAACCCTCACCGACAACCAAAGCAATGGAGAAAGCTGAGCGAAAAACAATTCCAGATACGCCGGCCCGGCGGCCTCAAAACCGGCCAAGGTGGTTGACGGTCACGGACATGCTGGTTGACGCGCTACAACCTCTTCGACCTTGCCCGCCTTCCCCAACCCCTCGCGGTAGAGCCAGACCGTCTTCGCATCCGGAACCCGGTCCTCGAGCCGCAATCCGAGAAAGCGCATGAAGGACAGCCGGTCGCGGATCTGGAACTCGATCTGGTCGTCCGAGAGGTTGTAGAGCGCGCTCAGCACCAGCGTCTTGAACATGGTCACGACGTCCCAGGCCTTGCGGCCGGCCCGGGACTTCCGGTCCCCCGGCGGCTTGCGCCAGACCGACGTCAGCAGGGGCCGGAACTCCTCCCACGGCATGAGCGCGTCGATCTCGAGCAGCGGATCCCGTTTCGCATCGAGGCTTGCATACCGATCCGACGATCGAAGAACCCCATCTGCGCCATGCCCCTCCCCCACCAGAAATCGCGCGACCGGTATGCCACCCGGCAGGGTCAGTCGCAATTTTTCGAGGTGCCCCGTCAACGTTCATGGGGCAGATGTGCAAATGCTGAACCAGCAAGGATTAGGTCGGCCAGAGTCTCGTCATGCTACAGACCGAAATCCAGGGGGACGCCCGTCGCCATTGTTCGCCGAATATAGTCCGTCCCGCGCTCTAGGGACGTCGTTCCAGCCGACACTCAATAGCTCCCCGGTCGCAGAGTATATGGCTGCGCCTACCTTCCGTGATAAGCACGCGGATTTGCTCGCAGCTGACACCGCGGCATACATACCCGCTTCATCAGTGATCGGCGTGTGGACCGAGATGGTGAAAATCAATTTCAAGAACCTATCGACAACGCCTCTCAGGCGCACATCGTTCTGTCCATCGTTCCTGATAATGAAGTCGGAAAGGTAGGCGGTCTTGCTAGGCTCCAGACCCATTTGCTTTGGGCGGATCGCGTGATTCAGGCCTCGCAAGGAGACCTGACCGATGAGCAACCTCTACTGGCTGTCCGAGGCGCAAATGGAGCGCCTGAAGCCGTTCCTTCCCAGGAGCCATGGCAAGCCCCGTGTCGACGACCGGCGTGTGTTGAGCGGCATGATCTTCATCAATCGCAATGGCTTGCGGTGGTGCGACGCGCCCAGGGAGTATGGGCCGGCGAAGACCCTCTACAATCGCTGGAAGCGTTGGAGCGAGAACGGAGTCTTCGCCCGGATCATGATGGGCCTGGCGGCCGAGAGAGCCGAGCACAAGGACGATCATGATCGACGCGACCTGCCTGAAGGCGCATCGCACGGCCTCCAGCCTGCCGCTGCCAACGTATGGCCCGCCCCGGTGCAAGCGCCGATTGGGTGACAGCGTGATCAGTCTGCACAAACGTACGGCATGTCGGCGCCAGAGCCGCTGCCAAGATGGAGATCCGCGCGTCCCGATCCTCATAAAGGGGCCGGTCTCGGAGACCATTTTTGACCGGAGGCTTTCGAGACGCCGTTCAACTGTCAGGCCATCTTCCTCTCACCACTCGCAGCTTGTCGTGTCCGTCCGAGGACTCGGACGCGTGTTTCGTCAGCCCGCCGCCAACGGCACAGGGTCGTAGATCCGTTCGTGGCGCAGGAGCGCCCAGACAGTTCGGGCCATCTTGGCCGCAAGCGCGACGACGGCGACATTGGGATGAGAACGTGACAGCAGCCCGCGCAACCAGACACCCACGGCGGTGTTTGTCCTCGCCAGTGTCGGCATGGCGGAACGCGCGCCCTGGATCAGCATCTTGCGGAGATAGCGACTGCCCCGCTTCGTGATCCCGAGGAGCCTTGGCCTGCCGCCGGTCGTGGCCTGACGAGGCACGAGACCCAGCCAGGCCGCTAGATCTCGGCCCTTGCCGAAGGTGGCAGCGTTGCCAACCGCGGCCGCCAGCGCGGTCGCATTGAGCACTCCAATGCCCGGAATGCTCGTCAGCCGTCGTGCCCTGTCATCACTTCGGACCATGGCTACAAACTCGGCGTCGAAGGCGGCGATGCGACGGTCCCAGTTCTTCCCGACGCGCGCGCATGTCTCCAAGCAGGAACGCCATGCGTGGGCTCAGGGCGTCGGCGCCATCATCCAGAAGATCGCGCAGCAAGAGCCGCAACCGCCCGTGACCCTGCGCCACGACGTGCCCGCGCTCCAGCAGCAGGCTGCGGATCTGGTTGGTCAGGGAGGTTCGCTCCCCGACCAGACGATCGCGCACCCGGTGCAGCGTCTGAACGTCAAGCTGCTTCTCGCTCTTGAGTTCGACAAAGCGCATGGTCGGACGGGTGGCCGCTTCCGCAATCGCCTCGGCGTCCCGGTCATCGTTCTTCTGTGCCTTGACGTAGGGGCGAACATATTCCGGCGACATCAACCGGATCTCGTGCCCCAGCGCGGCCAGCGCACGACCCATGTGGTGCGCCCCGCAGCACGCTTCCATCGCCATAATGCAAGGTGTCAACCGTGAGGCGAAGGTGATCACCCCATCACGGCGCATCCGCCGTCTCACGACGACCTTGCCGTTGGCATCCAGTCCAACCACGCTGCAGCTGTTCTTGCCCAGATCGATCCCCAGGATCACAATGCTCATGGCTCACTCCTTCCTTCATTCAACACCGCCATCCTGCAGAGGGCGGCGGGAGGGGCGGGCCATCCATAAAGGGGGGCGCGCACGTCAGATCGGGCGCACCAAGGGGAGCATGAACACCAAGTTGCACGCCGTCGCCAATGCGAAGGGGCGGCCGATCGGGTTCTTCATGTCCGCTGGACAGGTCAGCGACTACACCGGCGCGGCAGCGCTGCCGGGCAGCCTGCCGAAGGCGGACTGGTTGCTGGCAGACAGGGGCTACGATGCGGACTGGCTGCGAGAAGCGTTGAAAGACAAAGGGATGAAGGTCTGCATCCCGGGGGCGTTGTTGCAGAAAGCCGCCTTGAGGCGTGACTTCCCCTTTCCCCCCGGGACGTCAGGCGACGCGGACGATCTCGGCGGTGTCGAGGGCGTTGAAGCGGTTCATGAGAGCGACGCGGATGTGGATCTCGGCGGTCTGACGGTCGGGGGTGAGCCATTGGAACGCCATTGGTCCGAGAGACAGTGGCGAACGCCATGATGCGTTCACCTAAGGCCTTGAGCCGAGCCGGTGAGCGCCACCGGTTCGAGCGAACCGGCGAGGGCATCTTCGCCTCGATCCGGCTGCGGGCGTGGTAGCCCGTCCATCGCTTCCAGAACGCCCGGCCATAGTGACGGGTGGCGCGCAGGGTCTCGTTTCCGGCCCGGGCGGCGGGGCCATCTTCCTTCCATGGTCGGCCGTTCCTGCGGATCGGTATGACGGCTGTGGCGCGGCGCTCGACGATGGCCGTGTGGCAGCGTCGCGTGTCATAGGCGCCGTCGCCGGTCACGGTGCCGATCTCCTCATCCTCGGGGATCTGGTCCAGCAGCTCGGGCAGGACAGGGCTGTCGCCGTCGCGGCTGGGGGTGAATTCGACGGCGCGGATGTCGGACGTGGTCCCATCCATGGCCAGATGCACCTTGCGCCATTGGCGCCGGCCCTGCGCCCCATGCTTGCGGACCTGCCATTCCCGTTCGGCAGGCTTACGCATTCGGGGCTGGAACGATCCACTGGATCGTTCCCGATTGCCCCTCATCACTGGCGCCACGGTCCTGCCTCACCCAAGGAACTTGATCCCGGTGCTGTCGACCAGCAGGTTCAGCGGGCCGGCGGCGCAGCGGTACGGGATGTGGACAGCCAAGGACGTCTGCCGCCGGCAGAGGGTGGAATAGTCCGGAACCGGCCAATCCAGCCCGGCCAGGCGCAGGAGGCTGGCCACCATCCCGGCGGTCTGCCTCAGCGGCAGCCGGAACCAGGGCTCCGCCCGTTCAGGGCTGAAAACGGTCCTCAGGACCGTTTTCCGGGCGCCCTTCACCCTTGATCGACAGGCAGAACTGGATCGCCGCATCCGAGAACAGCGGCGGCCGCCCAGGCCTGCCCTCAGGTGGCGCGAGCCAGGCCATCTCCCTGTCCAGCCAGATCAGCAGCGACCCGCGCCTCCGGAGCGCCTGGTTGTAGGTGGCCAGTTCGTCGTGCGATGGCGGGGGCGTGCAGGCTTCGTCATGCTTCCCGTCTAACGCCATGGAGTCGTGACGTGAATCCTTCCGGGCGGAAGTTCTGCAACAATGCCCCTTCCGGGCCGGAAATCGCGCAAGACCGATGTGAGATACGACAAGAGGCGTTACAAGCGGCGCAACCGCATCGAGATCATGTTCGGGCGACTCAAGGACTGGCGACGGATCGCTACCCGATACGACCGCTGCCCGGACACCTTCTTCTCCGCTATCGCACTCGCAGCCATCGTCCTGTTCTGGCTCTGATAATCAATGAGTCTGGAGCCTAGACTGCTCTCGCTGATCTGCGCCTTTGAATGGCCCTCCGCCCTCAGCCGCCCGATTTCGGCCTGCAGCGCTCGCGAAAGCTCGGCCTCCGGCATGTCCTGGTCCGCGGCCCGGTCGCGTCCCTCCACCGGGCCGCGCACGCCGCGCGGACCGGGGAAACCGGTGCCGGTGCGTTCGGCGATGATTTCGGTGCGCCGCCACGCTTCTTCGCTGTCGCTGTCGCGGTCGGCGGGGCGGTAGCCTTCGGTTCGGATGCCGCGGGCGCTGGCCTCGATCCACATCTCGCGGCGGAAGTCCTCGGGGCCCTTCACCCGCAGGCTCTGCCAGCCGCGATGTGCGGCAAGGTCGATCATGTCTATAGCCGTGGCGCGGTCGGCGGCTCGTGTCACCAGCCGGTTGCTGGTGTCGACGATGGCGGGCAGGCCGGCGTCGTGGCTGCGGTAGAGCTCCTGCCGGTCCTTTGCCTTCGTGATCAGGAAGCGGTCGGCGAAGGAGGCGGGGGCGGCGAAGCGGTCCGGGCTCTCGCGGGGCGGCGCATCGAGCGGTTCGGCGATGCCGGGCACGCCGTCGGCGCGGGACTTCTCGACTGGGGCAGGGGGCCGGCGGTCGGGGATCTCAGCCATGTCGCACCTTCTCCTTCTTCCTCCTTCTTCGGCGCCCGCTTCGGCTTTGCCGAGTTCTGCTCCTCGGACACCGCCACGCCCATCTCGCCGAGGATCGCGGCCACCCCTTCCTTCGTGCCGATGGTGCCGGCGGCAGCGAGGCTCCGGATCTTCGCCCGCACGTCGTCGCCGGCGAGCGCCAGGCGGTCGAAGGAGATGGTCGAAGGTTCAGCGATTTCCTCGTCGGTCATCGGCACCTCGGCCGGCTGGCCGGCGGCCACGTTTTCGGCCTGCGCCAGCTTCAGCGCTGCGATCCGGCGCACCTCGGCCTCGAGCGCGGAGAGGTCCTCGCGCATCCGTCGGTTCTCGTCGCGCAAGCTTCGGACGTCGTCGGCGGTGGCGTCAGCGCGCAGGGGAGGGAGCCCGGGCGGAGGAATGCGGCTCCGATCGAGGAAGGCTTCCTCCGCGTAGAAGCGGATCTTCTTCGCCCGGATCGGCGGGTGACCGGCGGCAAGGCTGATCGCCTTGGCCTGGTCGAGTTGCAGCAGTGCGTGCGGCATCATCAGCGAGCGCTTCTACTCGCTCGTGCTGATCGTCGGCGGGTTGCGGCTGGTCAGCAGCTTCGAGCGCGAGGTCGAGACAGCCTCGGCACCAAAGGTGCCAAAGCGCTCAGAGAGGTTCCGCGCCTCCTTCAGCCCCTTCGGCGTGAAGACCACCGTGATCCCAGCATTGTCCATATAGGCGTCGGCGCCGTCCGACCCGTAGATATCGGCCAGTTGCGCCGGGGTCTGGACGATGGTCAGCACCTTCAGCCCGTAGCCTGCGAAATACCCGATGTCGCGCTTGAAGGCGGGCAACTCGCCGACGGCGGCGAACTCGTCCATGCAAAGGAGAACCCGGAGCTTCAGCGCCGGATTGTGCTCAGGCAGCTCCTGCAAGTTCGCGTCGACGCAGGACTGGAAGAAGAGGTTCAGGAGCGGGCCGAGACGGCTAAGGCCCTTCTACTCTCGACGAAGCATCGGAGAAATTCCCCCCATCCGGCTGATCCTGCCGAACGTTGAGTTGGGTCTTGCACGGGATCATACTGCAGTCATTTCCAAGGTTCTGTGAGGTTGCCATGATTTCGTTCCTGTCTCGGCTCCCGTTGTTCATGTCCGGATCCGGCCCTGGCAACCGCTTGCACTCCCCCCTCGAGATTGTCCCGCCCCTGCCCGGACGAGTGTCCGTCTCGACCATCGTCGAGGGCACTTCAGACAACGATACCCTGACCGGCACCACCTCCGACGACGGGATGTACGGCCGCGACGGGAACGACCTGCTCGACGGCCTCGAGGGTGCCGACTGGCTGTCTGGAGGTGCAGGCGACGACACGATCCTTGGCGGGACAGGCGCCGACACGCTGTCCGGTGGTGACGGCGAGGACTGGTTGCGGGTCGACAGCGTGCAAGACCGCGGACGGGGCGGCGCCGGGACCGATCGGCTCAGCCTGGTGCTCGCAGAAGAGACGAGAAGCTTGCAGGTGGTGGCCGAGGAAGGCCGCGTCTGGGTCGATGGGGTTCTGATCGCCGACAGTGTCGAGCGTGTCGAAGCGACCCTTGGCGCAGGCGACGACACGTTCGCCGCCAAGCAGCTCGCCTGGAACAGCTACCCGGATTTCGGCACCCTGGACGGCGGCGCCGGCACGGACCGGCTGATCCTCGACTTCTCCGGGCCGAGGGCGGGCGCGACCGCGAGCTTCGGCCTCTACATCGACCTCCTCGCGACGTGGACCTACAACAGCATCCCTCTTCCGGACGGAACGATGGCCTCGTTCCGGATCATCGGCTTCGAGTCGGCCGCCATTGTCGGGACCGATGCCGGCGACACCATCGGCGGGACGAACGGCAATGACTTGCTCCGGGGAGGCAAGGGCAGCGACTCGCTGGATGGACGCGGCGGCGACGACAGGCTCGAAGGTGGCGCGGGAAACGATGGCCTCTCCCTCGGCGGCACCGGCTCGGCCTGGGGCGGATCGGGCGACGACACCCTCATCTGCAGTTCGGGCGTTGCCTACGGGGGAAGCGGCCGCGACACGCTGCAAGGCAGAGGCGGGGCCACGCTGGCCGGTGGAGCGGACGATGACCTCTACAATGTCAACGCCTTCGACGGACCGCCCCGGATCGTGGAGCGCCACGACGGCGGCATCGACACGGTCAGTTCCTTCGGCGGCTGGACCCTGGCCGCCAACGTCGAGAACCTGAACGTCGTCTACAAGTTCAACGGCGGCGCGAGCGCCATCGGCAACGCCTGCGACAACCGCATCACGACGATTGGTAGCCCCGACCTGCTGAACGGGCGTGAAGGGGCGGACACGCTGGAAGCCGGCGACGGCAACGACACGCTTTCTGGCGGCAAGGGCAACGACGTGCTCCTGGGCGGCAGCGGTAACGACACCTTCGTCTTCGGCGCTGCGCCTGGGCTGCGCCATGCCGACTACATCCAGGGCTTCGAAGGCGGCATCGACGTGATCGAGCTTGACGGCGCCCTCTTCACGGGGCTTCCCGCGGGAACGCTGGATGCGCATGCCTTCGCCGCCAATACCACGGGACGTGCCGCCGATGCGGACGACCGCATCATCCACGAGACGGACAGCGGTGTGCTCTGGTTCGATCCGGATGGCAGCGGATCATGCGGCCGGCTGCAGGTTGCGCTGCTGGTTCCGTCCGCAGGAGCACCGACGCTGTCGGCGACGGACATCTTCATTGTCTAGCCCTAATCTTGCAGCAAGGTGAGCGCCCATCGCTTCGCGCGCCACGGCAACCGAGCGGGCTGGGAGCCTTTCACGAATTCGGGTCGTTTGTGCAATTCTGGTTAACCCTCAGCCCGAGTTCTTCTCGGAACCTCAGCCAATCAGGTCCTGCCACTGGCGCGCGCCGTGCAGCACGCGGACGATCTCGGCGTCGCCATCGACTGCCCAGTAAAGCACCAGATAACGCCCCACCGGAAGCAGCCGGAGGTCGGGGCGCTGAACCCCCGTGCCCGGCATGTCGCCGAGGAGTTCGAAACGCTCCTCCAGTCCGTCGAGCCATCGAAGAGCCGCCTGCGGACTGTCGAGGGCAATGAAGTCGGCGATTTCCTGCAGATCCGCCGCGGCGGCGGGCAGGATGCGATAGCCCATCAGCCGGGATCGCGCGTCGCCAGCCGGGTCCGAATGGTCTCGAGGGTCGCCGGACCATCCAGAGCGTCACCGCTGGAAAGCCCGTAATCCCACTGGCGGCGCAACTCCTCGATGGCTGCGCTGCGCTGAAGCCGGCGTTGCCGCCAGTCGCGCAGTGCTTCCCGCATCACTTCGCTGACGGACGCATATTCCCCGGTTTCCACCGCACCCCGCAGGGCCGCCGCCAGTTCCGGCGTAAGGGCAACGCTGAGCTTCTCGACGTTCGGCATGGGCTCCTCCACGCGCATGATGGAATGGTAGGCATTCTTACCACCACGATCAAGGCTTCGGTCGGCGTTGTTGCAGAAAGCCGCCTTGAGGCGTGACTTCCCCTTTCCCCCCGGGACGTCAGTCGACGCGGACGATCTCGGCGGTGCCGAGGGCGTTGAAGCGGTTCATGAGAGCGACGCGGATGTGGATCTCGGCGGTCTGACGGTCGGGGGTGAGCCATTGGAACGCCATTGGTCCGAGAGACAGTGGCGAACGCCATGATGCGTTCACCTAAGGCCTTGAGCCGAGCCGGTGAGCGCCACCGGTTCGAGCGAACCGGCGAGGGCATCTTCGCCTCGATCCGGCTGCGGGCGTGGTAGCCCGTCCATCGCTTCCAGAACGCCCGGCCATAGTGACGGGTGGCGCGCAGGGTCTCGTTTCCGGCCCGGGCGGCGGGGCCATCTTCCTTCCATGGTCGGCCGTTCCTGCGGATCGGTATGACGGCTGTGGCGCGGCGCTCGACGATGGCCGTGTGGCAGCGTCGCGTGTCATAGGCGCCGTCGCCGGTCACGGTGCCGATCTCCTCATCCTCGGGGATCTGGTCCAGCAGCTCGGGCAGGACAGGGCTGTCGCCGTCGCGGCTGGGGGTGAATTCGACGGCGCGGATGTCGGACGTGGTCCCATCCATGGCCAGATGCACCTTGCGCCATTGGCGCCGGCCCTGCGCCCCATGCTTGCGGACCTGCCATTCCCGTTCGGCAGGCTTACGCATTCGGGGCTGGAACGATCCACTGGATCGTTCCCGATTGCCCCTCATCACTGGCGCCACGGTCCTGCCTCACCCAAGGAACTTGATCCCGGTGCTGTCGACCAGCAGGTTCAGCGGGCCGGCGGCGCAGCGGTACGGGATGTGGACAGCCAAGGACGTCTGCCGCCGGCAGAGGGTGGAATAGTCCGGAACCGGCCAATCCAGCCCGGCCAGGCGCAGGAGGCTGGCCACCATCCCGGCGGTCTGCCTCAGCGGCAGCCGGAACCAGGGCTCCGCCCGTTCAGGGCTGAAAACGGTCCTCAGGACCGTTTTCCGGGCGCCCTTCACCCTTGATCGACAGGCAGAACTGGATCGCCGCATCCGAGAACAGCGGCGGCCGCCCAGGCCTGCCCTCAGGTGGCGCGAGCCAGGCCATCTCCCTGTCCAGCCAGATCAGCAGCGACCCGCGCCTCCGGAGCGCCTGGTTGTAGGTGGACCAGTTCGTCGTGCGATGGCGGGGGCGTGCAGGCTTCGTCATGCTTCCCGTCTAACGCCATGGAGTCGTGACGTGAATCCTTCCGGGCGGAAGTTCTGCAACAATGCCCGAGGAACGAGGAGCGAGTCATTCCGCGATCCCAATGAGTATCAACTCGGAGTTCGCACAGGCATTTTCAGCACAGGGCCGAGGACTGTCTTAAACAAGCGGATTTCGGCTGAGCGGCTTGCAGGTGCAGCATCGTTCAGGACGCGCCACGCCAACCGATGCTGTCACAAGCGGTTTCAAATTAACGAGGCCGCGGAGAGGACGTCCCCGCGGATACCCCCGGCTTTCCGGCGTGGTCAGGGGAGTTCGAAAGCCGCCACCCGCTCGATGAACCAGAAGGTCGCCACGGTTCCGATACCATAGGACGCCGCATCAAGAAGCGGCAGGGCGTCGAGTCTCCGGAGCTTCCTGCCGATCCAGACCAGCGACATGACCATTCCCACGAACAGCAGTTGCCCTGCTTCGACGCCCAGGTTGAAGGCCAGAAGCGCAAGGGGCACATCGGTCTGCGGCAGGCCGGTTTCCTTCAGCGCACCGGCAAATCCGAAGCCGTGAAGCAGGCCGAACGAAAACGCGACGAGCCAGGGGTACGCCGCGGACAGCCGCTGCTCGCCGGGCCGCGTCTTGAGCAGCTCGCGGGCGACGAAGGCGATGCTGAGGGCGATTGCCGCCTCGACCGGAGCCTGCGGCAGGCTGAACCAGCCGAGCGTCGAGCCCGCCAGTGTCAGGCTGTGCGCGACGGTGAAGGCGGTGATGGTCTTGATCAGCATCCGGATGCCCCGGATCAGCAGGACCAGGGCCAGTACGAACAGCAGGTGGTCGATGCCCGCAAGGATATGCTCGACCCCGAGCCCGAAGTAGGTCGCGGCGACCCTGAGCGGGGTCTGCCCGCCCGCGATGCGGAAGGCGGGCGCATCGGGCTTCAGGTGGGCGACCTCGGTCGTCCCGTCGGCATGCGCGATCCGCACCAGGGCGTCGGTCAGCGTCGCCTCGAGGCCGTCGATCGAGACGAGACCGCCCTTCAGGCCGCCGACGCAGTCCGCCGACCAGCGTTCGACATGGGCGCTTCCGACGATCTCCCGCGTCGGCTCAGCGTCCGCGATGCAGGCTTCGGGAAGTCTCGCCTGGATGGCCAGACGAAGTTCGCCCCGCGCCGGGACCTTCCACATCACGTCGACCCTGCCCGGCACGACCTCGCGCAGGTCGAGGTAGGCGGGACGGGTCTCATGCGCCAGCGCCGGAGCCGACCAGAGCGCCTGCGCGATCGCGATGACGGCAACGGCCCCAGGACGCCTCATGGCGGAGCCGCCGGTTGCGGAAGGTCGATGACGACGTCGTGCCGGGCAAGGAGGTCGCCCAGATGCTCCTGCAGGGCGTTCCGGGTCCGTTCGTTCGTCCATTCCCGCGCGACGATGGCGTGGATTTCGTCCAGCCGGGGCCGCCGGGCATCCTGCCGTTCCGTGACGCGCACGAGATGCTTCCCGTAGGCCGACGTCAGCGGCCCGACCCAAGCGCCGGGTTCCGCCCCTGCCATCGCAGCCGCAAAGCCCGGACCGAAGGTGCCGTCGATCCCGGCGGCGTCCGAGGGCGGCAGTAATGCAGGCAGCAGCGTGGGATCGCCAAACCCCGCGGGGTCGGCAGCCGGATCGGCCTGCAACGCCGCGAGCATCACCTGCGCATCCGCTTCGATTCGGTCGCCGTGAGCCTGTGGGCTGAGAAAGACCTGCTCGAATCCGACCATCGCGCCGGTGTCGAAGGCGTCGGGATGCGCGTCGAGGTAGGCCTGCAACTCGGTATCCGTGGGAGCCTGCGCCTCCACCTCGGCAGCGATCAGGAATTCCATCTTCTGCCTCAGGCGGCGGCGGATCACCGTGTCGTCCTGATCGAGGCCGAGCGTCACCGCCTCCCGCACGAAGAGTTCCTCCGCGACGTGATCGTCGATCAACAGCTTCAGCTCCTCCGCCGTCGGCGGGCGCATCCGGGTCCGGGTAAAGATCGCTTCCATCTGCTCGATCTTGTGGGCGGAGACGACGATCCTCCCCCCCACGTCCTCGGCAGGGGACGCAACCAGGCGGTGGAATGCGAACACCGCCAGCGCCAGCACCAGGAAATGCAGCAGCGGCTCCCGCATCAGCCGCTTCGGCAGGGCCGCGTCGCCCCATGTCTGAAGCGTCCGCGAACCGGGCGGATGCCTCGCTGGCGAACCTTCGCCCATGCTCAGGGCGTGTACCAGATCGGCGAAGTGTAAGCGCGTTCGGTCACGGTCATCTCCGATCCGTCCAGAGGCTTTGTGGCGAACCGCTTCGCGTCATAGGCGGTCCAGCGCGGCGTGGGGATCTCGATCACCCGGCCGTAGTAGAAGGCGCGCTGGTCGGGATCGAAATCCGGATCCTTCCACACGGCAATCAGTTCGGGCGCGCCGATGGTGTTCGTCCAGGTCGCGTTCGCGACATCCACGGTACTGCCGACCGGGGGCAACTTGCCATCGGCACCGGGCGTCCGGTCGTCGCTCCAGGCCACGTCATGCACCTGTTCGTGCGTCTGGCCCTGATCGTCGAGCCAGCCCTTCACGATCTGGTAGCGGTCGAGGTTGCCGCCGAGAGGGTCCTTGAGCGCCGCCACGAGGAAGGTCGGAACCTTGCCGTCGGGCGCCGCCGTCAGGTCGCCGCCCATCGGAACGCCCTTGGAATAACCGATGGCGCCCGGGTTGCGGCTGGTGGCGTCCGCCGGATCGAAATCCCAGCCGCCGAAGAACCGCACGGCCATGCGCGACCCGGTCGTCCCATAGGTTTCCTTGCGCTGCATCGCGTCCCAGATCGCCTCGCGGGTGTTCTCGGTCGCCCAGACGGCGGCATAGCCCGAGGCGCTCACCTGCCAGTCCATCACCTTGATCCGGGTTTGCGGGTTGTCGACGAAGGTTGCACTCAGGCGATGCGGGCTCGGCTCCTGCGGGGTGGTCTTGCCAAAGAAGTTGTCCTCTTCCACGGCGGCCAGCCCGGTATGGGCATCGGTGCTGCCGATCATCCCGAACTTGTAGGGGTTCGTGCCCAGGTCGGCCTCGAGCTTCAGCCCGTTGCGCAAGGCCGAACGCGCGTACTCGAACTCCAGCATGTCGGGCGTCTTGCGTACCGAGGCGTCGAGGTTGCCGAAATCCCACCGCTCGAAGTTCGCGAACTCGTCGTTCGGGGACAGAAGCGGATGTGTCTCGCCGTCTCCCTTGGTCTGGGTCGCCTCGTAGAGCCGCTCCCACCTCGCGCGCGTCTCGACGTACTCCTGATCGACCGGGCGGCCCGTGAAGGACTCGATCAGCGGAAACATCCGCCCGTTCGACAGGTTGCCGTTGTGCGCGATGGCCAGGACGTCGCCGCCCGTCTTGTCCTCGTAGGCCTGCATCCACGTCCAGAGATCGCGCGGATTGTCGCTGCCGAGCGGCGCCATCGTGGTATAGGGCACGACCTGACCCGCCTTGTCGCCGCCATCGCGGAAGATCACGTTGCGGTGCAGGTTGTTGCCGCCCGTGTTCGAGGTCCATTCATAGCCGATGAAGGCCGTGAAGCGGCCAGGGTCGTTGTATTCCTCGGAAGCGGCGATCGTATCCTGCCAGGCCAGCTTGTAGGGGCGCGTGTCGGGTCCGTAGATCATCGACTTTGGAAGGGCCCCCGCGCCAAAGGCCTTGATGATCTCCAGCGCAGCGGTGCCGCCCTGTCCTGCCATGATCATGTCGTACCAGGTACGTGCCTGCGGGTCGGCAAGGACTTCCGGCTTTCCCGCGTAGAGGTCTGGGAACATGCCCATGTTGTCGGAATGGTCAGCCACCACCAGGAAGTCGAGCGGTCGCGAGAGCTTCACCGGCTGACCGCTGGACGAGGTGATCTCCTCGCCCCGCGCCAGCCGGTAGGCGTACCTCGGAGTGATCCGGGCGCCGAAGGTTCCGGCATCGAAGGACGCCGCCGTGTGCAGATGCGTGTCGCCGAAGAGCGGCCGCATCGGAAAGGCGCGCCCCGCATAGGGGGAATAGGCGGGCTCGGCCTTGAAGGAGCGCTCGGCCTTCTCAGGCGTCAGCGTTCCCACGTCATCGTCGGCACGTGCCGCCAGACCGAGACACAACGCAGCCATCGGGACAACAGCAAGAATGAAGACACGGCCTCGCGGCAACGACCAATCGCTCGATCTCATGTTGGCACCATCAATCACCCGGTGGCAGATTGAACATCAAACGGCCCTCAAAAACAATCCGCGCGCCCTTGCATTTTATCATCCCGGTTTGTTTCGATGGGTGGAGCGGCTTGGTCGACTGGACGAGAGCAGTTTCGATTGAGCGAACTGGCTTGATCCGTTGGGAGGCTGGTTCAGACAAATGTACGCCAACATGCAGTGCCCGCATTGTGGAACTGCCATCGTCACCGGCTTCCGCGTGTGCCGGGGACGCGGGGCCGAGGCGCGGCGGCCAGCGGGCGGGTTGCTCTTCGGCGTGTTCGGACTGGCCTGGATTGCCCGATCGCCTTCTACAGCTCGACCGGCGGCGGATGCTGACGGCGGTGGCCGTCCCGGGCCTGATGTGGTGGTCAGCGGGGATCCGCTGGTATCGGTGAGCGCTCCCTCGCCTCGCGTCCGGCAGCGGGGGCTGTCTGCCCCCGATCGGCCGACGGCCCATCTCCCCCAAGGATGCTTCGGGAAGGTGAGCTTAGGCGGGTTTGAGGGCCGGCCCGCGGTTCAGGCCGCGGGGCGCCTTGGCGAATTGTCTCCCGCACGGACAGCGAGGGCGGCCGGAGGGGGACGCTGCGCCATGCTCATCGCCCGCGCTGACGCTGGATGAAGATCACTCGGTTGACCTTAAGCTCGAACCACCGGGGCCGCCCGGGGCATGGAACGGCCATCTGGCTTGCGTCAACCCGCAGTGGATGGCGCCCTGACCTGCGAGGCACGGTCACGTCCGTCAAGCTGGTGCAATTTTTTCCGGATGGCCTGAGGGCATGATCAGGCGGCTTTCGTGGTTATGCTGAGAATGGGGTCAATCTCCTCGGTGTCGATCCGGGCGAAGGCCTCGACCATCATGTAGCGGCTCGAGGTCTGCCATTCGTCGTTCTGCTCGAAGAGCACAGCGCCGATCAGGCGCATGATGGATGCCTCGTTCGGGAAGATCCCGACCACGTCGGCGCGCCGCTTCACCTCCTTGTTCAGGCGTTCGATCGGGTTCGTAACCGGTATGAGAGGATCGGGGCCCTTGTTCCGGCTGTCGGCCTTCCCTGCGGGCGGCGTATGCTGCGAGGCGTTGTTGCAGAAAGCCGCCTTGAGGCGTGACTTCCCCTTTCCCCCCGGGACGTCAGTCGACGCGGACGATCTCGGCGGTGCCGAGGGCGTTGAAGCGGTTCATGAGAGCGACGCGGATGTGGATCTCGGCGGTCTGACGGTCGGGGGTGAGCCATTGGAACGCCATTGGTCCGAGAGACAGTGGCGAACGCCATGATGCGTTCACCTAAGGCCTTGAGCCGAGCCGGTGAGCGCCACCGGTTCGAGCGAACCGGCGAGGGCATCTTCGCCTCGATCCGGCTGCGGGCGTGGTAGCCCGTCCATCGCTTCCAGAACGCCCGGCCATAGTGACGGGTGGCGCGCAGGGTCTCGTTTCCGGCCCGGGCGGCGGGGCCATCTTCCTTCCATGGTCGGCCGTTCCTGCGGATCGGTATGACGGCTGTGGCGCGGCGCTCGACGATGGCCGTGTGGCAGCGTCGCGTGTCATAGGCGCCGTCGCCGGTCACGGTGCCGATCTCCTCATCCTCGGGGATCTGGTCCAGCAGCTCGGGCAGGACAGGGCTGTCGCCGTCGCGGCTGGGGGTGAATTCGACGGCGCGGATGTCGGACGTGGTCCCATCCATGGCCAGATGCACCTTGCGCCATTGGCGCCGGCCCTGCGCCCCATGCTTGCGGACCTGCCATTCCCGTTCGGCAGGCTTACGCATTCGGGGCTGGAACGATCCACTGGATCGTTCCCGATTGCCCCTCATCACTGGCGCCACGGTCCTGCCTCACCCAAGGAACTTGATCCCGGTGCTGTCGACCAGCAGGTTCAGCGGGCCGGCGGCGCAGCGGTACGGGATGTGGACAGCCAAGGACGTCTGCCGCCGGCAGAGGGTGGAATAGTCCGGAACCGGCCAATCCAGCCCGGCCAGGCGCAGGAGGCTGGCCACCATCCCGGCGGTCTGCCTCAGCGGCAGCCGGAACCAGGGCTCCGCCCGTTCAGGGCTGAAAACGGTCCTCAGGACCGTTTTCCGGGCGCCCTTCACCCTTGATCGACAGGCAGAACTGGATCGCCGCATCCGAGAACAGCGGCGGCCGCCCAGGCCTGCCCTCAGGTGGCGCGAGCCAGGCCATCTCCCTGTCCAGCCAGATCAGCAGCGACCCGCGCCTCCGGAGCGCCTGGTTGTAGGTGGACCAGTTCGTCGTGCGATGGCGGGGGCGTGCAGGCTTCGTCATGCTACCCGTCTAACGCCATGGAGCCGTGACGTGAATCCTTCCGGGCGGAAGTTCTGCAACAATGCCATGCTGAACAGGGTCCGTCCGGTCGTGCATCGTGGCGGTCAGGCATTCGTCTGCCGACGAGAGCTATCCTGCATTTGCTCCACGACCCTACTCGAAATAGACGCTTGCCGCAGCACAGTACTGGGTGGAGCATGAGCTTATGATCAGCGACCTGGTATCATTGACCTACAGAAGCCGCCTCGGCCTCGCCGATCCGGCGGCAGGCATCCTCCGCATCTTGCAGGCGAGCCGGGTGCGAAACCCGCGGCTCGGCATCACGGGGATCCTGCTCTACAACGGCTTTCACTTCGTCCAGACGATCGAGGGGCCGCGAGCCACCTGCAACGAACTGTTCGCGCAGATCTCGAAGGATCCGCGGCATTCGCAGATCGTTGCCTTTGGGCTGACAAAGCTCGAACAAAGGCTGTTTCCAGATTGGTCCATGCGCCTGATCTCGCGGACCGAACTGCGTGAAACCATGCCCGAACTGAAGCTGCTTGACCTGAAGGAGCCCGAGGACATCGAGCGGCTTCACGGCCGGATCCTCGCCAGCCTCTCAGCGCCGGGCGAGAGCGAATAGCTGTTCTTGACCGGAAGGGGCATTGTTGCAGAACTTCCGCCCGGAAGGATTCACGTCACGGCTCCATGGCGTTAGACGGGTAGCATGACGAAGCCTGCACGCCCCCGCCATCGCACGACGAACTGGTCCACCTACAACCAGGCGCTCCGGAGGCGCGGGTCGCTGCTGATCTGGCTGGACAGGGAGATGGCCTGGCTCGCGCCACCTGAGGGCAGGCCTGGGCGGCCGCCGCTGTTCTCGGATGCGGCGATCCAGTTCTGCCTGTCGATCAAGGGTGAAGGGCGCCCGGAAAACGGTCCTGAGGACCGTTTTCAGCCCTGAACGGGCGGAGCCCTGGTTCCGGCTGCCGCTGAGGCAGACCGCCGGGATGGTGGCCAGCCTCCTGCGCCTGGCCGGGCTGGATTGGCCGGTTCCGGACTATTCCACCCTCTGCCGGCGGCAGACGTCCTTGGCTGTCCACATCCCGTACCGCTGCGCCGCCGGCCCGCTGAACCTGCTGGTCGACAGCACCGGGATCAAGTTCCTTGGGTGAGGCAGGACCGTGGCGCCAGTGATGAGGGGCAATCGGGAACGATCCAGTGGATCGTTCCAGCCCCGAATGCGTAAGCCTGCCGAACGGGAATGGCAGGTCCGCAAGCATGGGGCGCAGGGCCGGCGCCAATGGCGCAAGGTGCATCTGGCCATGGATGGGACCACGTCCGACATCCGCGCCGTCGAATTCACCCCCAGCCGCGACGGCGACAGCCCTGTCCTGCCCGAGCTGCTGGACCAGATCCCCGAGGATGAGGAGATCGGCACCGTGACCGGCGACGGCGCCTATGACACGCGACGCTGCCACACGGCCATCGTCGAGCGCCGCGCCACAGCCGTCATACCGATCCGCAGGAACGGCCGACCATGGAAGGAAGATGGCCCCGCCGCCCGGGCCGGAAACGAGACCCTGCGCGCCACCCGTCACTATGGCCGGGCGTTCTGGAAGCGATGGACGGGCTACCACGCCCGCAGCCGGATCGAGGCGAAGATGCCCTCGCCGGTTCGCTCGAACCGGTGGCGCTCACCGGCTCGGCTCAAGGCCTTAGGTGAACGCATCATGGCGTTCGCCACTGTCTCTCGGACCAATGGCGTTCCAATGGCTCACCCCCGACCGTCAGACCGCCGAGATCCACATCCGCGTCGCTCTCATGAACCGCTTCAACGCCCTCGGCACCGCCGAGATCGTCCGCGTCGACTGACGTCCCGGGGGGAAAGGGGAAGTCACGCCTCAAGGCGGCTTTCTGCAACAACGCCCGTCTGGGTCGCCGGTGCTCAACCCGCGAATTTAGGAAGACGACGGTCATGCGCTGGACAAACTTCGCAGCCATTGAGGCGGCCTGGCGGGCCTGACGGGTGCGCTGACCGGATGAGGGTCCGCTAACTGCGGAACCTTGTGCGACGGTCCTTGAATCTGCCCGATCCGACCCAGGGAGAGGGCCTGCACCGGGCCGCCGGCCCCCCCCCCCGGACTGTCGCCCGTGCCCGGCCCGTCAGAAATCCCAGGTCTCGGTCCCAGCCTGGAAGAACGTCCTGTCCGCGCCGTTGGCCTCGCCGTTCAGCCTGACCTCGTCCACGTACAGGTTGCGGTCGCGGCCGGGCCCGGCGTAACGGTCCTCGAGGAACCTGACGCCGACCTGGTCGCTGCCGTCGAGGTCCCAGTCGCCCGTGAAGGTGAGCGTCTGCCACTCCCCCGCCGCGTGGTCCGCCGTGACGATCGTGGACGGGGCGACCGTCACGCCGTTGACGAGGAGCGCGAACGCGGGGTCGCCCTCCCACGCGTCGCCGCTCACCCGGACCGACACGGTGTCGGGGGCCGTGCCGCCCGTCGGGGCTCCGGACCGGACGAGCACGAAGTTGTCCACGAGGGCGCCCAGGCCGTCGCCGCCCTGGGAGGCCACCTCGCGGATGATGAGCCGGTCCGTGCCGGCCGCGCCGGTGACGGTGGTCGTGAACGTGCCCCAGTCCGTCCCGGGCGTGGCCGTGGCCACGACCCGGTCGTTCCACACCACCTCGACGCCCTGGCTCGAGGCGGGCGCGCCGGGGCGCGCGCGCAGGTCGAAGCTCAGCGTGTGGGCCTGGCCCGTGGCGGCGTCGACGTCCTGAAAGAAGCCGTCGCGCGCGCCCTGGACGTCGAGCTCGACGAACTGCGAGCCGTTCGTGGCGGTCACGCCGCGGTGGGCGTCCCACACCTCCATGCGCCCGCCCGCGATGGCCGTCCAGCCGGCGGTCGAGCCGAGCTCGGCCCACTGCCCGGTCGCGACGGAAGGCCCCTCGAAGGACGCGTCCCTCAGGAGGTTGCCGGCTGCCGGCGGGGGGGGCGTGGGCGCGGGCGCGTCGCCCATGTCGGGCGCCTTGCCGCCCGTCGGGGCTCCGGACCGGACGAGCACGAAGTCGTCCAGGAGGGCGCCCAGGCCGTCGCCGCCCTGGGAGGCCACCTCGCGGATGATGAGCCGGTCCGTGCCGGCCGCGCCGGTGACGGTGGTCGTGAACGTGCCCCAGTCCGTCCCGGGCGTGGCCGTGGCCACGACCCGGTCGTTCCACACCACCTCGACGCCCTGGCTCGAGACGGGCGCGCCGGGGCGCGCGCGCAGGTCGAAACTCAGCGTGTAGGCCTCGCCCGTGGCGGCGTCGACGTCCTGAAAGAAGCCGTCGTGCGCGCTATGGAAGTCGAGCTCGACGAACTGCGAGCCGTTCGTGGCGGTCACGCCGCCGTGGGCGTCCCACACCTCCATGCGCCCGCCCGCGATGGCCGTCCAGCCGGCGGTCGAGCCGAGCTCGGCCCACTGCCCGGTCGCGACGGAGGGCCCCTCGAAGGACGCGTCCCTCAGGAGGTTGCCGGCTACCGGCGCGGAGGGCGTGGGCGCGGGCGCGTCGCCCTTCAGCCAGTCCAGGCGCGTGGCGAAGTCCGCCAACCAGGCCGAGCGGTCCTCGTAGACCGTCATGGCGCCGTCGGTGTCGGGCCGGTCGAAGTCGAGCGCGTCGTCGGGGTTGTCGGTGTAGTAGCGCCCCGGGCCGCCCGACGGCCGCTGGACGAACTCGCCGCCCCAGCTTTCCTTTGTGGGGTCGTTCTGATCGCCGCTGAGGAAGCGGAACACCGTGGGGCTGTCGCCCATCTTCACGCCCGAGACGTTGAAGATGTCGCCCGAAAGCTGCGCGAAGAGGTCCCCGAGCGCGCCATGGCCGCGCGCGTTCGCCTCGTGCCAGCCCTTGATGATGTCCTGCGTCCAGTCGCCCCCGGCCGGGCTGGCGTAGGTGCCCCTGAAGGTTGACAGGTTGTCGACCCACATGTCGAAGGCGCCCTTGAAGTTCGCCTTGATGTAGGCGTAGGCGGCCTCGTCCTGGTCGTCGATGCTGAAGAAGCGGATGTGCGGCGCGATGGACGGGTCGTCGTGGAGGGCCTGCGCGAGGTCGGTCTCGCCGCCCCAGGTCAGCACGTTGAGCACCTCCCCTGCGGCCGCGGCCTTCTTGGTCTCGGCGATAATGGCGCGGGAGGAGTCGGTGGGGCTCGACCAGCCCTGGCCCGGCGCGGTGTCGAGCGCGCCTTGCCAGCTGACGGCCTTCAGCTGCTCGACGGTCTTGAAGTCGCCGCTGCGCGCGGCGAGCTTGGCGTGGTCGAGGCCATAGGTGTCGATGATGCGGTCGATGTCGCCCACGAGGCCGTCCTGGGCGTTCCACTTGGACGGGGTGGCGGCGATGCCGACGATGTTCATCTTGTCTTGGTAGAGCAGCGCATGGATGAGCGACTGGGAGTCGTCCTTCTCCTCGGCGGCGAGCCTGAGGTCGGTCGATATGAAGACTCTGGGCAGTGGCATGGCGGGTGGTATCTCCGTTGTCGTTGCCTAAATCAGACTTGGCTTTGCAAGGCGCATGCCTCTCCGATGATCGCGCCTGGATTTTAAGCAAAAGTTTATCTGGGGTTGTATTCGTCACCACTGGTCGCGCCAAGGTTGCACGGTCTCCGGCGTGGTTTATCCTTTTGAGTTAGGGCAGTAGAATGGCGGCATCAGACAACATGCGCCACCCGCCCATGTGCCTTGGCGGCAACAATCCGCCTAAATTGCGCATGCAATAGCACCGTGGCGCGACTCGGAACGGGGCAGAGGCGATCCGACCGGAGTATCTCTCCAAGGATGAAGGAAGGGTCGGCCGCGACGTCGCATGGTGCGAGGAAGGTGCCGCAGGCACGAGTCTGACCGGACCGAGCCGGAGCGATGTTCAACAGTCTGAGTGAACCCGGATGGCCGAAGCGACCGTCCGGTGGTCTGCCCCTTAGAAAGTGGTTCTCCCGGATGGGCGTTGTTGCAGAAAGGCGGCCTGAGGCTCGACTACGCCTTTCCCCTCAAGGTTCAGGCGACGCGGACGATCTCGGCTGTGCCGAGGGCGGTGAAGCGGTTCATGAGGGCGACGCCGATGTGGATTTCGGCGGACTGGCGGTCGGGGTCTCTCGCGGCGATGCGCTCGCCGAAGGACTTGAGGCAGCGCATCCTGGCTTCGGCGCGGCTGCGGGCGTGGTATCCAGTCCGTCGTTTCCAGAACGCCCGGCCGTAGTGACGCGTAGCGCGCAGCGTTTCGTTGCGGGCCCGGGCGGCCGGGCAGTCCTCCTTCCACGGTCGACCGTTCTTGCGGATCGGGATGATCGCGGTGGCGCCCCGTGCGATGATGGCGCTGTGGCAGCGCCGCGTGTCGTAGGCGCCGTCCGCGGTCACGGCGCTGATGTCTTCGTCTTCGGGGATCTGATCCAGCAGGTCCGGCAGGACGGGGCTGTCGCCTTCCCGGCTGGGAGTGAACTCGACGGCGCGTATGTCGGACGTCTCGGTGTCCATCGTGAGATGCACCTTGCGCCATTGGCGACGCCCTGCACCCCGTGCTTGCGGGCCTGCCATTCGCCGTCGCCGAGAAACTTGATGCCGGTGCTGTCCACCAGCAGGTTCGACGGCCCGTCGGCACGGCGATAGGGGATCTGCACCTGCAGGGTCTTCTGCCTGCGGCACAACGTGGAATAGTCCGGAACAGACCAGTCCGGCCCGGCCAGCCGCAGGAGGCTGGCGACCATCCCGGCGGTCTGCCTGAGCGGCAGCTTGAACAGCACCTTGATCGACAGGCAGAACTGGATCGCCGCATCCGAGAACACCGGCGGGCGGCCCGGGCGGCCCTCACGCGGAGCGTGCCAGGCCATCCCCTTGTCCAGCCAGATCAGCAACGACCCGCGCTTCCGAAGCGCATCGTTGTAGGCGGACCAGTTCGTCGTGCGGTAGCGGGCGGGCTGGGGCTTGCTCATGCCGCCCGTCTAACCGCATGGTTTCGCGTTGTGAATCCTTCGGGGCCAGAGTTCTGCAACAATGCCCTCTTGCGCCAGAACTTCCGTTGCAAACAAATCGACACCGACGACGAGGCTCTCGAAGAGCGCCGTCATTCCCCGATGTTCAAGCGGTCCGCCGGCGAAAATCGCCGCCAGGCGGCGCTGCGCGCGGTCAAGTATGCTCTGGAAATTGCCGCGCGCCAGATCGCGGATGTCCTCGGCCAGGATAGTGCAGACATAGTCCTGCTCTACAACTTCCGGTCTGATGAACCGCGCGGCTTCGTGGGCGTCCGCATATTGCTCGGCGACCAAGAATAGCACCGCCGCCGCGATCGCCGGATGGATGCGATCGCGATCCATCATGGCGACTGAGCCGGCAGCGTCTGTCTGCGCGAGGTCCTGTGCCAGAATTTGATGCGCCGTACCGGCAACGAATGCCGCTGCCCTGCGGTAGGCTCCAGACCCATTGATTTTGGGCGGATCGCGTGATTCAGGCCTCGCAAGGAGACCTGACCGATGAGCAACCTCTACTGGCTGTCCGAGGCGCAAATGGAGCGCCTGAAGCCGTTCCTTCCCAGGAGCCATGGCAAGCCCCGTGTCGACGACCGGCGTGTGTTGAGCGGCATGATCTTCATCAATCGCAATGGCTTGCGGTGGTGCGACGCGCCCAGGGAGTATGGGCCGGCGAAGACCCTCTACAATCGCTGGAAGCGTTGGAGCGAGAACGGAGTCTTCGCCCGGATCATGATGGGCCTGGCGGCCGAGAGAGCCGAGCACAAGACGATCATGATCGACGCGACCTGCCTGAAGGCGCATCGCACGGCCTCCAGCCTGCCGCTGCCAACGTATGGCCCGCCCCGGTGCAAGCGCCGATTGGGTGACAGCGTGATCAGTCTGCACAAACGTACGGCATGTCGGCGCCAGAGCCGCTGCCAAGATGGAGATCCGCGCGTCCCGATCCTCATAAAGGGGCCGGTCTCGGAGACCATTTTTGACCGGAGGCTTTCGAGACGCCGTTCAACTGTCAGGCCATCTTCCTCTCACCACTCGCAGCTTGTCGTGTCCGTCCGAGGACTCGGACGCGTGTTTCGTCAGCCCGCCGCCAACGGCACAGGGTCGTAGATCCGTTCGTGGCGCAGGAGCGCCCAGACAGTTCGGGCCATCTTGGCCGCAAGCGCGACGACGGCGACATTGGGATGAGAACGTGACAGCAGCCCGCGCAACCAGACACCCACGGCGGTGTTTGTCCTCGCCAGTGTCGGCATGGCGGAACGCGCGCCCTGGATCAGCATCTTGCGGAGATAGCGACTGCCCCGCTTCGTGATCCCGAGGAGCCTTGGCCTGCCGCCGGTCGTGGCCTGACGAGGCACGAGACCCAGCCAGGCCGCTAGATCTCGGCCCTTGCCGAAGGTGGCAGCGTTGCCAACCGCGGCCGCCAGCGCGGTCGCATTGAGCACTCCAATGCCCGGAATGCTCGTCAGCCGTCGTGCCCTGTCATCACTTCGGACCATGGCTACAAACTCGGCGTCGAAGGCGGCGATGCGACGGTCCCAGTTCTTCCCGACGCGCGCGCATGTCTCCAAGCAGGAACGCCATGCGTGGGCTCAGGGCGTCGGCGCCATCATCCAGAAGATCGCGCAGCAAGAGCCGCAACCGCCCGTGACCCTGCGCCACGACGTGCCCGCGCTCCAGCAGCAGGCTGCGGATCTGGTTGGTCAGGGAGGTTCGCTCCCCGACCAGACGATCGCGCACCCGGTGCAGCGTCTGAACGTCAAGCTGCTTCTCGCTCTTGAGTTCGACAAAGCGCATGGTCGGACGGGTGGCCGCTTCCGCAATCGCCTCGGCGTCCCGGTCATCGTTCTTCTGTGCCTTGACGTAGGGGCGAACATATTCCGGCGACATCAACCGGATCTCGTGCCCCAGCGCGGCCAGCGCACGACCCATGTGGTGCGCCCCGCAGCACGCTTCCATCGCCATAATGCAAGGTGTCAACCGTGAGGCGAAGGTGATCACCCCATCACGGCGCATCCGCCGTCTCACGACGACCTTGCCGTTGGCATCCAGTCCAACCACGCTGCAGCTGTTCTTGCCCAGATCGATCCCCAGGATCACAATGCTCATGGCTCACTCCTTCCTTCATTCAACACCGCCTGTAGAGCGTCAACCTCCTTGGCCGTGACCGACAACCAGGATGGCCGGTTTTGACCGCTGCGGTCGTTGGTGTTAGTCGGCGCTGATCTCCCTCTGCTTGTCGTTGATGTTGTCGGTGGCTTCGACGCCGATGTTGTCGCTGGAGGTTGTCGGCGCAGCGACAGGCTCCGTGGATCGGCGTCGTGCGGCGGCGCGTCGGCGGAAGCTCTCGCCGTTCATCTCGAGGATGGTCGCGTGGTGAACCAGCCGGTCGATGGCGGCGACGGTCATGGCCTGATCGGGGAAGACGCGGTTCCAGGCGCTGAAGGGCTGGTTGGCGGCGATGGCGAGGCTTCTGGTCTCGTAGCGCCGGGCGATGAGCTCGAAGAGCACCGAGCTCTCGGCCTGGTCCTTCTGGGCGTAGGTGATGTCGTCGAGGATAATCAGGTCGAATTTGTCGAGCTTCGCGAGGGCGGCCTCAAGGACGAGGTCGCGGCGCGCGGCCTGCAGCCTCTGCACGATGTCGGTGGTGGGGGTGTAGAGGACGCGCTTGCCGGCCTCGACGAGGGCATGGCCGATGGCACAGAGAACGTGGCTCTTGCCGGCGCCCGAGTTGCCGATGGCGATGAGATTGGCGCCGGTCTCAACCCAATCCCCGGCGGCCAACGCCTCGATGCGGGCCCGGGTCACGCCGGACAGCGCCTTGAAGTCAAGCGTTGCCAGCGTCTTGCCGCCGGGAAGTTCGGACTGCTGCAGATGGCGCTGGATGCGGCGGGCATCGCGATCGGCGAGCTCGACCTCGGCCAGGGCTGCGAGGAAGCGCGAGGCGGGCCAGCCCTCGGCGTCGGCACGCTCGGCGAGCATCGGCCAGTGGCGCTGGATGCTGGGCAGGCGCAGAGCCGTGAGCATGGCGGGCAACGCATGCACATCGACGGGGTGCGGGGCAGCGGCGGTCATGCGCGCGCCTCCAGCAGCTCGTCGAAGCGGGCCAGATCGGTGAGGTTGACGGGCGTGTCGTCGGGCAGCTCGCGCCGACGCGGCTCCAGCTTGCTCCTTAGCGCATGGGCTTCGGGCAATTCGCCATGACCGAGGGTGTGGGCAATCAGCGCGGCCAGTTCAGCCTCGCAGCCCTCCGCATGGGCAAGCCACAGCAGATCGACCATGCGACGGCAGGCGTCGCGGCGCGGCAAGGCGGCGGACAACGCAACCCAGGCCTCGGCGTATTCCGATCGCGGGAACAGGCCGTCGCGGTAAACGGAACCGGCCAGCGCCTGCGGCTTGCGGCGCAGGGCGTGGATGACAGGGCGATAGTTGACGCAGTGGACGCGGGCGCCGTCATCGCGGCCGCGACGGCGGGGGTGCGTGACGACAGGGGTCGCTCCGAGAAAGGCCTCGATCCGGTCGTCGTAGACATGGACCCGCAGGCGCTTGCCGATCAGCTGCGAGGGTGCCGAGTAGAAGACCTGGTGGACCAGAAAGCCCCCGGTCTTCGTGACCCGCGCGACCACTTCGGTGAAGTCTGTGGTGCGCCGGGCCGGCAGCGGCCTGAGCGCCGCCATCTCGATGCGCACCGCGGACTCGCGCCGGCGGTTGCGTCGGGCGACCAGTTCATCGACGAAGCGGCGCCAGCTGGCGAGATCGGCGAAGTCGCGGGAGCCACGCAGGATCAGGGCCTGGTCGAGGGCGACCTTCAGGTGGTTGTTGTGGGCCTCGACCGATCCGTTCTCGTGCGCCTCGCCCGGGTTGTTGCGGCTGGCGAGCATGCCGTAGTGGGCGCAGAACGCCTGATAGCGGCTGGTGACATCGGCCGCCGCTTCGGTGTCGAGGTTCCGGTAAGCTGCGGACAGGCTGTCGGTTCGGTGCTCGTGCGGGACGCCGCCAAGGGTCCAGAGTGCGTTCTGGAGGTTCTCGGCCAGCGCCGGGAAGCTCTCGCCGCCCAGCACCACGGCGGCATGTTCCCAGCCGCTGTAGGCCAGGACGAAGTGGTAGAGGCGCTGCTCCAGCGGCTGCCCCGCGATCGTCACGCAGAGTTCGTTCGCATCGGTGAAGTCCGACAGGGCCATCCGGCCGGGCTCGGGCGTCTGACGGAAGATCACGTCGCGCTCGGGGCCGTTCAGGGCACGCCAGTCGCGGACGCGCCGCTCGAGCGTCCGGCGCACGCGGTCGTCCGGGAAAGCCTCCGGGTCGCTCATCTGAAGGTGCCGCAGCAGGGTCACGGCCTGAACGGCCGGATCACGCGCGAGGATCGGCAGCAGCACCGGCTCCCACACCGCCTCGAGCGGGTCGGGCACGGTGCGGCCCCGGGGGGCCGGACGTTGCGAGGGAAGGCGCGGATCGGCATCGATGCGGCGGGCGGTGCGCTCGCTGAAGCCGGCGCGGGCGGCGGCGACACGCTGGCTGTGCTGGAGACGGTCGGTCATGTAGACTCTCAATTGCTGGTCGGTGACGGGTTTGCCCGGCACGGTCGGATCTCCGTTTGGACGCAGAGATCCCGATCCTACCGGCCCGCAGCGGCCAGCACCCACCCTTCTCCCCCGAAACGAGGGCCAGCCGCTGGGTTCAGCCTCCGGGACGGGCTACGCCCGTCCTCCGGCTCAACCCAGCGGCCAACTTGCCTGACGGTGTCGGACAACTTGGTTGTCGCTCATCAACCGCCATCCTGCAGAGGGCGGCGGGAGGGGCGGGCCATCCATAAAGGGGGCGCGCACGTCAGATCGGGCGCACCAAGGGGAGCATGAACACCAAGTTGCACGCCGTCGCCGATGCGAAGGGGCGGCCGATCGGGTTCTTCATGTCCGCTGGACAGGTCAGCGACTACACCGGCGCGGCAGCGCTGCCGGGCAGCCTGCCGAAGGCGGACTGGTTGCTGGCAGACAGGGGCTACGATGCGGACTGGCTGCGAGAAGCGTTGAAAGACAAAGGGATGAAGGTCTGCATCCCGGGCCGGAAATCGCGCAAGAAGGCGGTGAAATACGACAAGAGGCGTTACAAGCGCCGCAACCGCATCGAGATCATGTTCGGCCGCCTCAAGGACTGGCGACGGGTTGCTAGCCGATACGACCGATGCCCGGACACCTTCTTCTCTGCTATCGCACTCGCAGCCATCGTCCTGCTCTGGCTCTGACAATCAATGAGTCTGGAGCCTAGGAAGGCAACACCGTTCCCCAAGTCGAAACCGTTTCCCGTGCCCGCCGATCCCGCGCCACCCTCCGGCGCCGAGGGCGAGGTTCTCGCCGGTCTCGTCGAGCGCGTGACCTTCCACAGCCCGGAGAGCGGCTTCTGCGTCCCGCGCGTCAAGGCCCGCGGGCACCGCGACCTCGTCACCGTCGTGGGCCACGCGCCCGTCGTCTCGGCCGGCGAGTGGATCACCGCCGCCGGGACCTGGATCAACGACCGCACCCACGGGCTGCAGCTGAAGGCGCGCTTCCTGAAGACCGCGGCGCCGTCCTCGCTCGCGGGCATCGAGCGCTACCTCGGCTCGGGCATGATCCGCGGCATCCGCCCGGTCTATGCCAAGCGCCTCGTCCAGGCCTTCGGCAACGCGGTCTTCGACATCATCGAGGCCGCGCCCGATCGCCTGCGCGGGTCGTTTGCGGCGGATTGGCATGTCAGGCGCTGACCGGTAGTTTTGCGGATGCGTCCGTGGTGCCGAGACCATAGCCTGAAGCGACCAGCAGGATAGAGGCGACCGTTTCCGGCCAGGCGAGTTCGCGGCCGCCTTTTCTTCCCAGCCCGGTGCTTGGCCGGCCATCCCGCACCCGGGAAGACCGGCCAGCCGATCGCTTGGCCGCTCATCCCGGGGGAGTGACCATGATCTTGACCTGCGACTTGTCGGCCAGCAGCTTCTCGAAGCCCTTTGCGACCACGTCGTCGAGCGCGATTCGGTCGGTCACCAGATCCTCGGCGCGGAAATAGCCGCGCTGCATCAGGGCCATGACGGCCGGGTAGACATGGCGATAGGCGATGATCCCGCGCATCGTGCGTTCCTTGATCACCAGCGTGTTGGGCTGGAACGAGGCGGTGCTCTCCCAGATGCTGACGATGACGATCTCGCCGCCGGGGTGGGTCGCCGCGATGCACTGCGACAGGACCGAGGGCACGCCCGTCACCTCGAAGGCCACGTCGACCCCGCCCCCCGAGGTCGCGGCGATCGCCTCGACCACGTCGCCGTCGGCGGGATCGTGGGCGGCCGCGCCCAGAGATTCCGCCTTGCCCCGGCGCACGGCCGAGGTTTCGACTGCGTGGATGGCGGCCGCGCCCGCGGCCTTCAGCGCCTCGATCACCATGAGGCCGATCGGGCCTGTTCCGAAGACGGCGGCCGTGTCGCCCGCCTTCAGCCCGCTCTGGCGCACCGCATGAAGCGCCACGGCGGCCGGCTCGACCAGCGCGCCCTGCTCCCACGACAGGTCGTCGGGCATCCGGTGCAGCATGTGCTCGCCCACCACGGTGAACTGCGAGAACCCGCCGCCGCCGCCCGACAGGCCGTGAAAGCCCAGCAGCGGGCTGAGGTTGTAGCGCTCCATCAGGTAGGCGCCCTCGCGGTTGGGCGACAGGATCGGCTCGATCGCAACGCGGTCGCCAGGCTTGACGCGGGTGACCTTGGGGCCGACCTCGACCACCTCTCCGGCAAATTCGTGCCCCATCACGATGGGCGCGCGGTCGCCGCTGATCGGGTGCGGGGCCTCGACCGGAATGAAGATCGGGCCGGCGGCATATTCGTGCAGGTCGCTGCCGCAGATGCCGCAGGCGGCGACCTTCACCCGCACGTCATGCGGGTCGCGCAGCTCGGGAACCGGCACGTCCTCGACGCGAAGATCGCGGGCCTTGTGCCAGACGGCTGCGCGCATGGTGCTGTCACTCATCTCTGTCTCCTCGTGGATGCGGGAACCCGGGCCGGCATGGCCCGGGCGCAGTAGTGTCAGCCGAGGTGATGCACCTTCTGCAGCCCGTAGACCGAGACGGGCAGCCCCTCCATCCGGGCCTTCAGCTGCAGCGCGAGGAACTGCGAGTAGTGCCGCGACTGGTGCAGGTTGCCGCCGTGGAACCACAGCCCCTCCTGTTGCGTCGGCTTCCACATGTTGCGCTGCTCGCCCTCCCACGGGCCGGGGTCCTTGGGCGTGTTCGAGCCGAGGCCCCAGCACTTGCCCACCTTGTCGGCCACGTCCTGCCCGATCAGATCCGCCGCCCAGCCGTTCATCGAGCCGTAGCCGGTGGCATAGACGATCAGGTCGGCCTCGAGCTTCGTGCCGTCCTCGAGGATCAGCCCGTCCTCGACCACCTCGCGCACCTGGCCGTGCGCCAGCTTGATCTCGCCGTCGATGATCAGCTGGCTCGCCCCGATGTCGATGTAATAGCCCGACCCGCGGCGCAGGTACTTCATGAACAGGCCCGAGCCGTCGGCGCCCCAGTCGAGCCAGAAGCCGGCGCGCTCCAGCCCCTCGTAGAACTCCTTGTCGCGCTCCTTCATCTGCTCGTAGAGCGGGATCTGGAACTCGTGCAGGATGGCATAGGGAACGGAGGCGAAGATCAGGTCGGCCTTCTCGGTCGTCATGCCCGCCTGCACCGCCTGCTCGGAGTAGAGCCCGCCGAGGCCGATCTCCATCAGCGTGTCCGACCGCACGATATGCGTCGAGGTGCGCTGAACCATCGTCACGTCGGCCCCATGCTCCCACAGCGCGGCGGCGATGTCGTGGGCCGAGTTGTTGGAGCCCACGATCACGCACTTCTTCCCTGCATAGGCATCCGGGCCTGGATGCTTCGAGGAATGGTGCTGATCGCCCCGGAATTTCTCCATTCCCGGGAAGGCGGGCAGGTTCGGCTTGCCCGACATGCCGGTTGCCAGCACCAGCTGCTTCGGCTTCAGCGTGATCTCTTCGCCGTCGCGGTCCACCACGACGGTCCATTCCTTCGTGGCTTCGTCATAGCTGGCCTTCTTGCAGGTGGTGCGCGTCCAGTAGTTCAGCTCCATCACCCGCGTGTACATCTCGAGCCAGTCGCCGATCTTGTCCTTGGGGCTGAAGACGGGCCAGTTGTCGGGGAACTTGATGTAGGGCAGGTGGTCGTACCAGACCGGGTCATGCAGGCAGAGCGACTTGTAGCGGTTGCGCCAGCTGTCGCCGGGGCGGTCGTTCTTCTCGACGATGATCGTGGGCACGCCCAGCTGGCGCAGGCGCGCACCGAGCGCGATGCCGCCCTGTCCACCGCCGACGATCAGCACATAGGGCTGCTTCGTGTAGCCCAGCTCCCGCTCCTCGGCCTCGCGCTCCTCCTTCCAGGTGGTGCGGTTGCGGCCGGCGCCGTGCTTGGCGCCTAGCGGGCGGGCAAAGCCCTTCGGTTCCTCATGGCCCTTCAGCTCGGCCATCGTGGTCAAGAGCGTCCAGATCTTGCCGTCCTTCAGCCGCATCAGGCCATAGCCGCGCGCGAGATCGGTCTCGAAGGTAATCCAGGCGGTGGTGACGCCCCCCTCGTCGGTCGGGATCTCGTGCTCGGCCAGATCCCAGCCGCGCGGCTTCGTCGTCGCAAGCTGGTGGCGCAGCATGTCGGCCACCTGCTCGCGGCCCTCGACGGTCTTGATGTTCCAGGTGAAGGTCACGAGGTCGCGCCAGTAGCATTCTTCGGCGAACATCGCGACGGCACGCTCGATGTCGCCCTGTTCCAGTGCCTCGCCGAAGGCCGACAGGACCCCGCGCGTGAGATCGGCAGCGGTTGTATCCAGCATCTTTCCCTCCCGTTGATGAATCTCCCGATCATGAGGCTGCCGCAGGACGGGGCAGGGCAGCCAGCAAAATCGCGACAGTCTGACGCATCCGGTTTCGGAAAGGGGCGCCGGCGTTGCGCGCGCAACGGCCCGCAACGCGCCGCCTAGTCCGGCAGCGTCAGCCCCAGCCGCCGCATCCGCCGCATCACCGTCGAGCGGTTGACGCCCAGCCGCCGGGCCGCGCGCGCCATGTTCCAGTCGCAGGCCGCAAGAACAGCGTGCAGGTCGTCGTCGGGATCGGATGGCGCGGCGGGCGACAGGGCGGGCGGCGGAAGCTCGCACAGGTCGATGACGCGCCCCTCGGCCAGCGCCACCGCGACATCCAGCGCATGTTCCAATTCGCGGATGTTGCCCGGCCAGGGGCGCGCCTTCAGTTCCGCGCGGGCCGCTGGCGAAAGCTGCCAGTCGCCCGCGTTCCGGCGGGCCAGCAGGCGAACCAGCAGCCAGTCGAAATCCCGTCGGTGGCGCAGTGGAGGCAGGCGCAGCGTCACCCCGGCCAGCCGGAAGAACAGATCGCCGCGAAAACCGCCCTGCTGGCACGCCGCGGAAAGATCGCCACGGCTGGCCGAGATCACGCGCAGCTCCCCCGGTCCCGACAGCGCCGACAGCAGGGCCGCCTGCGCCTCGGGGCCCAGATCCTCGGGGCCGTCGAGGAACAGGGTAGCGGGATCGGCCAGCCCCGAAAGCGTGTCGGCCAGCCGCGCCGCATCGAGCCCCGCGCAGACGACATGCCGGAACGGCCGCTCGCCCGCCGCGCAGACATGGATCGCACGGACCAGCCGTTCCTTGCCGGTGCCGGTCTCGCCCGCGATGAGCAGCGGCACCCGCGTCGGCGCCAGCCGTGCGGCCTCGGCCAGCAGGCGTTGCAGCGCCGGGTCCGGCCCGGCAAAGCTGGACAGGGCGCCGGGCAGATCGTGCGCGGTCCGGCGGGTGAGGTTGTGTGCGGCCTGCGGCGCGATCGCATGGCCGAACAGCCCCCGCCCGTCCTTCAGCCGCAGCACCCGTTCCTCGGTCGGGCGGCCGCGCATCAGGTCGGGCAGGTCGTCGACCGACAGATCCATCAGCGCGTCGATTCGCTGCCCGATCAGCGGCAGGCCGGACCCTTCCGGCGCTAGGAACCCGCGCGCCGCGCCCGTCACCCCGATGATCCGCCCCGACCCGTCCAGCGCCACCGCCGCCTCGGGATCGACCTCGAGGAACTCGGGCGTCGACGAGAACCGCAGCACCCAGTCGCGCCGCGTCATCGCCATCAGGTTCGCCATCTCGACGCGCCGTGCCGAGGCGCGGACAAGGTTCATCGCAAGGTTCTGGCTGGCCTTGGGCGCGGGAGAGCGCAGCAGGGAAATGTCGAGCACCGCCGCCAGCGACCCGCAGGTGTCGTAGATTGGCGCGGCCGTGCAGGACAGCGGCGTGTGCGAAAGCCCGAAGTGATCCGTCTGATGGATGGTCACCGCCTCGCCGGTCACGATGCAGGCGCCCACGCCGCAGGTTCCGGCGAGGTTCTCGGACCAGTGCGAGCCGAGATAGAGCCCCGCGGCGCGCAGCTCGACCTGGAACCGCGGATCGCCGAAGAAATGGACGGTGACGCCCTTGGCGTCGGCCAGAAGCAGCACGTAGTTCTGCCCCGCCACCTGCCGGAACAGCGCCTGAAGCCCCGAGCGCGCGATGGCGATCAGCCGCTCGGCCTCTTCGCGGTGTTCGCGCAGTTCGGCCGCCGTGACGATATGGGCGGGCTCGGCCCGGGTCGGGTCCATGCCGTAGGACTCAACGCAACGGCGCCACGACTCGGCTACTAGACCGTCGCGGCCTGTCGCTAGGACCCAGACTCACTGATTATCGGAGCCAGAACAGGACGATGGCTGTGAGTGCGATAGCGGAGAAGAACGTTTCCGGGCAGCGGTCGTATCGGGTAGCGACCCGTCGCCAGTCCTTGAGTCGCCCGAACATGATCTCGATGCGGTTGCGCCGCTTGTAACGCCTCTTGTCGTATTTCACCGCCTTCTTGCGCGATTTCCGGCCCGGGATGCAGACCTTCATCCCCTTGTCTTTCAACGCTTCTCGCAGCCAGTCCGCATCGTAGCCCCTGTCTGCCAGCAACCAGTCCGCCTTCGGCAGGCTGCCCGGCAGCGCCGCCGCGCCGGTGTAGTCGCTGACCTGTCCAGCGGACATGAAGAACCCGATCGGCCGCCCCTTCGCATTGGCGACGGCGTGCAACTTGGTGTTCATGCTCCCCTTGGTGCGCCCGATCTGACGTGCGCGCCCCCTTTTTTCACCCGCAGGCTGGAGGCCGTGCGATGCGCCTTCAGGCAGGTCGCGTCGATCATGATCGTCTTGTGCCCGGCTCTCTCGGCCGCCAGGCCCATCATGATCCGGGCGAAGACTCCGTTCTCGCTCCAACGCTTCCAGCGATTGTAGAGGGTCTTCGCCGGCCCATACTCCCTAGGCGCGTCGCGCCACCGCAAGCCATTGCGATTGATGAAGATCATGCCCCTCAACACACGCCGGTCGTCGACACGGGGCTTGCCATGGCTCCTGGGAAGGGAACCGCTTCAGACGCTCCATTTGCGCCTCGGACAGCCAGTAGAGGTTGCTCATCGGTCAGGTCTCCTTGCGAGGCCTGAATCACGCGATCCGCCCAAAGCAAATGGGTCTGGAGCCTAAGGTCCGACTGGTCGGCTGACGCGGTTCCAGGGTTCGGTAGACGGTCGGCCTGGAGACGGAGAAGAGTTCGGCCAGGTCGCTGATCGAGTACTCGCCTGAGCCATGCATGCGCCTCAGATCTTTCTGCTGCCTTTCCGACAGCTTGGGCTGCTTGCCGCGCAGCTTGCCCCGCGCTCTGGCGATCGCCATTCCCTCGCGTGTCCGCGCGCGGATGAGGTCGGCCTCGAACTCCGCGAAGGTGGCGAGGACATTGAAGAACATCTTGCCCATCGGATCCGGGGGATGGTGAACCACCGCACCCAGCGCAAGCCGCACGCCCTTGGCGGCGAACTGGTCGGCGATGGCGCGGGCATCGGGAACCGACCGCGCCAGGCGGTCGAGCTTGGAGACCACGAGCGTGTCGCTCTCCCGGACGGCGGCGAGCGCCTGATCGAGACCTGGCCGGGCGCGACTCGTCCCGGTCATGCCGTGGTCGGTGTAGATGCGATCTTCGGCAACACCCAGGGCCGCCAGCGCCTGCTTCTGCGCTTCGAGATCCTGCTTGTCGGTCGAGCAGCGGGCATAGCCGATGAGGGTCCGGGTCATGCAGCCGAGCGTACGGATAGGGACCCGCTTGCGCAAATTGTTCCGTACCAGTCATATGAGACGACTTTGCCGAGCATCTTCCAGAAGCCGAAGGGTTCGGCCACAGCGTCCGCAGAGGGTTCCTCTTGCGGACGGCTGCGGCAGGTGGTGCCTGGGTGAACCTGTCCTGGGAATCTCACCCGTTCGTCCATCCTCCGGTTCGCGTGAGACCCAGCCGGATCTGCTTCTCGATCTCGATGATGACGAAAAAGATCGCACCGACTGTAACGACAAGCAGACCGTCCGCCACCGAAACTGCCTGAGTACCGAGAATGCGCTGCAGGAAGGGCACATAGGTGACGGCGAACTGCGCCGAGGTGATGGCGATCACCACGATCCAGACCACCTTCGTTCCCCGGGCGGCCGCCCAGGTCAGCGAGGTTCCGTGAATGTTGCGGATGAAGAAGAGGTGGAAGATCTCCAGCACCACCAGCGTGTTCAACGCGATGGTCTGGGCGAGCGGAAGCGGATAGCCCCTGTCCAGCGCGTAGGTGAACATGCCGAAGACTGCGGCAAGAAACAGGCTGCCCACCAGCACCACATGCCACACCAGTTCGCCCGAGAGGATCGGCGCGTCGCGACGGCGCGGCGGGCGGGCCATGGTGCCAGTCTCTGTCGGCTCGAACGCAAGGGCGAGGCCTAGGGTGATGCCGGTGATCAGGTTGACCCAGAGGATCTGCACCGCCGTCAGGGGCAGGGCCATGCCCGCGATGAGCGCCGTGATTACCACCAGCGCCTCACCCGCATTCGTGGGAAGGGTCCAGCTGATGACCTTCTTGAGGTTGTCGTAGACGGTGCGCCCCTCGCGCACGGCTGCCGCGATGGTGGCGAAGTTGTCGTCGGCCAGCACCAGGTCGGCGGCCTCCTTCGCCGCCTCGGATCCCTTGAGCCCCATGGAGATGCCGGCGTCCGCGCGTTTCAGCGCGGGCGCGTCGTTCACCCCGTCGCCGGTCATCGCCACCGAAAGGCCGACCGCCTGCAACGCGGTGACGAGGCGCAGCTTGTCCTCGGGGCTGGTCCGGGCGAAGACGTCGACGCCCTGCACCTCCAGCGCCAGTTGCGCATCGTCCAGGCGGTCGAGGTCTGTCCCCGTCAGCACGCGATGCGGGTTCTCCAGTCCGATCTGTGCGGCGATGGCGGCGGCGGTCCCCGCATGGTCGCCGGTGATCATCTTGACGCGGATGCCGGCGGCGAGGCACTCGGCAACGGCGGCCACGGCCTCGGGGCGCGGCGGGTCGATCAGGCCGACGAGGCCGAGGAAGGAAAGCCCGCCTTCCAGCGCGGCCGCGTCCATGCGGGAACCGTCCCCGGTCCGTTCGGCCAGCGCCAGAACACGCAGGCCGCGCCGCGCCATCGCCTCGGCCCGGCCGTGCCAGTGGGCATAGTCGACATCGGCGCACATCCTCAGGACGCGTTCCGGTGCGCCCTTCACATGGATCAGCCGACGTTCGGGGCCTTCGGTCAGCACCGCCATGAAGCGGTGGCGGCTGTCGAAGGGGATGGCGTCGAGGCGGATCGCCTCAACGTCGCTCGCGACCTTGCCTGCGAAGGCCAGAAGCGCGCCCTCCATCGGATCGCCCTCGACCGACCAGACGCCGCTCCGGTCGTGCAGGGCCGCGTCATTGCACAGGGCTGCCGCGCGGGCCAGCCGCGTCAGGTCGCCTTCGGGTGTAATCGCGCCGGACGGAGCATAGCCCTCTCCGGCGACCTGGAAAGCGCCATCGGGCGTTTCCGCGGCGACCACCATCATCTCGTTGCGCGTCAGCGTGCCGGTCTTGTCCGTGCAGATGACCGAGACCGAGCCGATGGATTCGATTGCCGGCAGGCGGCGCACGATGGCGTTCCGCCGCGCCATGGCCTGCACGCCGATCGCCAGCGTGATCGTCATCACCGCCGGAAGACCCTCGGGGATGGCAGAGACGGCGATGGCGACGACGATCATGAACAGGTCGGCAAATACCATGTGGCCGACGAAATAGCCCCAGAGCAGGAGCAGCGCCGCGACGAGCAGGATCAGGAAGGACAGCCAGCGCGCGAAATGGTCCATCTGGGCCACCAGCGGAGTCGTCAGCTGCTCCACCCCCGCCAGCAGGCTGCCGATGCGCCCGATCTCGGTGGCGGGACCCGTGGCCGTCACAACCCCCCGCGCGGCCCCCTGCGTCACCAGCGTGCCCGACCACAGCATCGAGGTGCGGTCGCCCAAGGGGGCATCGGCCGCGACCGGGGACGTCGTCTTCTCGACCGGGACGGATTCGCCCGTCAGGATGGCCTCCTGCGCCGCGAGGCCGCGCGCCTCGATCAGGCGCAGGTCGGCCGGAACCCTGTCGCCCGCCTCCAGCAGGACGATGTCGCCCGGCACGAGATGGGCGCCATCGACCGCGACGCGCCGTCCGTCGCGCAGGACGGCGGCGCGGGGGGCCAGCATCCCGCGGATCGCCGCCATGGCGGATTCCGCCTTGCCCTCCTGGACAAAACCGATGACGGCATTGGCAAGCACCACCGCAAGGATCACGCCGGTGTCCACCCAGTGCTGCAGCACGCCCGTCACCAGCGCGGCCACGAGCAGCACATAGATCAGCACATTGTTGAACTGCGCGAGGAAGCGCCGGACCGGGCCGCGCGTGCGTGCCTCGGGCAGGCGGTTCGGCCCGTGGCGGGCCAGTCGGGCGGCGGCCTCGGCGTCGGTCAGGCCTTCGGGGCGGGCGTCGAGGGCCTCGAGGCAGGCTTCGGTCCGGCGGCTGTGCGGGTCCACGAGGAGCATCGGCGCGCTCATCGGGCGGTGTAGCCTCCATCCACGACCAACTCGGCACCGGTCACGAACTTCGCCTCGTCCGAAGCCAGGTAGATCGCGGCCCAGGCGATGTCGTCGGGCTCGCCCATGTGGCCGAGCGGATGGGCCGCCCCCGCCGCGGCCTTCGCGGCCTCCAGATTGGTCGCGATGGCGCCCAGGTGCTTCTCGACCATCGGCGTCCAGATGTAGCCAGGGTGGATCGAGTTCACGCGGATCTTCTCGGACGCATAGGTGATCGCGTCGTTCTTGGTCATCAGCCGCACCGCGCCCTTCGAGGCGTGGTACGCGGCGATCCCACCCACGCCGACCAGCCCCGCGATCGAGGACAGGTTGATGATCGACCCGCCCCCCGCCGCGCGCAGGTGGGGGATCGCGTGCTTGGTGCCGAAGAAGACGCCCTTGACGTTGACCGCCTGCACGCGATCCCATTCCTCTTCGCTCACCGCGTCGGTCGGTTTGGGCGAGCCCGAGATGCCCGCGTTGTTCACCATCACATGCACCCCGCCGAAGCGGGCGGCGGCGGCGTCGATGGCGGTCTTGAGCGCGGCCTCATCGGCCACGTCGACCTGCCAGAAGGCCGCGCTGCAGCCTCTCTCCGTCAATTCGTCGGCCAGTGCTCGTCCCTCGGGCTCCAGCAGGTCGAAGATGGCGACCCTCGCGCCCTCGCCGGCCATGCGCTCGACACAGGCGCGGCCGATACCGACGGCGCCTCCGGTCACGATGACGGTCTTTCCGTTCAGGCGGTCCATGATTGTACTCCTTGACGGTTGAACAGTCGGGTCCGCCCGGTCAGGGCGCCAGATGGCCCTCCGTGGCTATTTCGGGGATCTGGGTGCGTTCGGCGGCGGCTCCGCCAAGTATCTCGACGGCACGGTCGGCCGCGTCCCGGAACGGCTCGAGCACGGTATCGGCGCTGGCGCCGAACAGCGCCTCGGTCTCGCCTACTCCGTGCGAGGCGACGGCCAGCCATCCGCCGAAGCCTGCGGCGCGGGTCAACTGGATCAGCGGCGTCCGCGTGTCCTCGTGGCTGAGGCCGGTGGGATGGCGCGGCACGGTCAGGACGATCCAATCCAGTCCGCACCCCGAAGCGGCAGTTCCGCCACAGTTGCGCACCGTAGCCTCGGCGACCTTCAGCCGGTCGGCGACTTCGCGGACGGTCTGGTACTGCACCTGCGGCACGACAGTGTCACCTCGGCCCAGTTGGTTTGGCGAAGTATGGCGATGTTTGCCGTGGTTCAACCTGAGATGGATCAAGTCCGGCAGGTCCGTTCCATGCTGGAAGGTCCGGGCCGAAGGGGTATCACGCATGCGCACGATCCTGCTTGGCGGGGCGGCTTCTTGCCCCGGGCAAGGTCATCCCCGAAGCAATCTCACGTTTCCTCGGGCGCAACTCGGCCTGAGCCCCGATGCCCTGATCGGTTATGTCATCCGGGCAGAGACAAGGCGCGAGGATCTTGGCGGGTTGCGCGCGATCTACGGCTACCGGGTGCTCTCGGGGCCGCGGCGCGCGGGATCTGTGATCGAGCGTCTGACTGCGGCTGTCCTGCCCGAGGCGGACGATCTGGTGCTCGACCTCTACCGGCGTCTGCCCGAGGTGCGGATCACCGACCTCCTGCTCGAGGTGCATGCGGCGACGGCTTCACCGACGCCTTCACCCATCTTCGGACGGGTGCGCCCTGCGCTGACCGGATCGGATTGCTGAACGTGCTGCTCGCCGAAGGCCTGAACCTCGGCCTGAGCAAGATGGCCGAGGCCACCGACAGCCATGACTACTTCCAGCTCTTGCGCCTGTCGCGCTGGCATGTCGAAAGCGCCGCGATGAACCGGGCGCTCGCCACGGTGATCGAGGCGCAGGCTGCGCTGCCGATGGCGCGGTTCTGGGGTGCCGGCTTCACCGCCTCCAGCGACGGCCAGTTCTTCCCGGCCGCCCGGCAGGGCGAGGCGATGAACCTCGTGAACGCGAAATACGGCAATGAACCGGGGGTGAAGGCCTACACCCATGTCTCGGACCAGTTCGGCCCCTTCGCCACCCAGACCATCCCGGCGACGGTGAACGAGGCGCCTTACATTCTCGACGGCCTGCTGATGAACGAGCAGGGCCTTCGGGTCCGCGAAAACTTTGCCGATACGGGCGGCTTCACCGATCAAGTCTTTGCCATCACGGCGGCTTTGGGCTTCCGGTTCGTGCCGCGGATCCGCGACCTGCCGTCGAAGCGGCTTTACGTCTTCGACCCGGCGAGCGTCCCGAACGAGCTGAGGGGCCTCGTCGGCGGCAAGGTCCGCGAGGGCACCATCACCAGCAACTGGCCCGACATCCTTCGTAGCGCGGCCACCATGGTGGCGGGCATCCTGCCGCCGAGCCAGCTCTTGCGGAAGTTCGCCGCCTACCCGCGCCAGCACGACCTTGCCGTGGCGCTGCGGGAAATCGGACGGGTCGAGCGGACGCTCTTCATCATCGACTGGCTGCTGGATGCCGACCTCCAGCGGCGCGCGCAGATCGGGCTCAACAAGGGCGAGGCACACCACGCCCTGAAGAGCGCCCTGCGCATCGGCCGCCAGGGCGAGATCCGCGATCGGACGCCGAAGGCCAGCACTACCGGATGGCCGGCCTCAACCTGCTGGCCGCGATCATCATCTACTGGAACACGGCACACCTCGGCCGCGCCGTCGCCGAGCGCCAGACCGCCGGGCTAGTCTGCCCGCCCGAATTCCTGGCCCACACTTCGCCCCTTGGCTGGGCGCACATCCTGCTGACCGGCGAGTACAGGTGGACGAAACAGTAGCTCTCGCTCTCCCCGAGGTGTTGCTGCTGGACGAGCCGTTCTCGGCGCTTGATGCCTTCACCCGGATCGACCTTCAGGACCATCTGCTGCATGTGTGGCAACGGACCGACCCGCGGACGACGCTGATCGTGGTGACCCATGACGTCGACGAGGCCATCGTGCTGGCCGACCGCATCGTGATCCTGCGGCCCCACCCGGGGCGGGTTCAGGCCGAGATCCCGGTCAGGCTCGACCGTTCGCGCGGCCGCAGCGCCCATGCATTCGAGGATCTGCGGCGGCAGGTCATGGCCGTTCTCGATCAGTCGCTGATCCACCGGCAGGACTGAACGGGCCGGACCCTCTCTCGCGGGTCCGGCCGTCCCTCATCCCAGCGCGGCGGAGAGATCCGTCCACAGGTCTTCGGTCGACTCAAGCCCGACCGAAAGGCGCAGAAGATCATCAGGCACCGGCGAGGTCGGCCCCTCGATGCTGGCGCGATGCTCGATCAGGCTTTCCACCCCGCCGAGCGAGGTTGCCCGCGTCCAGACCCGCACTCGCGCCGCGGTTGCGATGGCGGCCTCGCGCCCGCCGGCAACCCGGATCGACAGCATCCCGCCGAAGCCGCCGTGCATCTGGCGCCGCGCCACATCGTGGCCCGGGTGACCGGGCAGGCCCGGATAAAGCACCGCCACCACCCGGGGATGCGCGGCCAGCCGGTCCGCCAGCAGCGAAGCCGACTCGCATTGCCAGCGCAGCCGCGCAAACAGCGTGCGCAGCCCGCGCTGCAGCAGCCAGGCCTCGAACGGGCCGAGGATCGCGCCGTTCTGGCGCTGGATCGCCTCGATCCGCGACCAGACCTCGTCTCGCCGCGCGGTGGTCAGGGTGCCGGCGACCACGTCGCTGTGGCCGTTGAGGTATTTCGTGGCCGAATGCATGACGATATCGGCGCCCAGCTCCAGCGGCCGGGTCAGGACCGGCGTGGCCACGGTGGAATCCACCGCCAGCCGCGCCCCCGCCGCACGGGCGATTTCAACGATGGCGGCGATGTCGGCCACCTCCCATGTCGGGTTGGCGGGCGTTTCCAGCCAGATCAGCCGGGTCTGACCCGGCCGCACCGCCGCCGCCACCGCATCGAGGTCCGACGTGTCCACCAGATCGACCCGCAGCCCCCAGCGGGTGGCGAAATCCAGAAGCCACCCGCGCAGCGCCCAGTACATCACCCGCGGCGCCACCACGTGATCGCCGGGGGCAAGGGCCAGGAACACCGCCGTCGCCGCGGCCATGCCGGAAGAGAAGAGCAGCGTCGCCTCGCCGCCCTCGAGCCGGGTCAGCGTCTCGGAGGCCGTGTCGAAAGTCGGATTGTCGGCGCGGGCATAGACGCGGCCGCGGGAATAGCCGGTGTCGGCGTCGCGCTCGTAGGTGGTCGAGGGGTGGATCGGCGGGATCAGCGCCCCGGTCGCGCCGTCGATATGCCCCAGCGCCTGCGCGGCCAGCGTCTCGGGGGCAAGCGGGCGGTCAGTCATGCGCGGCAACCTGCAGCGCGATGGCCGGCGGCACCATCAGCGTCTGAAGCACGACGCAGTAACGCTCGGCCAGTTTCGTCAGCGTGTCGATGCGCTCCTGCGGTTCGGGCGTGTCGAGGTCGAAGCGAAGGCGGATCGCCGAGAACCCCACCGGCGCCTCGCGATCCACGCCCAGCGTGCCGCGGAAATCCAGATCGCCCTCGGCGGTGACGGTGCCGCCGCGCAGTTCGAACCCGATGGCCGTGGCCACCGCGTTCAGCGTGACGCCCGCGCAGGCCACCAGCGCCTGAAGCAGCATGTCGCCCGAGCAGGCCTGCGTGCCGCTGCCGCCGGTGGCTGGATGCAGACCGGCCTCGACCAGCGCCCGGCCGGTTTCCAGTCGACATGAGAGGCCCTCGCCCAGCGTGCCACTGGCCCGAAGCGTGACTCGCGCCGCCTCGGGATCGGCCTTGTAGCTTTCCTTCAGCGGCGCCTGTAGGGCGCGCAGGTCTTCGGCGTTCATGTCGGCTCCTTCTGGCTGGCCCGGTGGCGGCGGATGATCTCGTCGACCGCTTCGGGATCGGCGAGTGTCGTCGTGTCGCCCAGATCGTGGTAGTCTCCGGAGGCGATCCTCGCAAGGACGCGGCGCAGGATCTTGCCGGCGCGGTTCTTCGGCAGCGCCGGTGCCCAGAGCAGCGCCTCGGGCGTGGCAATGGCACCGATCCGTTCGCGCACCAGCGCCATGATCGCGGCCTTCAGGACCTCGTTTTCCGGCTGGTCGGCCTTCAGCGTGACGAAGGCGAAGATCGCCTGTCCCTTGACCGGATGGGGGACGCCCACCACTGCCGCCTCGGCCACGGCGGGGTGGCTCGCGATGGCGCCTTCCAGCTCGACCGTGCCCAGCCGGTGGCCCGAGACGTTCAGCACGTCGTCGATCCGCCCGGTGATGCGGTAATAGCCCTGGCCATCGCGCTCGACCCCGTCGCCGGTAAAGAAGTGGCCGGGGAACGGCGAGAAATAGGTGCGCAGGAAGCGGTCGTGGTCGTGCAGGATCGTCCGCGCCTGCGCGGGCCACGAGCCTGCGAAGCACAGGCTGCCGCGCCCCGCGCCGGCCACGGGGCGGCCGGCGGTGTCCATCACCACGGGCCGGATACCGAAATAGGGCTTGCCGGCGGCGCCGGGCTTGTTCGCCACCGCCCCCGGGATCGGCACCAGCAGCACCGAGCCGGTTTCGGTCTGCCAGTAGGTGTCCACGATCGGGCAGCGCCCGCCGCCCACCGTGTGATGCAACCATCGCCAGGCGTCGGGATTGATCGGCTCGCCGACCGAGCCCAGCACGCGCAGCGAGGACAGGTCGTGGCGGCGCACGGGCGCCTCGCCCTCGCGCATCAGCGACCGAACCGCGGTGGGGGCGGTGTAGAAGATCGCCACACGGTGCTTTTCAATGATCGACCACCAGCGCGAGGGATCGGGGAAGGTCGGCACCCCCTCGAACAGGACCGAGGTGGCGCCGTTCAGCAGCGGCCCGTAGATCTTGTAGCTGTGGGCGGTCACCCAGCCCACATCGGCCGTACACCAGAACACGTCGCCCTCGTGCCAGTCGAAGATGGTGCGCCAGCTTGTGCCCACCTGCACCAGATAGCCGCCCGTGGTGTGAAGCAGCCCCTTCGGTCGCCCGGTCGAGCCGGAGGTATAGAGCACGAACAGCGGATCTTCCGCCCCGACCTCGACGGGCGGGCACCAGGGATCGGCCGCGGCCAAGGCCACAGCCCAAGGGATGTCGCGCCCCGGGGTCATTGGCACGGGGGCCCCTGTGCGGTCGGCCACGATCAGGTGCGCGACGCCTCCGGCCGCGGCCGCCGCGCGGTCGGCATTCCGCTTGAGCGGCACCACGCGGCCACCGCGCAGCCCCTCGTCCGCGGTGATGACCACGCGCGCGCCGGCATGGCGGATGCGGTCCGCCAGCGCCTCGGCCGAGAAGCCGCTGAACATCACCGAATGGACCGCGCCGATGCGGACGCAGGCCATCATCGCGACGATCGCCTCGGGGATGACGGGCATGTAGATCGTGACCACATCGCCCTTGGCCACTTTCAGCCCCCGCAGCACGTTGGCGAGGCGGTTAGACCTGATCGGCCAGTTCGGCCCGTGTGACGGTGCGGCTTTCCCCCGGCCGGTCGCCCTCCCACAGCAGTGCGGGCTGATCGGCCTTGGCCGGCAGGTGCCGGTCGATGCAGTTGACCGAGGCGTTCAGCGTGCCATCGGCGAACCAGCGGATGCGCAGGTCGGCCGGGTCGAAGTTCGTATCCGAAACCTCGCGGAACGGGCGGATCCAGTCGAGAAAGGCGGCCTCGGCAGCCCAGAAGTCGTCGGGCGTCCGCAACGACTCGGCATAGCGGCGGCGGTAGGTCGGCAGATCGACATGGGCGCGCGCCGCAAGATCCTGTGGAACAGGGCAAGTTCGGTCATCGGGTATCGGGCCGAGACGATCTCGACGCCGGGGCCATGGCTCCGAGGCGGGCCAGTGCTGCGCCGGTGTGCCCGGCCAGCATGATGCGGACAAGGCTGCGCGCACCTGCCTGCCCGGGGCCGACCTTGCGCGCCTCCCATTCGGGCGGCAGGTCCACGCCGGTCGCGGCGACCGCGAAACGTGCCGCGATGGGTGTGGCGGGGCGGGTGAAGACGTCGAACACGGGGCCGCTTTCGACGATCCGCCCGGCCTCGAGCACCGCCACCCGGTCGCAGATCTCCTTGATCATCGGGATCTCGTGGGTGATCAGCAGGATCGTCACGCCAAGGTCCCGGTTCACCTGCCGCAGCAGCCGCAGGATCAACAGTGTGGCTTCAGGGTCGAGCGCCGAAGTCGCCTCGTCGCACAGCAGGATGCGGGGATCGTTGGCCAGCGCCCGGGCGATGCCGACACGCTGCTTCTGCCCGCCCGACAGTTCGGCCGGGTAGCAGTCGCGCTTTTCGGCGATGCCCACCAGATCCAGGAGCCGCTCGACCCGTGGCCGGATCCGCGCGGCCGGAACCCCGGCAATGACCAGCGGCAGGGCCACGTTCTGGAACACCGTGCGCGAGGAAAGCAGGTTGAAATGCTGGAAGATCATGCCGATCGAACGCCGCTCGCGCCGCCAGTCGGCTTCGTCAGGGCGCCAACCTCGCGGCCGAACAGGCACACCCTGCCCGAGGTGGCATGCTCGAGCCCGTTGACCAGCCGGATCAGCGTCGACTTTCCGGCGCCCGACGGGCCGATGACGCCGGTGATCGACCCCGGATCGACGCTCAGGCTGACATCTTGCAGCGCCGGAACCGGGGCCTGGCCCCGACGAGCGGAATAATCTTTCGACACATGCTCGAATGCCACGGCGGGGAGCGTTCCGGCGGCAGCTTCGGCCAGGGTGGACGGCAGGGCGGACAGGGGGCGCAGCAGGCTCATGTCTTCTTCCCGCGCTGGGTCGGGATGTCGGCACTTGGCAGGGCATGGTGGGCAACCTTCTGTTCTGACGAAACCTTTTCTCAGGGAATTGATAAGGGCCGGGCGCCGCGCGGGCCAATCCAAAGACCGGCGGAATACGATGCGTCCCGTCTCCCCGCGGGCCGTTCGGGAGAAGACCATTCCCCGCCCGTGGCGGGCTGGCCGACCGCATCCGGTGCCCGGGCATCCGTCGATGCAGAGATAGACGGGCAGCTCAGGAACAACTCTCCCCGGCTGCGCAGATTAGGAGGATTAATCTCTACCAGACAGGTCGTCTTTGGAATTCGGCGTGGAACGTCCCACGCCTACAGTCGGTGCCGGTCGACATCCGACACCGGCCGTGGGGCGATTCCCGCCGGCTGCCAGACAAGAAACACGAGAGGACGACAGATGAAGACGACTCGCCGCCACCTGATCGCGGCCCTTGGCCTTGGCGCCACGTTGGGCCTTGCGCTTCCCGCCTGGGCCGCCGACCCGCTCAAGATCGGCGTCTCCGCCGGCCCCTATGGCGACATCCTTCGCCACACGGCCGAACTGGCGGCGGCGCAGGGCATCGAGGCCGAGATCATCGAGTTCACCGACTGGCCGCTGATCAACGAGGCGCTGGCGCATGGCGACCTTGATGCCAACAACTTCCAGCACATCCCCTATCTTCAGAACCAGATCACCGCGCGCGGTTTCGATCTTGTGCCGGGGCCGGCCTCGATCGTGGTGCCGACCGGGGTCTATTCGGCGCGGTTCACCTCGCTCGCCGACCTGCCCGAAGGCGGAACCATTGCCATTCCGAATGATCCCAGCAACGCGGCGCGCGCGCTGTTCCTGCTGGAGAAGGCCGGCGTGATCCGGCTGAAGGAAGGCGCGGGGATCACGGCGACAGTGCTCGATCTGGCCGGGAACCCGCGCAACCTGCGCTTTGTGGAACTGGACGCGGCGCAGCTTCCCACCTCGTTGCCCGATGTGGATGCCGCGGTCATCACGCTGAACTACGCCGTGCTGGCGGGGCTCGACCCGAAGACGGCGCTGATCCTGGAAGACGAGCACAGCCGCTGGCATCTGGTCTGGGCCACCCGCCGCGACAATGCCGAGGATGCGCGGCTAAAGACCTTCATCGACCTCTACCGCTCGCCCGAGGTGAAGGAGTTCATCCTGACGCGCTTCGACGGCACCATCCTGCCCACCTGGTGAAAGGGATTTTCACTATGCCTTTTCCGCAAAACCGATGGGCCGGCCTGACCCCCTCGCCGGCAACTAATGTGCCGCTGTCGCCCCTCACCTTCCTGCGCCGGACGGCGCGGGTCTGGCCGGAGCAGGTCGCCGTGATCGACGGCGACCGGCGCTTTACCTGGGCCGACTACGCCGAGCGTTGCCGCAGGCTCGCCGGGGCGCTGGCCGCGCTTTCGGTCGAGGCGGGCGACGTGGTGGCGGTGCTGGCGCCGAACGTGCCGCTGATCCTCGAGGCGCATTTCGGGGTGCCGCTGGCCGGGGCGGTGCTGAACCCGCTGAACACCCGGCTGGACGGGGCGGGGCTGGCCTTCATCCTTGCGCACAGCGAGGCGAAGGTGCTGCTGGTCGACGCGAGCCTTGCGACGCTTGCGGCCGAGGCCCTGGCGGGCCTTGACCATCCGCCTGTGGTGCTGGTGGCGGGTGATGGCCCGCTGCCCGCCGGGCTTTCGGGCGCCACTGACTACGAGGCCGCTCTGGCCGCGGCGGTGCCCGCGCCGTGGCGGCTGCCCGACTCGGAATGGGATCCGATCGCTGTCAACTACACCAGCGGCACCACGGGCAACCCGAAGGGCGTGGTGCTGCACCACCGCGGGGCCTATCTTGCCGCGCTTTCAAACATGGCGGTGCTGGGCCTGCGCAGTGACAGCCGCTATCTTTGGACGCTGCCCGCCTTTCACTGCAACGGCTGGAGCGGCATCTGGGCCGCCGCCGCGGCGGGAACCACGCAGGTCTGCCTGCCGCGGGTCGATCCCGTGGCGATCCTGAACCGGATCGAAGAGGCGGCGATCACCCATCTCTGCGCCGCCCCGGTTGTGCTGACGATGATCCTGAACGTCCGTGACGGCGTGCCCGAGCGCGGCTCCGGCAGCCGCCCGGTCATCATCGGCACAGGCGGTGCGGCGCCGACCTCGGCCGTGCTGGCCGCCGCGGCGGCGCGCGGCTTCGATGTGATCCATATGTATGGCATGACCGAAAGCTATGGCCCGACGACAGTTTGCGCGCCGCAGGCCACGTGGGCCGACCTCGCCCCGGCCGATCTGGCCGCGGTCCGCGCGCGGCAGGGGGTGCCGCTGGTGGCGGTCGAGGATGTGACAGTGCTTGATCCGGAGGGCCGGCCGGTTCCGGCCGACGGCCGGACGCTGGGCGAGATCGCCTTTCGCGGCAACACGGTGATGCTCGGCTATCTGAAGAACCCGGCGGCCACGGCCGAGACGCTGGCGGATGGCTGGCTGCGCACCGGCGATCTGGGCGTCCTGCATCCCGACGGCTATCTTGAGGTCAAGGACCGCGCCAAGGACATCATCATCTCGGGCGGCGAGAACATCAGCTCGCTCGAGGTCGAGGAAGTGCTGTCGCGCCATGCCGCCGTGCTCGAGGCGGCGGTGGTGGCCGAGCCTCACCCGTTCTGGGGCGAGTCCCCGGCCGCCTTCGTCACGCTGCGCACCGAAGGCCCCGCGCCGTCCGGTGCCGACCCCGTCGCCTGGGTGCGCGATCACCTTGCCCATTTCAAGGCGCCGCGTCGTGTGGTGTTCCGCGACCTGCCGAAGACCGCCACCGGCAAGATCCAGAAGTCAGTCCTGCGGGAAGAGGCCCGGCTGATTGCCGCGGCGCAACCGGCGCCCTGAGTTGGTACCGTGGCGCGAACTCGCGGAAGGCGCCCGCTCCTGCGGGCGCCGGTCCGTGACATCCTGCGAAGGAAGGGCAGCCCTTCAGTCTCGCCGGTCCGCGGATGCTGATGCGGCAGGGACGGATTGCGCTTCCCGAGACGGAAGACGAGTGACGAGCGCGTGAGCCCGCCCGAGCAGACAAAGCAGAGACGGCCGATGGGCCGCGGGCCCAGGCTCCGGCAAGGGGACCAGCAAACGGGCAAGCTCAGGGTCGGGTCCGCAGTACATCACTTCACCGGATGCCCGTCGCTGAGCCGCCGGGGGAACTCAGGCTTCCCGACGGCGGCAGAATGGCCCCCACCATCGCCGGATAGGCCAGCAGGACCACCGCAAGCGCGATCGGGCAGGTGAGCCTTGCCGACAGGATGCGCGCCTGTGACATTCCCATCCCGCGGGCACTGGTCCGGGTCCCCGGACCTGACTTGATGTCGACACTCCCGAAGCTCGTCTGCCTTGCATGCATCGGTCCCTCCACTCCCCCTTCATCCTGGTGGTTGAACCTCTCCGTTCCCCTCTCCAGGTCGATGCCTTCCGTCGGCGCGGCATGGCCGAGCATTTTCAATCCAGCCCCCCGCCCGTGCCGGCTCGCCGACCGGATCACCGCCTATGGGTCGGTCGTGTTGACGGGATGGACCGTGGTGTCCTTCATGCGCTCCATGGCGAATTTCGAGGTAACGTTGCGGGGGGCGGTGGCCTCTGTCAGTCGCTGGTAGAAGCGGTCGAAGCTGGGCATGTCCGGCATCACGACCTTCAGCAGGTAGTCGACGTCGCCGGCCATGCGCCAGACGCCCACGACCTCGGGCAGGGCGGTCACCGTCTCGACGAAGCGCGCCCGCCAGGCGGGGCTGTGGTCGGGGGCCTCGATCTCGACGAACACCGTCAGGCCCAGCCCGATCCGCCCGGGATCGACCAGCGCCACCCGGCCGGTGATCACACCCGCGTGTTCCAGCCGCTGGATGCGCTTCCAGCACGGGGTCTGCGACAGGCCCACCCGGTCGGCGAGCTGCGCGATCGAGATCGAGCAGTCGCGCTGCAGCTCGTGGATGATCTTGCGGTCGATCCGGTCCATGGCCGGTGCGCGGGGCGGAGAGTCCGTGTGTGTGTCGAGCATCGTCATCCATCCATCCTCACGGGGGGTGTCCACGCGCGGGAGCGCGGCGGAAGGGGGCCGAGGGGACGGCCGGGGCCGAGCCACTCGGGTGCGAGCGAAGCCCGCAGCCGCTCGGCCACCTGGCCGAGCGCGACCGGATCGGCCGGGGAGAGCCCCGGCAGAAGCGGTTGCAGCCGGTGGCGCAGCAGAGCGTTCCATTCCGGCAGCGCCAGCCGGGCGCGCCGGTCGGGCAGCACCACCGCCCGCAGCCGGTGCTGAAGCTCCGGTTCCGCCAGCCAGACCGCATGGTTGCGCGGTCCGGCGCGGCGCAGCCGCCATCCCTTCACCGCCAGCACCCGGATCGCGTCCAGCAGATCGGGCGGCAGCCGCGGATCTGGGCGGAACGGGGCGGTGGTCGCCCATAGCGCGAGGCGCGCGGCCAGCAGGGCTGCAGGCGCGCCGCCGGGACTTCGGTCCGGATCCATCTTTCAGGCCGAGATGAACTGTCGGACGAACTCGGTCCTGGGGCGGGCGCGGATCTCGGCAGGCTTTCCGATCTGCTCGATGCGACCCATCGACATCACCACCACCAGGTCGGCGAGCTCCATGGCCTCGTCCTGGTCATGGGTGACGAAGACCGTCGTGAGGCCGGTCTCGTCGTGGATGTCGCGCAGGCCCTGGCGCAGTTCCTTGCGCACCCGGGCGTCGAGCGCGCCGAAGGGCTCGTCCAGAAGCAGCATCCGCGGCTCGATGGCCAGCGCCCGGGCGAGGGCGACCCGCTGGCGCTGGCCGCCCGACAGCTGCGCCGGATACCGCGCGCCGATGTCGGGCAACTGGATCAGGTCGAGCAGCTTGTGGACCCTCCGGTCGATCTCGGCCGAGGTCGGCCGGCTGCGGCGCGGGCGGGCGCGCAGCCCGTAGGCGATGTTCTCGAACACCGTCATGTGCCGGAACAGCGCATAGCTCTGGAACACGAAGCCCGCGCGCCGCTCCTGCACGGTGAGGCCGGTCGCGTCCTGCCCGTCGAAGAGCACGCGCCCCGAGGTCGGGAACTCCAGCCCGCCCAGGATGCGCAGAAGCGTGGTCTTGCCCGAGCCCGAGGGCCCCAGCAGCGCGATCAGCGCTCCCGACGGGATGGAGAGGCTCACGGGGTGCAGCGCCGCGGTGGGGCCGAAGCTTTTCGCGATCTCGTCGATCTCGATATGCATGGGCGGTCTCCCTAGTGCCGGTGGGTGGCGGCAAGCTGGTCGGCGTAGCGCCATTCCAGCGCCGACTTCAGTGTCAGCGTGACAAGGGCCAGCGCCGCGAGCAGCGCCGCCATCGAGAAGGCCGCGACCGAGAGATACTCGTTGTAGAGCATCTCGATCATGATCGGCATGGTGGAGGTCTTGCCGCGGATCTTGCCCGAGACCACCGCCACGGCGCCGAACTCGCCCATCGCGCGGGCGTTGCAGAGCAGGACGCCGTAAAGCAGCGCCCAGCGGATGTTGGGCAGCGTCACGGTCAGGAACATCCGCAAGCCCGAGGCGCCGAGCGTCAGCGCGGCCTCCTCTTCGGCCCGGCCCTGTTCGGTCATCACCGGGATCAGCTCGCGCGCGACGAAGGGGAAGGTGATGAACATCGTGGCCAGCGCGATGCCCGGGATCGCGAAGACGATCGGGTAGCCGTTCGCGACCAGCCAGCCGCCGATGGCCGAGTTCGCGCCGAAGAGCAGCACGAAGCAGAGGCCCGCAACGACTGGCGAGACCGAGAACGGCAGGTCGATCAGCGTGATGAGGAAGGCCTTGCCGCGCCAGTCGAACTTGGTGATCGCCCAGGCCGCCGCGATGCCGAAGGCCGCGTTCAGCGGCACCGCGACCGCCGCTACCGTCAGCGTGAGGCGGATCGCCGACAGCGCGTCGGGATTGCCGAGCGAGGCCAGCGCAAGCGCCGCCCCGTCGGCCAGCGCCTCGGCGAAGACGGTGGCGAGCGGCGCGAAGACCAGCACCGAGAGCACGGCCAGCACGAGTAGGATCAGGCTGCGGCGCAGCCAGACCGGCTCGGCGGTGGCCGGCAGCGGGGTGTGGATCGAGATGGCGGTCATCGCAGGCCTCCCGCATGAAGCACCAGTGCCGGCACCGCGGCCGCGGAGGCGGCAAGCAGCAGCCCGGCCGGGCCGCTCAGCGCGAAGAGGACGAAGGCGGTCGCCAGCCGGAGCTTGCCCTGCCGGAGGGCCGTGCCGGCGGCGGCGAGCGCAACAGGCCCGCTGATGACGAGGGCCAGCGAGGGCGCGGGACGGGGTTTCGGTTGCATGGTCGTTCTCCTCACACCGCGCCCATCCGGCGCCGGCTCCAGATCTGGACGAGGTTGATGGCAAGCAGCAGAGCGAAGGAGATCCCGAGCATGGCCAGCGCGATGGCCACCGCGCCGTCATAGTCGAACTCCTCGAGCCGGATGACGATGAGGAGCGGGGCGATCTCGGTCGCCATCGGCAGGTTCCCGGCGATGAAGATCACCGAGCCGTATTCGCCCACCGCCCGCGCGAGCGAGAGCGCGAAGCCGGTGAGCAGCGCGGGCGTCAGCATGGGCAGGATCACCCGGCGGAATGTCATCAGCCGCGAGGCGCCGAGCGTGGCCGAGGCTTCCTCGACCTCGCGGTCGATCTCCTCGATCACCGGCTGCACCGAGCGCACGACGAAGGGCAACCCCACGAAGATCAGCGCGACCCAGATCCCGGCCTCGGTATAGGCGATGCGGATCCCCAGCGGCTCGAGCAGGCGGCCGAAGGCGCCGTTCGGGGCGTAGAGCGCGGTCAGCGCGATGCCCGCGACGGCCGTGGGCAGCGCGAAGGGCAGGTCGACCGCCGCATCGATGATGCGGCGACCGGGGAAGTGGTAGCGCGCCAGCACCCAGGCGAGCGCGAGGCCGAAGACGAGGTTGAAGGCCGCGGCGACCAGTGCCGCGCGGAACGACAGCAGAAGCGCCGCCTGCACCCGCTCGCGTCCCAGCAGCGCGAGGATCTCCGCCGGCCCGACCAGCGCGCCGCGAAAGAGCAGCGCCCCGATCGGCAGCAGCACGACGAGCGACAGCGCCGTCAGCGTGACGCCCATGGCAAGGCCCAGGCCAGGCAGCGGCGAGGGGGTGGCGAGTGCAGGCGACCGCATCACTTGGCCTCGTAGATCTGGTCGAAGATGCCGCCGTCGCCGAAATGCTCGGGCTGCGCCTTGGCCCAGCCGCCGAAGTGGCCGATGTCGACCAGTTCCACATCGGGGAAGCGCTTCACGTCGGCGGGATCGGCTTTTGATGCATCCCAGGCGCGGTAGTAGTGCTTGAAGGCCAGCGCCTGCCCCTCGGGCGTGTAGAGGAAGTCGAGGTAGGCATTGGCAAGCTCGCGCTGCGCGTCCGAGGCGATGTTGCCCTCGACCACCGTGACCGGCGGCTCGGCCAGCACCGAGACGGAGGGCACGACGATGTCGAACCTGTCCTCGCCCAGTTCCTCGAGCGCGAGCCAGGCCTCGTTCTCCCAGGCGAGCAGCACGTCGCCCAAGCCACGCTGCGCGAAGGTCGTGGTCGCGCCGCGCGCGCCAGTATCCAGCACCGGCACGTTGCCGAAGAGGTCATGCAGGAAGGCCTTCGGATCCTGGCCGTTCTTCTCGGCCCAGGCCCAGGCGGCAAGGTAGTTCCAGCGCGCCCCGCCCGAGGTCTTGGGGTTCGGGGTGATGACCTGCACGCCGTCCTTCACCAGGTCGCCCCAGTCCGAGATCGCCTTCGGGTTGCCCTCGCGCACCAGGAAGACGATGGTCGAGGTGTAGGGCGAGGAATTGTGCGGCCGCTTCCCCTGCCAGTCGGCCGGGATCTTGCCCGACTTCGTGGCGATCGCATCAATGTCGGAGGCGAGCGCCAGCGTCACCACCTGCGCGTTCAGCCCGTCGATCACCGCGCGGGCCTGCGCGCCCGAGCCGCCGTGGCTGGTCTCGATGTCGGGTGCCTCGTGCCCCGCCGCTTCCCACGCCTTCGCAAAGGCCTGGTTCACATCGCGGTAAAGCTCGCGCGTCGGGTCATAGCTCACGTTCAGCAGCGTCTCGGCCCCGGCCGGCGCGCCAAGCGCCGCAACCAGCGCAAGGCCCGCAACGGCCAGCGCCCGCGGGAAACTCTGGAAGGTCTGCGTCATCGGTCTCTCACTTTTCCTGTCGGTCGTCGCGTTGGTGTCGGTCGTCGGACCGGACCGCTCGTGCGGTCCGGCGTTTTCCTGCCGGTCAGATCCTGGCGCGCGGGTCCGGAACCCGGCTCACCTCGGCCCGCCAGAGTCGCGGATCCCGGTCCTCGAGCAGGCTGGCCAGCCCCTCGGTCGCGTCGCGCGTGTAGATCACCAGCGGCATCCCGTTCACCCGCATCACGGCGCCGGTTTCGCGATGCACCAGATGCAGGCTCCAAACCGGGCCCGCCCGGTCCGCGTCTCGGTCGCGGCACATGCGCCGGAAGCCCTGCGGCTGACGGCTGTCGAACGCTCTCGCTTCCATGGTCGTCTCCCTGGCTTCCGACGGCTCCTTGCCGCCCCGATTAATACGACAGATGAAATCGTGATTGGCAAGGAAAGAGATCGGGCGATCTTCGGCAGTGCGGGAGAAGGATTTTCTCCGACCCGTGCGGTCACGGGAGGAGATCGGGTGGAAACCTGCCCGGGCCGCCCCTCGTCGCCGCGGAAGGGGGTTGCGGCAAACGGGCATCCGCAGCCCGCAAGGGTCTTCCCGTCCGGTGCGCTGCCTGATTTTCGGGCAAGGTCCGCGGGTTTCGGCAGATGCGGGGGGCATGGTGCCTTGGATTACGGGCGACACTGCGAATCACCGCGGCCCGCGGCCCGATCCCGGCCCTCGCCATGTGCCGGAAATACACGACCGAGTTTGCCGATTTGGCTTGTCGCGCGGAAGGCGGGGCCATAGGCTTTTGCGATGATCACGCAAAAGATGAAATACGCGCTGAAGGCCCTGATCGTGCTGGCCGAGGAGCGCGCGGGCGAGCGTCGGGCGCTGCGCATCGAGGATATCGCCGCGCGGTCCGGCACGCCGAAGCGGTTTCTCGAGCATATCCTGCTCGACATCCGCAACGCGGGCTACATCGCCAGCCTGCGCGGCCGGTCGGGCGGCTACCAACTGATCAAGGAGCCGTCGCAGATCCCGCTGAGCGAGCTTCTGCGCCAGATCGACGGCCCCATTGCGCCACTGCCTTGTCTCTCGCGCCGATCCTACCAGCCCTGCGAGGACTGCACCGACGAGGCCTCGTGCCGCATCCGCAAGGTCTTTGCCGAGATCTTCTGGTCCTATCTGCTGCTGATCGAGTCCCTCACCCTCGCCGATCTGCTGGGAACCTCCGTCGCCGCAGAACAGATCATGTCCGCCCCGACCGCTCCAGCTACCAGGCACGATTGACCGCAGCTCGGTGCCGGGCACCCCCGGGATCCGCGACGCCGACCGCCATGCAGCAACCGGCAAGTTCGGTAGGTCATGTTGCGGGAATGAGATGGGGCACGGGTTCGATCCCCCGGGTATGGAGGTTGGCCGCAGCCTCGATGACCACCTCGGGCGGCTGGTCGGGGAGGTCGCCGAGGATACGCGGGGGATGCCTCGATCACCGTTGCCCGTGGCTCCCCATCGGGGGTGTGACGACGTGCAGCGTCACCGAACTGGCCGCTTCCGCCTTCGGCTGCGACATCAGACGGCCAATGTCGTCGAAGCGGGCAAACACGTGGCCGTGCGGCCGTGGCTCTCACGCCGTGGGCACCGTTCCCCCGTCGATCACATATTCCGTCCCGGTGATGCTCCCCGCGCGGTCCGATGCGAGGAAGGCGATGAGGCTGGCGATCTCGGCGGGGGTCGAGGGGCGGCCGAGAGGGATGCCGCCGAGCGATGCCATGATCATGCGCTTGCCGCCTTCGAGATCGGTGCCCGCCTCGGTGGCCAGACGCTCGGCCAGCCGGAGCGAGGCATCCGTCGCGATCCAGCCTGGGGCGACGCGCACCACGCGCACGCCCTTCGGCGCCACTTCCTTCGACAGGCTCTTGCTGTAGGCCGAAAGCGCGGCTTTGGCGGCGGCATAGCCCGTGGTCGCCTCGGGCAGCGGCAGGAGGCGCTGGATCGAGGTCACATGCACGATGACGCCCGACCCCTGCGTCACCATGCCGGGCAGCAGTGCGCGGTCGAGGCGGACGGCGGACATCAGGTTCAGGTTCAGCTCCGCCTGCCATTCCGCCTCGCCCAGGGCAGCGAACCCCCCGCCCGGCGCTGAGGATCCGCCGAGCATGTGGACCACGATGTCCACTCCGCCCAGCCGGTCGCGCACCGCTGCGGCTACCGTTTCGCAGCCCTCGAGCGTCGTCAGGTCGGCGGCGACGAACATCTCCTCGGGCAGGACCCCGGGGCGGTTGCGGGCCGAGGTCAGGACCTGCGCCCCCAGTTCGCGGAAGAGCGCGAGCGTGGCTGCGCCCGCGCCTTGCGTGCCGCCGGTGATCAGGGCGCGCTTGCCCTGCAGCGTCAGGAACCCGGTCATCAGCCGATCCTCAGATCGCGGATGCAGTTGCCCAAGAGGCCAAAGGTGAAGGTCAGCACCGCCGGGCTGCCCGGGAAATCGCCGCTGACCCGGGCGCGGACCACGGTCTTGCCGCGAACCTCGGCCAGGTCCAGCGGTTCGGCCCGATGGCGGTACTTCGCCTTGGCGGCCTGCCACCAGGCCTCGATCTCGGCGGGGCCGTGATGGATCTGCCCTTCGTCGTGGACGATGGCATCCGGGGCGAAGGCCGCGGCAAAGATCGCGCCATCCTGCGGGGCTTCGGCGGAGAAATGGGTCCGGATCGGGGCGGGAAGGGTCATGGGATGCTCCTGTCTGGTCTGATCCGACAATACGCCTCGACGGACCACACGATAATCGGGATAGATCGGCATCTGGTGATGACAGAAACGGGACAATCATGGAAACCGGGTTGAAGGGGCTGGAGGCGGTGCTGGCCATCGCGCGGAAGGGCTCGTTCCGGGCGGCGGCACTGGATCTGGGCCTGTCCACCACCGCGCTCTCGCATACGATCGGGCGGCTGGAGGCCAGCCTCGGTGTGCGGCTCTTCCACCGCACCACCCGCAGCGTGGCTCTGACCGAGGCCGGGCGCGATTTCGTCGCCCGCATCGCCCCGGCGCTGACCGAGATCCGCGCCGCGATGGACACGGTCCGGTCGCAGCGCGAGAAGCCCTCGGGGATGCTGCGGATCAACGCCTCGGTGCAGGCCGGGCGGGCGGTGGCGCCGCTGGTCCTGGCCTTTCTGCGCCGCTATCCCGAGATGCAGGTCGATCTGGTGACCGAGGGGCGGCTGGTCGATATCGTGGCGGAAGGCTTCGATCTCGGCATCCGCCCGGCCGATCTGGTGCCGCGCGACATGATCGCGCTGCCGCTGGGCCGCCCTGAGCGCCATGCCGTCGTGGCCTCTCCCGCCTGGCTGGCCCGGCATCCGGAGCCGCACTCGCCCGCCGATCTGGACCCCGAACAGTGCATCCGAGTTCGGTTGCCGAACGGCGCGCTGCTGCGCTGGCCCTTCGAGAAGGACGGGGTGCCGCTGCCCTTCGAGGCCAGGGGACGCCTGACGGTGGACGAACCCGCCATCGCCCGCGCCGCCGTGCTGGACGGCGCCGGGATCGGGTATTTCATCGAAGCGGACGTGGCCGAAGACATCGCCGCCGGCCGCATGATCCGCCTGCTGGAGGAGTGGACGCCGAACCGGCCCGGCTTCAGCCTCTATTACTCCGGCCGCCGCAACCCCTCGGCCGGGTTCACGGCCTTCCTCGCCATGGTGCGTGCGAGGGAGGGGGCATGACGCGGGAAGCGGCAACGGATGCACGTTGTCGGTGAAACCCCGGCCCCATACCGCCCGCTCGGCCCGTGGAGCCCGGCCGCGTGAAGTCGCCGCTTGAATATGTCCCAGCGAGAGGCCTGTCCGGCCTTCTGCGTCCTCCCAAGCCGCACAGCCCGGTTCCAAGAAGGGGGTCACTCACTCACGTCACAGCGTGGTGACTGTGCAGCCCTTCTCGCGCATTCAAGGCCCGTGCCGCGCGAAGGTGCGTGCAGGTGCAAACGGAGGTGTGGTGCGTCCGGCCGCCATCGCCGGACCCTTCGGAGGTGATGCAGGCGGTCTTCTCCTCCTGCGCTTTGAGTGAACGCCGGTGCTGCGCGCTGCACGATCGGGGACCATGCAGCTGCCTGCGCGCAGCCCGGCCTGCAGCCGTCACCAGGAGGTGATGACCGAGCCTTCATACTTCTCGTCGATGAAGGTCTTCAGCTCGGGCGACTGATAGGCATCGACCAGCGCCTTGACCCACGGCTTGTCCTGATCGCCGTTCCGCACCACGATGATGTTGACATAGGGGCTGTCGGCCTTCTCGCTCGCGATCGCGTCGGTCTTCGGGTTCAGCCCCGAGGCCAGGGCGTAGTTGGTGTTGATCAGCGCCGCGTCCAGATCGGCGAGCGAGCGCGGCAACTGGGCGGCATCCAGCTCCTGGAACCGGATCCCCTTCGGGTTGCCGGTGACGTCAAGGACCGTCGGCGTCAGGCCCGTGCCCTCGGCCAGCGTGATCTGCCCCAGATCCTGCAGCACAAGGAGCGCCCGCCCGCCGTTTGTGGGATCGTTGGGGATGCCGACCAGGGCGCCCTCGGTCAGGTCGTCGAGGCTCGCGATCTTCGAGGAATAGACCCCCATCGGCGTGGTGATCGTGGTCGCGACCGGCACGAGATCGAAGCCGCGGTCCTTCACCTGGTTGTCGAGATAGGGCTTGTGCTGGAACGAGTTGGCCTGGATGTCGCCATCGGCCAGCGCCTGGTTCGGCACGACGTAGTCGGAGAATTCGATCACGTCGATGTCGAGCCCCTTCGGCGCGGCGATCCGGGCAACCTCCTCCATGATCTCGGCGTGCTCGCCCGGCGAGACGCCGACCTTGATCTCTTCGGCAAGTGCGCCACCGGCGAGCAGGGCGAGGAGGGAGGCGAGGGTGGTCATGCGCAGCATGGAAAGGTCCTTCCGGGATGAAATCAACTGCCGCGATTGCGCGGCGCGCGCCGGTCAACCGCGCGGGCGATGCCTTCGCCGACCGATTGCACGAGCTGGACGAGAACGACGAGGATGACCACCACCGCGGCCATGACCTCGGGCATGAAGCGCTGATAGCCGTAGCGGATGCCGAGATCGCCGAGCCCCTCGCCGCCGACCGCGCCGACCATCGCTGAATAGCCGATGAGGCTGACAAGCGCGAGCGTGAGGCCCAGCGTGATGCCGGGGAGCGCCTCGGGGATCAGCACCTTGCGGATGATCTGGAGCGGTGTGGCGCCCATCGCGCGGGCGGCCTCGATCAGGCCGCTGTCGACCTCGCGGATGGCGTTCTCGACCAGCCGGGCGATGAAGGGAATGGCTGCCACCGTCAGCGGCACGATCGCGGCGGTGGTGCCGATCGAGGTGCCGGCCAGCGCACGCGTGAAGGGGATGATCGCCACGACGAGGATGATGAAGGGCACCGAGCGGGTGGCGTTCACCACCAGCCCCAGCACCTTGTTCACCAGCGGCGCCGACAGCAGCTCGCCGCGCTGCGAGGTGGCGAGGAAAACGCCGAGCGGCAGGCCGAACGCCGTGCCGAGCCCGCCCGCCACCGCCACCATGTAAAGCGTCTGCAGCGTCGCCTCGACGAGGAGGGGGATCAGGTTAGCCCACATAGCCCAGCACCTCCGTCAGCAGCTGGTGGCGTTCGAGATAGGCCCGCGCCTCGGCCCCGCGCGCCGTCTCGACCGAGACGAGGAGATTGCCGAACGGATGCGGGCCGATCTCCTCGATCGCGCCCGCGAGGATGTTGACGGCGATCCCCAGCTCGCCCGTCAGCCGCGCCAGCATCGGGTCGGTCGCGTGGCGGCCGGCAAAGGTGATGCGGATCACCTCTTGCGAGGGGCCCTCGGGCGGGGCGGGATGCAGGCGGTTGGCCACGAAGGCGGGCAGGGTGACGCCGGTCACGCCCGACAGGAACGACCGCGTGGTGGGATGCGAGGGGCGCACGAAGACGTCATAGGTCGGCCCCGCCTCGACGATGCGGCCGCCGTCGATCACCGCCATGTGGCTCGCGATGTCGCGCAGCACGCCCATCTCGTGGGTGATGAGCAGGATCGTCAGCCCCAGCTCGCGGTTGATGTCGGCCAGCAGGCGCAGCACCGTGCGGGTGGTCTCGGGATCGAGCGCCGAGGTGGCTTCGTCCGACAGCAGCACCTTCGGCCCGGTGGCGAGCGCGCGCGCAATGCCGACGCGCTGCTTCTGCCCCCCCGACAGTTCGGCCGGATAGCGGTCGGCCAGCGCCTCCAACCCCACGCGGGCGATCAGATCCTCGACCCGCGGCCGGATCTCGGACTTCGGCCGGCCGGCGATCTCCAGCGGCAGCGCCACGTTGCCGAAGACCGTGCGCGAGGCGAGCAGGTTGAAGTGCTGGAAGATCATGCCGACCTCGCGGCGGATCTCGCGCAGCTCGGCGCCCCGCGCCGCGCCCACGTCGCGCCCGCCCACGAGCACCCGGCCCCCGGTGGGGCGTTCCAGCCCGTTGACCATGCGCAAGAGCGTGGACTTGCCCGCGCCCGAGCGGCCGATGATGCCGGTGATCGTGCCGGGCTCGACCGTCAGCGAGCAGTCCGCCAGAGCCATGACCGGCGCGCCGCCCTTCTGCGCGAAGGACTTCTCCACCCTGTCGAAGGTGATCGCCGCACCCTTTGCCTGTTCGTCGCGCATCCGGGCTCCTTGCTGCCCATGGTTTGGCCTCCCTGAATCCGCGATAGACCGGATCGGCGCACGGGGTGCAAGCCCCGGTACCCACCCGAGCACCGGTCCGGGCGGGACTTTCGCGCCGCCCGCGCCTTGTCCGGACTGGGCGGCGTTCCGGCAATGCGGCCTCCCGCGCGCCGTCGGTCCGCCACAGCCGGCTGCGATGGGAGAGCGTTCTTATTCTCGGCCTGGGACAAAATCCGAGGATGGCGAAGCGGGTGCCCGGCTTGCTGACCTGCGCTTGTTCGCGTGCGAGGGCCTCCGCGATTGCGGCGGCGTGGTGCCCCGTTGGTTCGGCGGCAAGCACCTCGGCGGCGACCGCTTCCGTCAGGTGCAGGATTCGCCGCGACCGCCGGGGCGAGCCTTGGGCGCGAGTCCTCAGGGAGAACTTGTGGAGGTGCGGGCGGGGTTGCCCGCCCGCACCCCTTGGTCAGCGGTCGCGGCGGCGGGTCTTGTCGCGCAGCACCTCGCGGACCATTCGGCCGAAGGCGCGGTCGCGGGCGTGCGCCTCGGCCAGCGTCTCGGAGTTGTGCCGGTCCTCGCGCCGGAGCTTTCCCCATCGGGCGAGGCGGCCGGGGTCAAGGCGACCCTCCGCCAGGGCCGCCTGAACGGCGCAGCCGGGCTCGGTTCTGTGGCTGCAGTCGGTGAAGCGGCAGGCGCGAGCCAGCGCGTCGATGTCGTCGAAGACCGCCGCGATGCCGCCCTCGGCATCGGTCAGGCGCAACTCGCGCATGCCGGGCGTGTCGATCAGCCACCCCCCGCCCGCGATGGGGTGCAGGTGACGGCCCGTCGTGGTGTGCCGCCCCTTGGCGTCGTCCTCGCGGATTGGCGCCGTCGCCTCCCCCGCGCCGGTGAGCGCGTTGGCGAGCGTGGTCTTTCCCACGCCCGACGAGCCCGCCAGCGCCACGGTCTGGCCTGGACGGCACCAGTCGGCGAGCGTGGTGCTTGCTTCGGGCGCGGTGGCGTCGACCAGCCGCACCGCGACCCGCCGGTCGACCGCCTCTGCCCGCTCGCGCCAGGTCTCGCGATCGGACACGAGGTCGGCCCTGGTCAGCAGGATCACCGGCTCGACCCCGGCCGAGCGGGCCAGTGCCAGGTAGCGCTCCAGCCGCGCCGGGTTGAAGTCGGCGTTGCAGGAGGTGACGATGAAAAGCGTGTCGACGTTCGCGGCGATCAGCTGCCGCGCCGCCCCGGTGCCCGCCGCGCGGCGGGAGAGGCAACTGCGCCGCTCAAGGAGCCGCAGCAGCCGCGCGCCATCGGCGAGCGCCCAGTCACCCACGGCGATCTCGCCGGTGGAAAGGCCGGGCGGCAAGATCAGCGACAGGGGACCGGCGGCCGAGAGCGCCTCGAGGCGGCTGCGGTGAACGGCTGCAATGCGGCAGGGGGTGGCGGCCAGTTCCTGAAGGTCGAGCTGGCGCAGGAAGTCGGAAGCCCAGCCGAGGTCGGCGAGCGTGAAGGATCGGGTCAAGGAGAAGCCCTCGCATGGACACTGAACGACAGGCGCCGGGGGCGCCGGTGAAGATCAGGGTCAGGGCGCGGCGGCGGGTGTCCCGCTCAGACGGCCCCGGCCCGGAGGGATGCAAGCTCTGACATGTCCTCTCCTCGGGCTGCGGTTGCGAAGGTCCTGCACGGAACGGTAAACCATCGCGGGCACCGTTCCAAGGCGGCGCGGGCGCGCGGCTGGCCGAGGGGGGCGGCCTGCGCCCGGAGGGCAACACCGCTCCCCGGGTCGGGAGCGCGCCCCGTGCCCCGGGATCCCGCGCCACCCCCTCAGGCCGCGCCGGCAGCCTTCCGCCGGCATCCGGCCTTCGCCTCCTCGGGCAGGAGCGCAGGGAACGTCGCGGCTTCGCAGCCGCCTGATGAGCCTGCGCTAAGAGCAACATTAGAATTCGCGAAGAATCCCGGACGTTCCGGATGTCGCCATTGGCGTGGCCGCAGGCGGCTGCTTCCCTGAGGCGGCAAGGCGTGCATGCCTGCAGCAACCGGATGGAGCACGACGATGCGTGACCTGAACGAACTGGAACTCGAGCAAGTCTACGGGGCCGGCGGCAACGGCCGCAAGCGGGCGAGGAAGAGGAAGCCGCGCCGCCGCAGCGGCAGCAACAGCGGTGCCTCCCGAAGCAACGGCAACAGCAACAGCTGATGAGGCACGTCTCCCTGGGGCCGGCTGCGGCTCCGGGGACCTGCTCAGGCGAGGTTTCATGCCCTTTGAATGCGCAGCATCCCCCTCGATCGATCCATCAGCCGCCCATGTGCGGGAAGAGCTCTGGCTGCTGGGGCAACCGCCGCTGACCGACTATCTGGAGGTCGTGGGGCGCGTTGCCGAGGGTGACATGCAGCGCCGCGCGGAGATCATCGACGGGTGGCGCCGGGCCAACGACCATCTCGCCGTCCTCGAAAGGACGGAGGCCGGGCTCGCCGACCGCATCCGCTGCCGCAGGCTGCCCAAGGAGATGCGGGCGCTGGCCTCGGACCTGCAGCAGCAAGCCTTCTATCGCCGCACCTTCGACAAGGTGCCGACGAGCATCGAGATGGTCGAACTGGACCGGATCGTCGTCAGCCAGCGCAGCGTCACCTTGCCCTTCGTGCAGGATCTGGCCGCGGGACTGGACCCCGGGCCGACGGACCCCGACCTGTTCCGCTTCTGTCAGCCGCTCGAGCGGCGCGACGCGGCCGTCGACTGCCGGCGTCTGGGACGCGGCCGCTTTGCGTTCCTGTCCGAGTCGACCGACCTGCGCCTGCACGAGACGATGCTCCTGCGTCCCGACCAGGTCGGCGACCTGGGAAGCCGTGGCCCGGTTGCGGGTGTGGTGGGGGTCGTGGTGGGGCACGGCTCGAACTTTCTCAGCGCGATCCGCTGGGGCAGGCGTCTCGTGCTGCACAACGGCTATCACCGCGCGACGGCATTGCGGATGGCGGGCATCACCCATGCGCCGGTCGTCATCCAGACGGTCAGCCGACGCGACGAGCTGGAGGTGGCGGCCGCCGCCCCGGTGGCCGAGGATCCCGCCTTCTACTTCCGTGCAAGCCGGCCGCCGATGCTGAAGGACTTCTTCGATCCCCGGACCAGCATCGTCCTGCCGGTGCGCCGCAAGCGCAGGATGATCGAGGTCAGCGTGACCGTCACCGAGGTCGATGTGGAAGACCTGTAGCGTGAGCCGCGCGCCGTCCCCCCTGTTCCGCCCCGAGGCGCTGGCCGAGCGGCAGCACGGCTGGCTTGGCACGGTCCTGCTCGTGCCGCGCCTGTCGCACAGTGTCCTGACGGCCTTCGCCGCGCTGATCGTCGGCGGCGTCATCGCCGTGATCGCCTTCGGCGAGTTCACGCGCAAGGTTCGGCTGCCGGGTTGGCTGGCGCCGCAGCAGGGCTTGCTGCAGGTGGTCACGCCACAGGCGGGCGTTCTGGTCCGCGTGGCGGTCGAGGAGGGGCAGGAGGTTGCGGCTGGCGACGTGCTGGCTGTCCTCTCCGGCGAGCGGCGCAGCGGCCTGGGCGAAACCCGGCAGGAGGTGCTGCGCTTCCTTCGGGAACACCGCGACATCCTTGTGGCAGAGCGTGACGACCAGCGCGCCCTGTTCGCGCGGCAGGCCGGTTCCCAGCAGGCGCGGCTGGCCGTGATCGACGCCGAGGCCCGGAGCCTCGAGGTGGAATTCGCGCTGCAGCGCAGGCGTCTCGCCCTGGCGGAGGCAACCGCGCTGCGGCTTCGCGACCTGCGCGGGCGGGGACTGTCAACCGAAGAAGGCGTGCAGAGAGCCGAGGATGCCGCCTTCGATCAGGCGCTCGCCCTGCAGGCGCTGGAACGCACCCGTGCTGGCGTCAATCGCGTCCGCGTCGAACTGGCCGCCGAGATCGCCGAGCTTCCGCTGCGCGAGCGGCTGCAACTGGCCGAGACCGGGCGCGCGATCGCGCAACTGGATCAGGACCTGGCCGAGGCCGAAGCGGCGCGCGAGACTCTGGTGACTGCGCCCCGGGCCGGCACCGTCACCGCGCTGCGGGCTGCCGCAGGTGATGCCGTCGACGGCTCGGCCGCGCTGATGACGCTCATCCCTGCCGGCACGGCGCTTCAGGCGCGTCTCTACGGACCCAGCCGCGACATCGGCTTCGTCGAGCCGGGGCAGCGCGTGCTGATCCGCTATGACGCCTTTCCGCACCAGACGTTCGGGCAATATGAAGGCCTTGTCCGGAACGTGTCGCGGGCGACCGTGGGGGCGGGCGAACTGGCCGAGGCGGCGGGGCCACTGGTCGAGCTCGGGGCTGCGGGCCAGCCGGTCTATCGCATCACCGTGGACCTTCAGGCGCAAGGCGCCTCGGCCTATGGCCGGATGGCGACGCTGCAGCCGGGAATGACGCTGCAGGCGGACATCCAGATCGAGACGCGGCGGCTGTGGCAGTGGATCGTCGATCCGCTTCGAACCCTGCGCGACGGGGATCGCGCATGAGCGTGACCGAGGGCCTGCAGTTCGGATGGAGGCGGAGGCTGCCGCTCATCCTCCAGACCGAGGCGGCGGAATGCGGGCTGGCATCGCTCGCGATGGTGGCAGGCTACTACCGGCGCTCGACCGACCCGGCCGAGCTGCGCCGCCGGTTCGGCTTTTCCCTGAAGGGCGCGACGCTGCGGGATGTGATCGCGGTCGCAGACCGCATCGGGCTGGCCTCGCGGCCGCTGCGGCTGGAGATGGACGAGCTGCACCTGCTGCGCACGCCCGCCGTCCTTCACTGGGACCTCAACCATTTCGTGGTTTTGAAGGCGGTCGGGCGCGGCGGCATCACCATCCACGATCCTGCCGACGGCATCCGCCGCCTGCCGATGGCCGAGGTATCGCGGCACTTCACCGGCGTCGCGCTGGAGCTTGTGCCCACCGGCGGTTTCGAGCCCGCCGCGGCGCCGCCCCGCATCCGCATCCGCGCGCTGCTGGGCCAGATCACCGGCCTCAGGCGGGCGCTCGGCCATCTGCTGCTTCTTGCGCTGGCCATCGAGATCTTCGCGCTGATCGCGCCGCTGTTCCTGAGCCTGACGATCGACAACGCCATTGTCTCGGCCGACCGCAGCCTGCTGACCACTCTGGCGCTGGCCTTCGGCCTTCTGCTGCTGTTGCAGACCGGGGTGACGGCGCTGCGGAGCTGGATGATGATCACGCTGGGCGCCTCGCTGAAGGTGCAGGCGCGCGCCAACCTGTTCAGCCACCTGCTCGACCTGCCGGCCAGCTATTTCGAGACGCGCCACGTCGCCGACGTGATGTCGCGCTTCGAGTCGCAGGACACGATATTGCAGGCGCTGACACGGGATCTGGTCGTGGCGATCCTCGACGGGCTGATGTGCGTCCTGACGCTGGTCCTGATGTTCGTGCTGGCGCCCGTGCTGGCGGCGGTCGCTTTGGCGGGGGCCGGGCTTTACGGTGCGCTGCGGTGGGCCGCCTATGCGCCCCTGCGGCAGGCCTCGGCCGAGGCGATTGCCTGGGAAGCCCGGCGCGACAGCCACTTCCTGGAAAGCCTGCGCGGCATGAAGACCGTCAAGCTGATGGGCGGGCAGGCCGACCGCCGCGCGCGCTGGCTGAACCTGCTGGTCGAGACGGTGAACCGGCAGCTGGTCACGCAGCGGCTCGACCTGCTGTTCAGGACGGCGAACCTGCTGCTGCTGGGCCTGCTGGGCATCGGCATCGTCTATCTCGCGGCGCGGATGATCCTTGCCAACAGCTTCTCGGTCGGGCTGCTGGTGGCCTTCCTTGCCTACAAGGACCTGTTCCTGCGCAGGATCAGCGGGTTGATCGACACGGTGGTGGATCTGCGGATGCTGGGCCTGCATGCCGAGCGGCTGGCCGACATCGCGTTGACGCCTCCCGAGCCGAGGGGCGATCCGCACCCGGTCGGCCCGGCAAGGCCGGTCGCGATCGAGCTTTGCAGCGTCTCGTTCCGCTACAGTCCGGGCGATCCCTTCGTGCTGCGCGACGTCAGCCTGCGCGTGGCGCCGGGCGAGTGGGTGTCGCTGGCCGGCCCGTCCGGCTGTGGCAAGACCACGCTTCTGAAGCTGATGGCGGGGCTGCTGGAGCCGACCGAAGGCACGATCCTGATCGACGGCACGCCGATGGCGCGGCTGGGCCTCGACCGCTGGCGCGGCATGATCGGCGTGGTGATGCAGGACGACACGCTGTTCGCCGGGTCGATTGCCGACAACATCGCCTTCTTCGTCCCGAACCCGGATCGGGACCGCATCGAGGACTGCGCGCGGCTTGCGGCGGTGCATGACGACATCCTGGCGATGCCGATGGGCTACGGCACGCTGATCGGGGACATGGGCACCGTGCTTTCCGGCGGACAGAAGCAGCGCATCCTGCTCGCCCGCGCGATCTATCGGGCGCCGGGCCTTCTGCTGCTGGACGAGGCGACGAGCCACCTGGACGTGGCGCGGGAAAGCGCGGTCAATGCGGCCCTTGCCCGGCTGGCCCCGACCCGTATCGTGGTCGCGCACCGCCCCGAGACGATCCGCGCTGCGCGCCGCGTCATCACCTTCGCCAACGGACGCATCCAGTCGGATCGGCCGCAGGAGACGCCCCAGACCCATGACGATCCGCCTGAAGATCATCAGCTTCCAGATCCTGGTCACGACCATGCTGCTCAGCGTGGCGGCGGTCACATGGTATTACGTCCACAGGATCGACTACTACTTCGACCGGAACCGGCTGGCCGGGGCGCAGCTGGACAGCGTGATCCGCATGTCGGCGGCGATGAACCGCTATTCCGAGAACGTGGCGGAACTGCTGCTGCTGGGGCGGACCGAACTGGATGACTTCAACGACGCGCGCAACAGCCTGGAAGGCAGCCTTGACCGGCTGGAACTGCTGATCCGCGACGAGATCGCCCTTCTGTCGGTTCCCGAGGACCGGGCGGCCGAAGAGGTCGAACTGGCCCGCGTCGCCGAGATGCGCTCGCTTTACGAAGACATCGACCGGCGCACCCAGCGGCTGCTTCTGCTGCGCGAGGAGCAGCGTCAGGACGAGGCGATCCGGATCTTCCGCGACGAGATCGAGGACAGTCTGGACACCACGCTCGAGGTGCACATCGGCGCCGCCATCGCCGACGAGGAAGCGGAGCTGCGGCGCTACGAGAGCCGGACCAACCGGCTGGAACGCGACCTGGAATGGATCATCAGCCTCGTGACCGCGGCGGCCTTTGCCGTGTCGGCCATCGGGGCCTTCCTGCTGGCGCGGTCGCTGAAACGCCCCATCGCGGCCCTGGAATCGGCCACCCGCGAGATCGGCGAGGGCAACCTCGCCTACCGGCTCGACTATCGCGGCCGCGACGAGTTCGCCAGCCTCGCCGCGCAGATCGACAATGCGGCCTCGCGGCTGGAAGCGCAGCGCGCCGCGCTGCTGGAGGTGCAGGCCGGGCTCGAGCACGAGGTGACGCGGCGGACGGGGCAGCTGGAAGAGGCCAACGCCCGTCTGCAGCAGCTCGACCACATGCGGATGCTGTTCCTGGCCGACATCGGCCACGAGTTGCGCACACCCCTGACCGTGCTGCGCGGCGAGGCCGAGATCGCGCTGCGGGGCGCGAGCCGCACCGTCGAGGAACATCGCGACACGCTGGGCAGGATCGTGCAGCTTTGCCAGCAGATGACCCGTCTGGTCGAGGACCTGCTGTTTCTGGCCCGCGCCGAGGTGGATGCGATCCGCTTCGACATGCAGCCGCTCGACCTCGACGACGTGCTGCAGATCGTGCTGTCGGAGGCGGGCGTTCTGGCCGGGGAAGCCGACGTGCGGATCGTGGCCGACCGCTCCCCGGGCGGCTGCCGGGCCAGGGGCGATGCCGGCCGTCTGTCGCAGGCCATGATGATCGCGCTGGACAACGCGATCAAGTATGCCGACCCGGGCGCGACGGTGCGGGTGTCGCTGTCCTGCACCGAGCGCGGCGCGGTTTTCGTGGTCAGCAACCCCGGCCCCGAGATCCCCGCGGCCGAACTGCCCTTCGTGTTCAGCCGGTTCTACCGCGCACGCCAGGCGGCAGGCCATGGCCGGTCGGGGACGGGGCTGGGGCTTTCGATCGCGAAATGGATCGTCGAGGGGCACGGCGGCCGCATCGAGATCGCCAGCGCCGATCACCAGACCGAATTGCGCATCCACCTTCCCCTGCTGTCCTGAGGCACCCGATGGCCAAGATCCTGCTCGTCGAAGACGATCCGCGCATCGCCAACTTCGTCACGCGCGGCCTGAAGGCGGAAGGGCACGCGCTCGACGTCGCCGCGACCGGCCAGGGCGCGATGACCATGATGCGCACGGCAGGCTATGCGCTGGTCATCCTGGACCGCATGCTGCCCGACTTCGACGGGGTGACGATCTGCCGTCAGATGCGCAGCGAGAACATCGGCTCCCGCGTGCTGATGCTGACCGCCCGCGACGCGCTGGGAGACAAGATCGAAGGGCTGAACGCCGGAGCCGACGATTACCTGACGAAGCCCTTCGCCTTCGACGAGCTGGTGGCCCGGATCGAGGCTCTGCTTCGTCGGGCGCCGGTGACCCGGTTCGATCCGGTGCTGCAGGTGGCCGATCTGGTGCTGGATCCGACCACGCGGCAGGTGACCCGCGGCGGGCGCGCGATCGCGTTGACGCCCAAGGAATTCGGCCTGCTGCGCTACCTGATGGAGCACAGCGGCGCGGTGCTCAGCCGCACGCAGATCCTGAACAACAACTGGGGCTACGGTTTCGATCCGAACTCCAATGTGGTCGAGGTCTACGTCCGCTACCTGCGCACCAAGATCGACGGCGTGGACGAGAAACCCCTGATCCACACCGTCCGCGGGGCCGGCTACCGCCTCGGGACCTGAATTGGCGGCGGAAGCGCCGGCCACCACGACCCTCCGCGGGATCGGGAGGTCAGGCCGGCGCGGCAGGGCGGGACAGGCGAGGCACCGTCCGCGGCAGAAGGCCGTGCGCCCCGCCTGCCGTCCCGAGCGCCATCGCAGGGGCAGGTCTCGCCCCGGCGGCATGCGATTGCCACGGCAACACTCTGCCTTCCGCTGGTTCCCGGGTTGTCGGCCGCGCCGGCATGGTCGGGGGAAGGAGGCATGACACCCGCGCCGCGCGGGCGTCACGGATCGCCCGATTCAGCCCCTTGCCCGGGCGGTCCCTCGCCCGGTCGGCGGCCTGCGGCGCAGGGTCGCGCCGGCCCCGGGTCACGCCGCACCGAAGAAGTCAAGAAACGTTCCCCTTTTCGACCCGACGCCGCAGCGTCAAGCTTGAGAATCTTCCTTGCAAACGGTTTCACAACGGCATTTGATCCGCCCGAGGTGCCGCTCATTCGCAAGAAGGCGGCTCTTCCAACATGATGGAGGTTCACCCATGAAATTCGCGCATCTTGTGGCCGCTTCGTCGCTGGCCCTGATCGCCGCTGCCGGGGCCAATGCAAAGACGCTGGTCTATTGCTCGGAAGGCTCGCCCGAGGGCTTCGACCCCGCGCCCTACACCGCCGGCACCACCTTCGACGCCGCCTCGCAGGCGGTCTACAACCAGCTCGTCGAGTTCAAGCCCGGCACGACCGAGATCGCCCCCGCGCTGGCCGAGCGCTACGAGATCTCCGAGGACGGTCTGGAATACACCTTCCACCTGCGTCCGGGCGTGAAGTTCCACACGACCGAGTTCTTCACGCCGACGCGTGACATGAACGCCGACGACGTGATCTTCTCGTTCATGCGCCAGGGCGACACCGCGAGCCCGTGGCACCAGTATGTGGCCGGGATCACCTACGAATACTATAGCGGCATGGAAATGCCCACGGTGATCAAGGAAATCCAGAAGGTCGACGACCTGACGGTGAAGTTCGTGCTGACCCGCCCCGAGGCGCCGTTCCTGGCCAACCTCGCGATGGACTTCGCGTCGATCCTGTCGAAGGAATATGCCGACAAGCTCGAGGCCGAGAACCGCAAGGAAGACCTGAACAATGCCCCCGTCGGCACCGGCCCGTTCCGGTTCGTGGCCTACCAGAAGGACGCGGTGATCCGCTATCAGGCCAATGACGACTACTGGGGCGGCCGCGAGAAGATCGACGACCTGATCTTCGCGATCACCCCCGACCCGGCCGTGCGGATGCAGAAGCTGCAGGCTGGCGAATGCCACATCATGCCCTATCCGGCGCCTGCCGACATCGAGGCGCTGAAGGCCGATCCGAACCTGCAGGTGATGGAACAGCCGGGCCTGAACGTGGCCTATCTCGCCTACAACACCACCGTGGCGCCCTTCGACAACCCGGACGTGCGCAAGGCGCTGAACATGGCGATGAACAAGGAGGCCATCCTCGAGGCGGTCTTCCAGGGCACGGGGCAGGTGGCCAAGAACCCGATCCCGCCGACCATGTGGAGCTACAACGACGCGGTCGAGGATACCGCCTATGATCCCGAAGCCGCGAAGAAGCTGCTCGAGGAAGCGGGCGTGAAGGATCTCACCATGGAGATCTGGGCGATGCCGGTGCAGCGCCCCTACATGCCGAACGCCCGCCGCACCGCGGAACTGATGCAGGAAGACTTCGCCAAGATCGGCGTCAACGTCGAGATCGTTTCCTACGAGTGGGGCGAGTATCTGAAGAAGTCCACCGACCCGTCGCGCAAGGGCGCGGTGATCCTCGGCTGGACCGGCGACAACGGCGACCCGGACAACTTCATGGGCGTGCTTCTGGGCTGCTCGGCCACCGGCGACGGCGGCGCGAACCGCGCCCAGTGGTGCAACAAGGAGTTCGACGACCTGATCCAGAAGGCGAAGGTCACCGCCGACCAGGCCGAGCGCGCGAAGCTCTACGAAGAGGCGCAGCTGGTCTTCAAGCGCGAGAACCCCTGGGCCACCATCGCCCATTCGACGGTCTTCATGCCGATGTCGAAGAAGGTCTCGGGCTACGTGATGAACCCGCTGGGCAAGCACAGCTTCGCGGGCGTCGATATCGCCGAGTAAAACGGCTAGAGTAACGGGCAGGCGCGTCGGGAGCATCCCGGCGCGCCTCTCATCATTCAGGTTCAAGATGATCAGATTCCTTCTCGGCAAGCTTGCCTATCTGGTTCCGACCTTCATCGGCATCACCATCGTGGCCTTCGGCTTCGTCAGGCTTCTGCCGGGCGATCCGGTGCTGCTTCTGGCAGGCGAGCGCGGCATCACGCCCGAGCGCCATGCCGAGCTGTCGCACCAGCTGGGCTTCGACCGGCCGATCTGGGTCCAGTATTTCGAGTTCGTGGGCAACCTGTTCCAGGGCGACTTCGGCCTGTCGCTGACCACGAAGAAGCCGGTGCTGACCGAGTTCCTGACGCTTTTCCCGGCGACGGTGGAGCTTGGCCTCGTCGCGGTGACGCTCGCGACGGTGATCGGCATTCCGCTCGGCGTCTTCGCGGCGATCAAGCGGGGCAGCTGGTTCGACCAGGTCTCTATGGGGGCTGCGCTTGTCGGCTACTCGATGCCGATCTTCTGGTGGGGGCTTCTGCTCATCATCCTGTTCTCGGGAATCCTGAAGTGGACGCCGGTCTCGGGGCGGATCGACCTGCTGTATTTCTTCCCGAACGGCACCGGGTTCATGCTCTATGACTCGCTGGTCTCGGGGCAGAAGGGAGCGTTCCTGTCCGCGGTGCGCCACCTGATCCTGCCCGCCATCGTGCTGGCCACGATCCCGATGGCGGTGATCGCGCGGCAGTCACGATCGGCCATGCTCGAGGTGCTGGGCGAGGATTACGTCCGCACCGCCCGCGCCAAGGGGATGAGCCCGTTCCGCGTCGTCAGCGTGCACGCGCTGCGCAACGCGCTGATCCCGGTGGTCACGACCATCGGCCTGCAGGTCGGCGTGGTGATGGCGGGCGCGATCCTGACCGAGACGATCTTTTCCTGGCCCGGCATCGGCAAGTGGATGATCGATTCCATCTCGCGCCGCGATTACCCGTCGGTGCAGGGCGGGCTTCTGCTGATGGCCGCCGTGGTCATGGTGGTGAACCTGATCGTCGATCTGCTTTACGGGGTGATCAATCCCCGCATCCGTCATGCGTGAGGGTTCCATGACCGTCGCAACCCCGAAGACCTCGGAAACCAGCCGCATCCTGCGCGAGTTCTGGTTCTACTTCTCGGAAAACCGCGGCGCGGTGATTGGCCTCGCCGTCTTCCTCGCGCTGGTGCTCATCGCGACCTTCGCGCCGCTGATCGCGCCCCACGGACCCACGCTGCAGAACCGCGAGGCGCTGCTGATGCCGCCGTTCTGGCAGGAGGGCGGCAGCACGACCTACCTTCTCGGCACCGATGCGGTCGGGCGGGACATCCTCTCTCGGCTGATCTTCGGCGCGCGACAGTCGCTGTTCATCGGCTGCGTCGTGGTCTCCATCGCCTTGACCGGGGGGATCATCCTCGGCCTCGTCGCGGGCTTCTTCGGCGGCTGGGTGGATGCCGTCATCATGCGGGTGATGGACGTGATCCTCGCCTTTCCGTCGCTGCTGCTGGCGCTGGTGATGGTGGCGATCCTTGGGCCGGGGCTGACCAATGCGATGATCGCCATCGCCATCGTGCTGCAGCCCCACTTCGCCCGGCTCACGCGCGCGGCGGTCATGTCCGAGAAGAACCGCGAATACGTCATGGCCGCGCGGGTGGCCGGGGCAGGGCGGCTGCGGCTGATGTTCCGCACCATCCTGCCGAACTGCCTCGCTCCGCTGATCGTGCAGGGCACGCTTTCGTTCTCGAACGCGGTGCTCGACGCGGCGGCGCTCGGCTTCCTCGGCATGGGGGCGCAGCCGCCGACGCCGGAATGGGGCACCATGCTCGCCGAGGCGCGCGAATTCATCCTGCGGGCCTGGTGGGTGGTGACCTTCCCGGGCCTCGCCATCCTGATCACGGTGCTGGCGATCAACCTCGTCGGCGACGGTCTGCGCGACGCGCTCGACCCCAAGCTGAAGCGGAGCTGACATGGCGCTTCTCGAAATCCGCAACCTCTCGGTCAGTTTCGCCACCTCGACCGGCCGCTTCTATGCGGTCAGGGGGATCGACCTCCACGTGCATCCGCGCGAGGTTCTGGCCATCGTCGGCGAAAGCGGCTCGGGCAAGTCGGTAGCGATGCTCGCCGCAATGGGCCTCCTGCCGAAGACCGCCACCATTGAGGCCGACGTGATGCGCTTCGACGGGCAGGACCTGCTGACCATGTCCGACGCCGCCCGGCGCGAGATCATCGGGCGCGACATCTCGATGATCTTCCAGGAGCCGATCGCCTCGCTGAACCCCTGCTTCACGGTGGGCTTCCAGATCGAGGAAGTGCTGCGCTTCCACCTGAACCTCGGCGCCCGCGAACGTCGCGCCCGGGCAGTCGAGCTGTTCCGCGCGGTCGGCATCCCCGACCCCGAGGCTCGGCTGGAAAGCTACCCGCACCAGATGTCGGGTGGGCAGTGCCAGCGGGTGATGATCGCCATGGCGATCGCCTGCAAGCCGAAGCTGCTGATCGCGGACGAGCCGACCACCGCGCTCGACGTGACGATCCAGAAGCAGATCCTCGACCTGCTGATGAAGCTGCAGGAAGAGACCGGCATGGGGATGATCATGATCACCCACGACATGGGCGTGGTGGCCGAGACCGCCGACCGCGTGGTGGTGATGTACAAGGGCTGCAAGATGGAGGAGGCCGGCGTGTGCGACATCTTCGAGGCGCCTTCGCATCCCTACACGCGAGCTCTGCTCTCCGCGCTGCCCGAGCTCGCGACCGGTGACCGGCTGCCGACCGTCGCGGATTACGTCGATGCCGAAGCCACTGCAGGAGGCGCATGATGGCTCCCGTTCTCGAGGCCAGGAACATCGTCCGTGACTATGCCGGCTCTGGCGGGATGTTCCGGCGCACGCAGCCGATGCGGGCGCTCAAGGGCGTCAGCTTCTCGGTCGAGCAGGGCCGGACGCTCGCGGTGGTGGGCGAAAGCGGCTGCGGCAAGTCCACGCTGGCGCGGATCATCACGCTGATCGATCCCGCGACCGAGGGCGAACTGCTCATCGACGGCGAGGCCATCGACATCGCGAAGCAGGGCCTGCCGCCGGGCCTGCGCCGCAAGGTGCAGATCGTGTTCCAGAACCCCTACGGCTCGCTCAACCCCCGCCAGAAGGTCGGCGACATGCTGATGGAGCCGCTGATCCTGAACACGAAGGACAGCGCCGAGGAGCGCCGCGAGAAGGCGATGGCGATGCTGGTGAAGGTGGGCCTGGCGCCCGAGCACTTCCACCGCTACCCGCACATGTTCTCGGGCGGGCAGCGCCAGCGCCTGGCCATCGCGCGGGCGCTGATGGTGAACCCGCGGCTTCTGGTGCTGGATGAGCCGGTTTCGGCGCTCGACCTCTCGGTGCAGGCGCAGGTGCTGAACCTGCTCGCCGACCTGCAGGAGGAGTTCGACCTGACCTATGTCTTCATCAGCCACGACCTGTCGGTCGTGCGCTACATCGCCGACGAGGTGATGGTGATGTGGAAGGGCGAGGTGGTGGAATACGGCACGCGCGACGCGGTGTTCGGCGCGCCGCAGCACGACTACACGCGGACGCTGTTCGCCGCGACGCCGGTGACCGATGTCGCGGCGATCCGCGCCCGCGTGGCGCGGCGGCGCGCGGCGGGCATCGGCGCCCCGGCCGCCTGACCTTCGGCCGGGGGTGGTATCCGACTACTACCCCCGGGCCCCGGCAGGGCGGCACACTTTCCGGCACCGGCACAGGAGGAACCATGGCCAAGGCGATCCACAGCATGATCCGCGTCCTCGACGAGGCGCGCTCGCTCGCGTTCTACCGCGAGGCCTTCGGCCTTGAGGTGGCCGAGCGGCTGGATTTCGACAGCTTCACCCTCGCCTACCTCTCGAACCCCGAAAGCGAGTTTGAGCTGGAGCTGACCATCAACAAGGGCCGGACCGACCCCTATGCCCTGGGCGATGGCTATGGCCATCTTGCGGTTTCGGTCGCCGATGTCGCAGCCGAACATGCCCGGATGACGGATGCCGGGCTCAACCCGCGGAAAATCGTGGACTTCGCCCCGGCCGGCGAGGTGATCGCCCGGTTCTTTTTCATCGCGGATCCCGACGGATACCAGATAGAAGTGTTGGAGCGCGGGGGCCGCTACAAGTAAGGTTCCCCCGGCACCGGGCCTGGACCTCACAAGGGACTCGGGCCGATGAAACTGACAAGGGGGTATCATGCGAGATCGCATGGGAGTGGCCGTGCCGGCGGCGCTGGCGGTGGTCGCGGCAGGGGGCGTGGGCTTCGGCGCCTACATGCTGAACGAGCGGAACTCGGCGCTGGACCAGCTCGGCCATCAGGCCGAACTGACCGGCTCGATCGCCACGCTGGAAACCGAGGTTGCGGGACTGACCGCCCGGTCGAAGGAGGCCGAGGAGGCGCTGGCGGCGCTGCAGTCGCAGATCGACGCGGCCGAGGCCGAGCTGCTGGCGGTCCGGACCGAGCATGACCGGCTGGCGGCGGAAGTCGGCCCGATGCGCGAGGAGATCTCGACCTTCGACACCCGCCGTGCCGATGCCGAGAAGGGGGCCGCCGAGGCGACCGCCGGATTCGACGCTGCCACGGCCCGGCTGAAGGAACTGACGGCACGCGAGGATACGCTGCGCGCCACGGTCACGGAGCTTGCCGCGCGGGTTCAGGATCTCGACAAGCGGATGGAGGGCCTGCGCGCCGAGAGCGGACAGCTCGTCGCCGCGGCGCAATCGGCCGAGAAGCAGCGCACCGACCTGCAGGGCATGGTGGAACTGCTGGCCCAGGTGCTCGCCTCGCGCAGCAAGGAGCTGCTCGAGCTTGAGCAGAGGATTGGCGCGCAGAAGCTGACCGCCCCGACCGAGGGACCGGAGCCGGCCCCGGCGGCCGAGGCCGAGGCGCCGCAGGCCGGGGTTGCCGGCGCGGGCTCCGCCCAGCCGGCGGCCGAGGCGGAATCTGCCGCACCGGAAACCGCCGCCGCCGCGCCGGAGACGCCGGCCGAGGCGGAAGCCGTCGCGGCGGAAGAACCGCAGGCGGAGGATGCTGACCAGCCGGCAGCCGCAGCCGAGGGCGAAGCCGCCGCCGAAGAGCCGGCCACGCCGCCGCAACCGGAAGGCACGGGCAGCGAGCCTGCTGCTGCGGAACCGGAAGCGCCGGCCGCCGATGGCGAAGCCGCCGCCGAAGAACCGGCCGCGCCGCCGCAACCGGAAGGAACGGGCAGCGAGCCTGCCGCCGAGCCCGCCGCGCAGGAGTCCCCGCCGGCCGCGACCGAAGCGCCAGCAGCCCCCGCAGCGGCAGCCGCAGCCATTGAACCCGGCGCCTATTCCATCGGTCCGCTCGAGGTGACCTTCGCCGCCAACGGTCGCTTCACCATGCGCAACACCGAGCTTGGCACCGACGTGCGCGGCCGCTGGAGGATCGAGGATGACCAGCTGACCCTGCGGGAACCGAAGGGCGTCAGCACCTCCACCAGCTTCCCGATGGTCTGCCGCATCGCCTCCGGCGACGCCGGGACCACGCTCGAGAAGGCGGAAAAGGGTGCCTGTCCGATCGCGGGCCTGACCGTCACCCGGCGCTGACCGGCAGATGCAGCGTGACGCGGAGCCCCGGTTCCGCGTCCGCAAGCTCCACCCGGCCGCCGTGCAGGCGCAGCACGGCCGCGACGAGGCTGAGGCCGAGGCCGCTGCCCTCGGTGTTGCGGCTGCGCTCCAGCCGGTAGAAGCGGCGGAACACGGCGGCCCGCTCGGCTTCGGGGATGCCGGGGCCGTTGTCGGTCACCGTCAGCACCGCCTCGGCGCCTTCCCGGCGGACGGCCAGCGCGATCCGCGCCGGCGGCGGGCAGTGGCGGAAGGCGTTCTCGACAAGGTTCGCGATCGCCTGCGCCAGCAGGTCGCGGTCGCCCTGCACCGTCACCGGCCCGGCCTCGACGGCAAGGTGATGGCCCAGTTCCTCGGCCACCGGCTCCAGCATCTCGTGCAGGTCTGACGCGAGCTGGCCGAGGTCGAGGCTGGCAAAGCGGGGACGTGCGCCGCCGCCCTCGATCTGGGCGATCCGCAGCACGGCGTTGAAGATCCGCACGATCCGGTCGGCCTGCGCCACCGCCGAGCCGATCTGCCCCAGTGCGTCCTCGGGCAGATCCTCGCGCAGCATCAGCGGCTCAAGGCTGGTGCGCAGCCGCGTGATCGGGGTGCGCAGGTCGTGTGCCACGTCCGAGGAGACCTGGCGCAGGCTCTCGACCGTCAGTTCCAGCTGGTCGAGCGTCGCGTTGACCGCCTCGGCGATGCGGCCGATGTCGTCCGTGCCGCCATCGCGCACGCGCTGGGACAGATCGCCCCCCGCGGCCCGTGTCAGCACGTCCGACAGCCGCGCGATCCGCCTCTCGGCCCGAAGCGCGAGGAACCCCGCCACGCCCACGGCCAGCAGGATCGCCAGCGCCAGCCCCGACGCCACGGAGCGCCGCACGATGGCCTGCACCTCGTCCAGCGCCGAGGTCTGCCGCGCCGTGATGACGAAGCCCGCGGGGATGCGCAGGCCATAGGCCGAGAAGCCCAGCCCCTCGGGCGCATTGCGCCCCGGCAGGATCATGTCGCGCCCCGACACGAGTTCGCGCGGGCCCGTGAAGGGGCGCGGCACGTTGAAGTTGCCGAAGACGATCCGGCCCGAATTGTCGATGAACAGGTAGAGGTTGGCGAAGTCTCGGGTGGTGGCGATGTTGGTCGCGATCTGGGCATGCAGGTCCACGAGGCCCGCCACCTGCCACGTGGCCGCCAGCGACTCGGCCATCTGCCGGGCGTCGGCGCGCAGCCGCTCCTTCAGCGCGCCGGTCAGCAGCGGCACCGAGACCAGCCCGGCGAGCAGCGTCGCGACGATGAAGATCAGCGCCAGCCGCGCCGCCAGCCGCAGCGACGACGACCGCAGAACCCGCGTGGCCAGCGCCTCCGTCATGCCTTCAGCATGTAGCCCGCGCCGCGCACGGTGTGCAGCAGCGGCTTGTCGAACGGGCGGTCGATCTTGGCGCGCAGCCGGCTGATGTGGGTCTCGACGACGCTGGTGCCGGGATCGAAGTGGAAATCCCACACCGCCTCGAGCAGCATGGTCCGGGTCTGGACCCGGCCGGCGGCGCGCATCAGATGCTCGAGCAGCCGGAACTCGCGCGGCTGCAGGTCGATCTCGGTCCCGCCGCGGGTTACCGTCCGGCGCACCGTGTCGAGCGTCAGGTCGCCCACCCGCAGCAGGTCACGCGCGCCCTCGTGCAACGCCGGGCGCCGCGCCAGCGCGCTCAGCCGTGCCGAGAGTTCCGAGAAGGCGAAGGGCTTCACGAGGTAGTCGTCCGCGCCGGCCTGAAGCCCTTCGACCCGGTCGGTCACGCCGCCCATCGCCGTCAGTATCAGGATCGGCGCCTTGACCTGTGCGCTGCGCAGCGCCTTGACCAGCGACAGCCCGTCGAGCCCGGGCATCATCCGGTCGATCACCATCAGGTCATAGGGCTGCAGCGTCGCCTGCACCAGCGCCTCGCGCCCGTCGGGAACGTGATCGACGCTGTAGCCCTCGGCCGTCAGGCCCTGGCGCAGGTAATCCGCGGTCTGGCGATCGTCTTCGGCAAGCAGGATCTTCATGGCACCTCCCCGGTGCAGCCTCGCAGGCGCGCCTTGCCGCAACCTTTCCGCAACCTCACGGTTCGGTAAGGTGCGCCCGGCGCGGCTCCCGCATCACGACCGCGCGAGATTACCGAATGGTAATGCAGCGGTAAGCGGCCCTGCAAGCTTGCCACCCATCTTGGCGCCAAGGCTCCGGCGCCACCGATGCGCCCGGGACCGCATCCATGTCGCGAACCTACAGGAGATGTTCCATGCCCATGCCTACCCTGCGGACCTCGCTGAGGTCCGTCCTGCTCGCCACCACGCTTCTGGCCGCGGGCGTCGCGGGCACCACCCTGCCGCCGGCTCCCGCCCATGCCGAGGTTCCAATGCAGGGCTATGCGGACCTCGTCGCCCGGATCTCGCCCGCCGTCGTCTTCATCGAGGTTACCTCGCAGTCGAAGGAGGCCTCGGGGCCCGCCGGCGGCCCGATGGAGGAGTTCCTGCGCCGCTTCGGCGAGATGAACCCGCAGTTCCGCATTCCGGACGGGCCGCAGGAAGAGCGCGTGATGCACGGGCTGGGCTCGGGGTTCCTGATCTCGGAGGACGGGATCGTGGTGACCAACAACCACGTGGTCGAGAACGCCACCGAGATGAACGTGAAGCTTCAGGACGGCCGCGAATTCAGGGCCGAGATCGTCGGCACGGACCCGATGACCGACATCGCGGTGATCCGGCTGAAGGACGCGCGCGACCTGCCCTTCGTGGAGTTCGGCGACAGCGAGAAGCTGCGCGTCGGCGATGCGGTGGTGGCGGTCGGCAACCCCTTCGGGCTGGGTGGCACCGTCACCTCGGGGATCGTCTCGGCCATGGGCCGCAACATCAACTCCGGCCCCTATGACGACTACATCCAGACCGATGCCGCGATCAACCAGGGCAACTCGGGCGGGCCGCTGTTCGACACCTCGGGCAAGGTCGTCGGCATGAACACGGCGATCTTCTCGCCCTCGGGCGGCTCGGTCGGCATCGGCTTCTCGATCCCCGCCGATACCGTGCGCGAGGTGGTGGCGCAGCTGCAGGAGAAGGGGACTGTCTCCCGCGGCTGGCTGGGCGTGACGATCCAGCCGATGACGCCGGACATTGCCCGCGCGCTCGGGATCGAGGGGCGCGAGGGGGCGCTGGTGGCCGAGGTCCAGCAGGACAGCCCCGCGGCCGAGGCCGGCATCCGGAGTGGCGACGTCATCTCCGCCGTGAACGGGCGCGAGGTGGGCCGGCACGACTCGCTGCCGCGGCTGATCGCGGCCATCCCCAATGGCGAGCGGGCCGAATTGACGATCGAGCGCGACGGCCGCGAGCGCGAGGTGACCGTGACGATCGGCGAGCTTTCGCCCGATCGCATGCAGATGGCGGCAGCCACGCCCGAGGGTCTGGGCGCGCCGCTCGGCGTCGGGATCGAGCCGCTGGCACCGGCGCTGGCGCGGCAGCTCGGGCTGTCTCCGGATCTCGAGGGCGTGGTCATCACCTCCGTCGATCCGTCGGGTCCGAATGCCGACCGGCTGATGCCCGGCGACGTGATCGAGGAGGCCGCGGGGCGGCCCGTCGCCTCGCCGCGCGATCTTGCCGCCGCGGTCTCTGAGTCGCGCGGCAAGGGGGTGCTGCTGCTGAAGGTCCTGCGTCAGGGCAGCCCGGTCTATGTCGGGGCCGAACTCGCCTCGTCCTGAGACGGCGGGGCCGCGCCGAGGGGTGCGGCCCCGGCCGGAACATGAGGTCTTCCCGGCGGTTCAAGAGCCTTGCCAACCAAGGAGGAGGACCCCATGAAACGCCTGATGATGACGACCTGCGCGATCGTGCTGATCGGGGCGACGGCTGCAAGTGCCGATTGCGCCAGCGAGCTTGCCGCCCTGAGCGCCGAGGACGGAAGTTCGACGACGGGCGCGGTGCCCAGCCTGACCCCCGAGGGGGCGGCTTCGGCGGAAGCGTCGGGCGCTGCCGGGGGCGGGGAGGCCATCGCCAAGGACGGCTCGCTGGCGCCGCTTGAACAGCCGGCAAGCGGCAGTGCCGCGGGCACTGGCGGCGAGGCGGCAGCGGCCGGCAGCGGAACGGCGGCAAGCGGGGCGGGATCGGCGGCCGGCGGTGCCACGACGACTGGAACGGAGACGGCGGGTAACGCAGGCGACGCCAGTGCCGCAGGCGCGGCGGGTGGATCCGGCGAAGCCGTGGCCAAGGATGGGACGCTTGCGCCGCTGGAGCAACCGTCCGGCGAGGGCGGCGATGCCTCGGCCCGGGCGATGTCCGGCGCCGACGCCGCTGCACAGCAGGCCGGCGAGCCGACGGCCGCAGAGCAGGCAGAGGGTGCAGGCGGCAGCCCCGCAACGCGGGAAGAGGCGCTGCAGCAGGCCCGTGCCGCCCTTGCCGCCGGCGACGAGGCCGCCTGCATGGATGCCCTTGCGCAGGCGAGGGGGATGTAGCGCATCCGGACGCGAAGGCCGCCTTTCAGGCGGGCGGCCCTCGCAGGGGGCCGGCGGGCGGCGACGGGCCGCTCACCCGCCGGCTTCGCTCTCGATCCAGGCGGCATAGGCGGGATCGACCGCGTCGAAGCGGACCGTCCAGATCGCCGGCGTCTCGTAACCGTGGCTTCCGGCGATCAGCGCTTCCAGCGCCGCGCGGCGGCTCTCGATGGTCTTGAACAGGATCCGCACCTCGCGATCCTCGCAAAGCTCGCCTTTCCAGCGATAGAGGCTCTCGATCGGTTCGAGATGCACGCAGGCGCACAGGCGCCGGTCCAGCGCCGCGCGCGCCAACGCCCGGGCATCCTCGTCGCTGGCAACGGTGGTGTAGATGCCGATGGCCATGCCGCGCTCCCTCCGCCTGCCTGCCGCAGGCTGGAACGGCGCGCGGGTCCCGGTCAAGCGGCTTGCCGGGCGGCGGGGGGAGGCCGCCGCCCGGCAGGGGCGTCAGAGGACGCCCTTCGCGATCTCGCTGGCGATATGGTCGGCCTGGCGGATCGCAAGTGCCACGATGGTCAGGGTCGGGTTCTCGGCCGCGCCCGTGGTGAACTGGCTGCCGTCCGAGATGAACAGGTTCTCGATGTCGTGGCTCTGTCCCCAGCGGTTCACGACGCCCAGCCGGGGATCCTCGGACATGCGGTTGGTGCCGAGGTTGTGCGTCGAGGGATAGGGCGGGGTGGGCAGGGTTCGCGTGGCGCCCATCGCCTCGTAGATCGCGGTGCCCTGCCGGTAGGCATGCCTCCGCATGGCGATGTCGTTCGGGTGGTCGGAGAAATGGACATCCGGCGCCGGCTGCCCGAACTTGTCCCTGACGCCCGGGTTCAGCGTGATCCGGTTCGTCTCCTGCGGCATGTCCTCGCCCACGATCCACAGGCCCGCCATGTTCTCGTAGGCATCGAGCGCCGTGGTGAACTCGCGCCCCCATGCCCCGGGGTCGAGGAAGGCCGCCATGAACGGCAGGCCGAGCGACAGCGTCTCGAGCTCGTAGCCGCCCACGAAGCCGCGCGAGGGGTCGTGCCGGGCCTCGTCCTGCATGATGCCTGCCATCGTCGTGCCGCGCCACATCTTCACCGGCTTGTCGAAGATGCCGTAGACCGATCCGGTGACGTGGCGCATGTAGTTGCGCCCGACTTGACCCGAGGAGTTCGCAAGACCCTGCGGATAGGCGTCCGAGGCCGAATTGAGCAGGAGCCGCGGGCTTTCGATCGAGTTGCCCGCCACGCAGACGATGCGGGCCTTCTGTGTCCTGCTGTTGCCCTCGCGGTCGATGTAGGTGACCCCGGTCACGCGGCCGCCAGCGTCATGCTCGATCTTCAGGGCGTGGGAGTGGTCGCGCACCTCCAGCAGGCCGGTCGCCTCGCCGCGCGGGATGTCCGTATAGGCCGCCGACCATTTCGCGCCCCACTTGCAGCCCTGGAAGCAGAAGCCGGTCTGCATGCACTGGTGGCGCCCGTCGCCTTCGGCGCTGTTGATCGCCATCCGGCCGGTGTGCACCTCCGAATAGCCGATCTTGCGGGCGCCGGCCTCGAACACCTTGAAGTTGTTGTTGCCCGGCAATCCCGCGCGGTCGCCGGTGCGGGTCACGCCCAGCTTGGCCTCGGCCTTGTCATACCAGGGTTCCAACTCGGCCAGGTCGATGGGCCAGTCGAGCAGGTTCGCCCCCGCCACCGGACCGTAGGTCGAGAGCGCCTTGAACTCGTGCTCCTGGAAGCGCAGCGAGGCCCCCGCCCAGTGGATCGAGGTGCCGCCTACCGCCTTCACGATCCAGGCGGGCAGGCCGGAAAAATCCTTCGCCACCCGCCAGTCGCCCGAGGTGGTGCGCGGATCGACCCAGGCCAGCTGGCCGAAGCTCTCCCATTCGTCGTTGATGTAGTCTTCCGGCAGGTAGCGGCCGCCGGCTTCCAGCGAGACGACACTGACGCCGCGCTGCGCCAGCTCGTTGGCAAGCACGCCACCGCCCGAGCCGGTGCCGATGATGACGACCACCGTGTCGTCGTTCAGATCGTAGGGTGCAGGCATCGTCGTCTCCCTCAGATCCAGCTGATGTCGTTGAAGCCGCGCTCGATGTAGCCGCCGTGGCTGAAGCTTTCGCCCTCGTAGCCGAACAGGGGCCAGATGGCCTTCTGGTTGTAGAGGCCGGTCACGAGGCCGCCGCGGATCGTCTGGAAGAACTCTCCGTCCTGCATGCCGCGCAGCAGGTCGACGCGGTCACGCTCCCATCCGGTCTCGAGATAGCTGGGAAAGCCCCTGCCGCGCGCGGCGGCGTCAAGGCCGGCGATGCCTTCCTCGATCATGGGCGCGCTCTCGGGCACGTCATAGCCCTTCACGGCCACGGCGTAGAACTCGTCGGCCAGGCGGTCGTGGGGATAGATGTCCCGCGCCATCTGGATCAGCGTGGCCATGGTGCCGGGCTTCAGCTGGTTCACCTCCAGTGCCCAGGCCGCATCGCGCGCTGCCACGAAGCCCGTGCCGATCGCGAAGGTCGCGCCCGCCGCCATGCTGCGGGACAGCAGCTCACGCCGGGTGAGCGTGCTGCGGTTCGTCAATGTCATTCTGGTCTCCTCCCTTCGTCAGTGCCGCCGCCGCGGATGATCCGCGGTCGGGGCGGGGGCCCGCGCGATCGTGCCGCGCAGGAACGGCCGGTGAGGGTGAGTCGCAGTTGTCCGCGATCTTCCGACCCTTCCGGCAAGGGCGCTTGCGGCCCCGCCACGGCAGCCTCCTCCTGCTGCGGTCGCAAGGCTCTGGCGCGCACGCCCGGGCGTTCGGGAAGATGGCCGGAACCAGTCGCCGGGCGCCATGCCCCCGGACGGGATCCCTGCGGCCCGCCTCCCCTCGCGCCACCATCTCAGGTTCGCAGAGGGCGGCGGGGGCGGGGTAGTAATTCTCTACTACCGGCGCATCATTCCGCAGCGAAGGCGCTGCGCTGGCGATGAAGTTCGATCAGGCAGGTGCAGCGCAGCAGCGAGGTGAAGTTGTGCGCCTCGCCTGCGGCGATCAGCACTTCCGAATGCAGCTTCGAGACGAAGGCCGGCGTCGAAAGCCCTTCGGATCGTGCGATGCCGTCGAGGATCTCCCAGAACAGACGCTCGAGGCGGATGCTCGTGCTCTGTCCGTTGAGCCTCAGGCGGCGGGTGATGGGGCGATATCCTGCTGGATCCTGGCGGGCGAAGATCTGGCACATTGGTCTGGTCTCCGAACGGTCATGAAGGACAATCTGACGCGGCTTTGCGATTTCGCAAACTGCCAATTAGGATCAGGCGCCATTACCTGATCCCGCACCGGCAGGCGGAGCCGCGCGAGGGCAGGGGTTCCCGTCGCGCCGCGCGCCGCGATGCGGCGTGGAGAGCGGGACCGTCCGGCCCTCTCCCGCGCGGCATGAGGACCGTGGCGGTGGAAAATGCTTTCGCCTCTCCCCGGGAAAGGCTCCCGTCCGTCCGTATGGGTCAGACGCTCGAAGGGATGTGCGTGGATCCGGCGGACAGAGCCGTGTGCCACCTGCGTCCTGCGACCATACCACAGGCCAGTCGACTGAAGCGCCATCGATTTGCCATTTCCTGAGGTGATCATTTTTGCATCCGCTTCAGAGGTTCCGCATGTCCATCAAGCTAAAGCTCGCCTGCGCCTTCCTTGCTGTCCTTCTCCTGTCCGGGATCGCGGCCGTATCGGCGATCCGCGGCTTCGGCATCGTGAACCGGCATATGACGGAGATTGTCGAGGGCGAGGTGCGGCAGGTGATCAACGCCGAAAGGCTGCAGGCGGCGCAGCTGAAGCTGAAGGCGGCAATCCGCGATCACGTGATCAACGTCGATGCGCAGGCGATGCTGCGCATCGAGGACGAGATGGGGGATGCCCGCCGCGAGCAGAAGGAGGCGCTTGACCTGCTGTTCGCGGGCGCGCTCGATGCCGAGGATCGCCGCATCCTCGACGCCTATGTCGCGCTGCGCGAGAAGATCTCGGCCATCAACGATCAGGCGATCGAAAACTCGCGGAAGAACGATCTCGACGGCGTCCGCCGGTTGCTCCTCGCACCGGACTATCTGGCCATGCAGAAGGAGCGCGAGGGTCTCGTCGGCACCTTCGTCACCCGCCAGCTGGGCCATCTCGACATGCTGAAGTCGCAGGCCGTCGCGGACGCGCGCAAGGCGGTCACGATCCTCGTGGTCACGTTCCTGCTCGCGGGCGTCGTGGGCGCGGTGGCGGCGATCTGGATCACCGTGACCATCGGCCGGGGCCTTCGCCGCGCGCTCGAACTGTCGCAGCGGGTGGCGCAGGGCGACCTGTCGGGCACCGCCGACGCCCGCGGCCGGGACGAGATCGCGGCCCTTCTCGCCTCGAACAATGCGATGGTGCTGAAGCTGCGCGAGATCGTGGGCGGGGTGACCACCGTGGCGCGTCAGGTCGCCTCGGGCAGCGCCGAGATGGCCGCCACCTCCGAGCAGCTGTCGCAGGGCGCCAACGAGCAGGCCTCGGCGACCGAGGAAGCCTCGGCCTCGGTCGAGCAGATGGCGGCCAACATCAAGCAGGCCGCCGACAACGCGGCCCAGACCGAGCAGATGGCGACCCGGGCCGCGCATGACGCCCGCGCCTCGGGGCAGGCGGTGGGCGAGGCGGTCGACGCCATGCGCGCCATCGCCGACCGCATCATGGTCGTGCAGGAGATCGCGCGGCAGACCGACCTTCTGGCGCTGAACGCGGCGGTCGAGGCCGCGCGGGCGGGCGAGCATGGCCGCGGCTTCGCGGTCGTGGCCTCGGAGGTGCGCAAGCTTGCCGAGCGCAGCCAGACGGCCGCCGCCGAGATCTCGTCGCTCTCTGCCGGCACGATGCGCGCCGCGATGGGCGCGGGCGAGATGCTGGGCAACCTCGTGCCGACCATCGAGAAGACGTCGCAGCTGGTGACGGACATCTCGGTCGCCTCGCGGGAACTGGCGGCGGGTGCGCAGCAGGTGGCCACGGCCATCCAGCAGCTCGACAAGGTCACCCAGCAGAACAGCTCCGCCTCGCAGGAGCTTGCGGACGGCGCCACCGATCTTTCGACCCACGCCGGGCAGCTGGAAAGCACCGTCGCCTTCTTCCGCATCGACGACCGCCCGGCCGCGACCGTGGCCGCCACGCCGAATCTGCAGGTCGTGCGGGCCAGCCGGCCCGTGACGGTGGCGACGGAGGCACCGCGCAAGCCTGCCGGCGGAGGGTTCGAATTCAGCCTCGACGGCGCCGAGGACGATCTGGACCGCGCGTTCCAGCGCAACCTGAGCCAGTGGCAGAAATGACGGCGGGCGCCCGACCGCGGAACGGCGGTCGGGCGCTCATCTGCCGCCGGCAGGATCGTCGGTCCCGGCCTCCGGCGGCCAGCTGACCCCATGCCGCGCCATGTAGGGCGCGAAATAGTCCCGGAAGGCCGAGAAGCTTTCGGCGAGCTTTAGGAACTCCTCGCGGTCCATCACCAGCACCTTGGTATCCTCGACGGCGCGGACCGCGGTCTTGCGGCGCGTCGCGCCAAGGATCATCCGCTCGCCGAAATGATCGCCCGGGCCGATGATCCGGGTCTGGGTCTGGCCGGTCTCGGGGTCGGTCCGCGTCATCTCGACCGCGCCGGTCACCACGGTATAGAAGCCGTCCGAGCGGTTGCCGACCTCGTAGATCACGTCCCCCGCGCGATAGCGCAGGTAACGCAGCGCCGGCGGCGCCTGCGTGCGAAGCTGCACGACGCTGCGGGGGCTGATCCCGTCCATGAACCAGTTGATCAGCACGAAGATCCGCGTCGTCAGGCCGGGCAGGAAGGCGAGGTAGTAGAACCGCCACAGCAGCCATGCCGGAAAGCCCTTCAGCTCCAGCCCCATCACCTGCGCCACGCCCTTGCGTGCGCCAAGCGAGGCAAGCGCCCCCTTCGAGCGGTAGTCGAAGGGCTTGGGGGCGCGACCTTCCACCGTGGCGGCGATGTTCTCGGCCAGCAGCTGCGCTTCGCGCACCGCGAACTGCGCTGTGGGCGGGGCAAAATCGCGCGGCCCCTCCGGCGCATCCTTCAGCGCGATCAGCGCGCAGTCGCCAAGTGCCCAGACATTCGCGTGGCCCTTCACCGCGAGTGTCCGCTCGACCGCGATCCGCCCACGGTCGAAGGGCAGCCCCATGCGCCGCACCACCGGGGAAGGTGCATTGCCGATGGTGGCGACGATGGTGCGGGTGTCGATGATCTCGCCCGTGGTGGTGACGAGCTGCGTTCCCGTAGCACTGGCGACGCCCGTCCCGAGCTTCACCTCGATCCCCCGGTCGCGCAGGACCCGCGTGGCATAGTCGGCAAGGTTCTCCGACATCTCGCCCAGGATGCGCTGTGCGAACTCGATCACCATCACCCGCACCTCGGAGGGGTCGATGTCGGGATAGAACTTCAGCGAGCGGTCGATGAGGTCCTTCATCTCGCCCACCGTCTCGATCCCCGAGAAGCCGCCGCCCACCACGCAGAAGGTCAGGGCGCCGCGCTTGACCTCGGGCAGGCGGGTGATCTGGGCATGTTCCAGCTGCTCGATCACATGGGCGCGCAGGCGGCGGGCATCTTCCAGCGTGCGCATGGTCAGCGCATGCTCGACGAGGCCCGGCATGCGCGACAGGTCCACCGTCTGCCCCAGCGCGATCACCAGATGGTCATAGGGCACCTCGGTCGGGCGGCGCTGGATGCCCTGAAAGACGGTGACGGTCTTGCGCTCCAGATCGACGCTGTCCACCACCGCCTTGCGCACGAAGACGTCGCGCAGAAGGAAGCGAAGCGGCGAGACCGCATGGGCGGGCGTGATCGATCCGGCGCCAACCTCGGGCAGCAGCGGCTGGAAGACGAAGTAGTTCTCGGCATTGACCAGCTCGATCTCGGCCCTGCTTCCCAGCCGGCGCTTCAGCGCCCGCGCGGCATACATCCCGCCGAAACCCCCGCCCAGAACCACGATCCGTGCACTCACGACGATTCTCCCGCTTGATGCGGGCAGCATAGGCGATCGGCCGGAAGCCGCCAGTGCCCGGGATGCGGATGCCGGTGCCCGGTTTCGCCGCGAAACGGGGGCCTAGATCGCGCTGCGGGAGGCGTCACGGACCGGGGGCAGGGCGCGGGCCGCGCGGTCCGCCAGCCGATCGTAAAGCGCACGGGCCTCGGCCAGAAGGTCGGGCGGGGCGGTATCGTCAGGTTCGAGCTTCGACGGCGAGAACGGCTCTTCGGTCGTGGGTCCCGGATCAATGGCACAGAGCGCGGCCAGCCCTGCCCAGACCGCCGGATCGCGGCAGAGGCTCTCGTAGCAGACGAAGACCGCATCGGCGGGCGCCGTCCGCTCCAGCCAGCCATAGGTCTGGCGCCAGATCTCGAGCCAGTAGCCGATCCCGTCGGGGCGGTGCGGCGCGAGGCGGGTGGCGCCCTCGGCGTCGAAGCGGAAAGGGCGGTGGTCGCGGCCGAACTCGTGGTGGCCCAGCCACCTCATGTAGGCGCGCACGAACCTGTCGCTGTCCTGCCGGGCGAGGAAATTGCCATGCTGCCTCTGCAACGAGGCGGCATGCGTCAGCGGGTCCCGGAAGGGCACGAGGATCACCGCCTTCGGGAAGGCGCGCCGCAGCGCAGGCAGCCGCAGGATGGCGTTGTTGTTCTTCGACAGGTAACGCTGCCGCCTGCCCGAGGCGAGGATCGCGGCGACATAGCGGACATAGCGGTCAAGCGTCGCGTCATCGGGATCGTGCGGCGAGAGATGATCGGAGGCGATGTAGCTTCCGTCGAAGATGCGCCAGAACACCTCGTCCAGGCTTTCCGGGCTGTCGGCATCGACGCGGATGCGGTCGCCATGCGCGCGCTCCTTCGCCTCGCCGGGGGCGGAGGACCCGCCCGCCAGCCGGCCCCAGAGGTTCGGGGCCAGCACGAAGGGCATGTCGCGATAGGTCAGCGAGCGGAACTGGCCGCTCGCATGGATCCGGCGCATCAGGATCGTCGTCCCGGCACGGGCGAGGCCCGAGACGAAGACGTGTCGGCCCTGCGCCACCCCGTCGGGGGCGATGCGGGCCGACCTCTGGTCGAGGTCGAAGCTCAGTTCGGCGATCGGGCCGACCTGCAGCGCCGCGCGGTGCAGCAGCCGGTCGAGCAGGCGGTAGTCACCCATGGACGACCCTCCGCCGCAGCAGGACATAGGCCGTCGCGGCGATCAGGCTGAAGGCCAGGCCGACCGGTCCGATCAGGAAGTCGCCGAACCCCGCGGACAGCCGGTCGAGCGCCAGCACCAGCCCGGCCGCCAGCCCGAAGACGAGGGCGAGCAGCAGGCCGATCTTGGCCGACGACAGGAAGGTGCGGCGCGCATGGATCGCCATCGCCTTCTCCTTCCAGTGATCCGACACATGCCGCGCCCGGACGATCCCCAGCGCGCGGCTGGAGGATCGCTGCAACCGGCGCAGCGGGGGCAGGAAGGGCAGCCGAAGCGCCACCTCGACCAGAACGATGCAGAGCACCGCGGTAAGCAGCCAGTTCACCGGCAGCACCGCGCGTCAGAGCCGCCGCGCATCCTGAGACGTGACGGTCCGCTGGCTGGCCTTGCGCTTTCGCACCACGCGCTTGACCGGATACCAGAGCAGGGCAAGGAAGGCCATCACGACCGAAGCGAGGATGCCGAGCACGACCGCGACGGTTCCCGCCCCGACGCCGGGACCGATATAGGCATGGGCAGGCAGCACCGAGGCGGTAAGAAGGACGGCGGCGGTCATTGCGAGACGGTGCATGGCATCAATTCCTCTGTGAAGTAATCGGAGGGCAGCCACCTCATTTCGGAGATGACGTAGAACAGGCTCTCGTCGCCGGGCTTGTGGTTGAGAACCTCGAGGACGGGGTGGCCTTCGGCATCCGTTTCAAAGGCGCGGCCCTGCTGGGTGCTCGAGACGACGGTGCCGCCGTTCTCCAGCGTCTGGTGCTTCCCCCGGATGCGGGTGAAGAAGTTCATCTTCTGCCCGTCCAGCTTGACGGTCGCGTCATAGGTCACGGGGTCGATGCGCTTGATGGCGCTGGCATCGCGGCTCATGCGGTTGTCCAGCACGCTGATCGTGCCATCCGGCAGCCAGTCGGGATCGTGCTGGCGCTGCGTCGCGCCCACCCGCCACCACTTGATCTGCAGCGTGTCGGGGTCGAGCACGAAGACCAGGTTGAGCGATCGGGCGCTGATGAGCAGGTCGCCGGCCTCGAAGCCCGGGAAGGCCGCGGCCAGTGCGGCCGGCAGCGGCTCGGCATCGTTGAAGTGAAACGGATCGTAAAGCCACTCGCCCGTGACGTTCCGCTGGTTCTGATCCGGATCGTTCTCGTCGTAGATCCGAAGCCCGAGGATGTCGATCATCGGGTTGCGTGCGATGATGTCCTCGACCGCGATCTGGCGCAGCACGCGGCCGTCCTCGACCGAGACCTCGGCCAGCACGGTCCAGTCGCTGAAGGTCCAGACGGTGCCCGCCTCCTCGTGCTGCGCGACCGAATGGTGGAAGTTCCCCGGCGTCGTCCAGAGCCGTCCGCCGCAGGCGTCGAAGCGCTGCAGCGAGATGCTGCCGTCGAAGGTGAAGATCAGCGAGCCGTCGCGCAGGATCTCGACCCCGTGGACGAACTTGCGCGCGGTCTCGCGCGGCTCCTGTCCGCCCACGGCGATCTCGTCCAGCATCCAGCTGCGCTCGACCTTCAGGTCGGGCGAGAGCAGGAGCGCCGCGTTGCGGATCTCGCCGTTGATCTCGAAGGCGCCCGCGATCAGCCGCCGGCCGGGCACCATCCGGTCGTGGTCGGCGCGGACCAGTAGGCCGGGGATGTCGAGATCGGGGCCGGAGTCGATGGGCACGAAACCGGTGGTGTCGATGCCCGGATCGCGCGGCAGGCCGAGCGCCTCGTCCTCATATTCGCCCCGCGCCTGGCTGGCGAGTTGGAGCAGCACATCCTTGGTCGTCGTCGGAAACGAGGCGATGGCGACGGCGGCCCGCCCCGCCGCACCCGCGCTGTCGCTGCCGTAGACGGTGGCCTTCACCGCCCAGCCGAATGCCACCGTGAGAAGAAGCCACACGAGAACCAGAAACAGCACAAGCCAAAGCGGTACGGTTCGATCCATTGCTCAAATCCTGTCCCGAGGCGAAAGCGGCTCGGCCTCGCCCCAAGTGGCACGTGTGAGAAGAATTATTTCGTCCAAGCTAAACAAAACCTCCGGTTGCTGTCAAACAACCAGAGATAGCTTTAGGGGATGGCGGGGTGATTTTCCTGAAACGGGAAGGCATTGCCCTCGGCATCTTCTCGCTGTGAGAGTTCGCGTGGCAATACGCAGGCTGGGGCTGGGTGAATTCGCCCCGGCCCTGTCCGCTCGTGCCGGCGGCGGTGGTCCCGTGCCAGCCGTTTCGCGGGCACCGCTGGGCAACAGCGTCCGGCGGCCGGGAGTTCCCCGGCCGCCGCGATTTTTTCCCATCCGCGGCTCAGCCTTGCCCGGTCAGGCGTTCATGCGCCGATCATGAGGTGATGAACTTTCGGACGAACTCGGTTCTGGGGCGGGCGCGGATCTCGGCGGGCTTTCCGAACTGCAGCGCGGTCGGCGCAATGCCCGCGGCGGCTGTAATCGGTGCAAGCAACGGAGAAGGTCTACGTCGGGCCCTTGGTCAGGAGAAGCGGATCACACAACGGCAGAAGAAGCGGGGTGGACCCCATGTTAATGATGGCGATACAGCCTGTTGCCGACCGTTCTTCAGGTTCCATGGGAACCGGAAGCGGGGAGGAGCATCCCGCTCATGCCAGTTCCGCCCGGTGTCGCAGGGCTGGGACTGGCCATCGACGGCGCGCCGACTGAGCCGGCAAGCAGACGGCGCTTAGCGTGAGCGGCAGCCTGCGCTCACTCGGGGCTGGCGCTGGAAGCGGCGGAAGTGGGGGCCGAGAGCAACTGCTCCGCCGCAGCCGGTGTGCCGACCAGATCCGCAAGCGTCAGCGAGTCGATCAGCACGAGGTAGGACCAGAACACCTCGGCGAAAAGCTTGCGGATCCGGCACGAAGCCTCGTCCTTGCAATCGTCGCAGGGCTGGTAGGACCGGCGCGAGAGGCAGGGCAACGGGGCGATCGGTCCGTCGATCATGCGCAGCAGATCGCTCAGCGGAATTCTGGCAGGATCCTTGATCAGCATGTAGCCGCCCGCCCGGCCCCGCATGCTGGCGATGAAGCCCGCATTGCGGATGTCGAGCAGGATGTGCTCGAGAAAGCGCTTGGGCGTGCCGGATCTTGCAGCGATATCCTCGATCCGCAGGGGGCGGCGCTCGCCGGCTCGCTCCTCGGCCAGCACCATCAGCGCCTTCAGCGCGTATTTCATCTTTTGCGTGATCATCGGACCAGCCTAGAGACGCATCCCCCTCAAGGCAAGCGGCACGACCTGAACGCCGTGCAGGCATTGGCTTTTCGCGCGAACCACCACGCGGCTCCGGCGCCGGGTCTTGATCGCCCGGGGCCGCTGCGGTTGACTGGCGAGGGCGGGATGCGGAGGGCGGCATGCATCGGCAGAACCGGGTCGATCCCTTCGGCGGGCTGCAGGCGGTGGCCGCTCGCGGCAGCCTCATGGGGAACCGCGGCATCCTGCACGACCCGACCGGAGGCATCCGGCGCACCCACGCCCACCGGAGCTGGGTGACCTGCCGCCTCGACTTCCGCGGCCGCAAGCAACAGGTCATGGCGCCCGGGGCCTACACACAGCTGTTCTTTCTCGACGAGGCCACGGCATTTGCCGCTGGCCACCGTCCCTGCGGCGAGTGCCGGCGCGACCGCTACCGGGACTTCTGCGCGGCCTGGTGTGCCGTTCATGGCGACGCCGAACCGGGCCGGTCGCTGCCGCAGACCATCGACCGCCAACTCCATCAGGCACGGATCGGCCGGAACGGGGTCAAGATCACCTTCGCGGCCCGGCCGGGGGAGCTTCCCGAGGGCACGATCTTCGCAGCCGCAGGCAGGCCGGTGCTCGTCTGGAACGACAGCCTGTTCGACTGGTCCTTCGACGGCTACACGCGCCGCAGGTCGCCCGTGCCGCCGGAGGTCGATGTTCTCACGCCCGCCCCGATCGTCGCGCTGCTCCGCCGCGGCTGGTTGCCCGGGGCCGCGCCGGAGTGACCGGGAGGAAGCGCGCAGCCAACCGGAGCGGGCGGCGCCCGCCCGCTCCGGTCGCGGCCGTCAGCCGAGGCTGCCGGCCTTCGCGTCGTCCCAGCCTTCGTCCATCAGCAGCGCGTCCAGATCGAGCCGCTGGCGCCACCCCTTCAGCGCAAGCTCGGGCGCGGTGTAGAAGCGGTCCACATGGCCGATGCAGAGATAGGCCACGATGCGCACCCGCTCGGGGATGTTCAGCAGGCTGCGCAACTCCTCCTCGCGGTAGATGCTGACCCAGCCGACGCCGAGGCCTTCGGCGCGGGCGGCCAGCCACAGGTTCTGCACCGCGCAGACCGTGGAATAGAGATCCATCTCGGCGTTGTGCGTCCGGCCCAGCACCACCGGGCCGCAGCGGTCGCGGTCGCAGGTGACGACGATGTTCAGCGGCGCCTTGCGGATCCCCTCCAGCTTCAGCGACCGGTAGGTGTCGCGCTTTTCGGTGGGGAAAAGTTCCGCGGCCTCGGCATTGGCGCGCAGGAAGGCCGCGTGCACGGCCGCGCGACGCTCGGCATCGCGGATCAGGATGAAGTTCCAGGGCTGCATGAAGCCGACCGAGGGCGCGAGATGCGCGGCCTCGAGCACCCGGCGCAACATCGCAGGATCGATCGGATCGGGCAGGAACTCGTCGCGCACGTCGCGGCGCTCGGCGATGATGTCGTAGAGCGCCTGCCGCTCGGCATCGCCGAAGCGGCGGGCGGGAAGGGGTTGAACCCCGGCGGTGGGGTCGGAAGAAGAGGGCGGCATGATGTCCGGGCCTTTCGCATGACGATCCCGCCGCCGTCCACGCGGCAGGAACTTCTTCGCCGGGCCGGTCTTCTGGCTTCGGTTCACCTGCCCACAAGCGCCTTCCCGGTTGCCCGGTGGCATGGTGCCTGCGGCATCCCCGTCACAGCGGCGGGCCCGCGCCGGAATTACACCGGCTTCCCGATTCTCCGCCTCTCGGCGGCACCCGGCGGAAGAAAGGCAGATCAGATCGGACCGGCGAAGGCAATCCGCTGACGTTGCGCGGCTGACCGCGGCTTGGCCGGTCGCGCGGACCGGGCGCCGAATTGATGGGCAAAGCCTGCCGCCTTCCTGCATCGCCTGCGGCGAAATGCCCGAAGATCTTGGCGCCACCCCCTGCAACAGCGATCTCTGAGGGGCTATAGTCCGGGCGGGCGATCCCGCCATGCGCCCGGCTGCCAGAGTGACGAGGGTTCGTGATGCAGAGTGAGGCCGTGACAGACCTGCACCCCCGGCCCGGGATGCCCGGAGGTGGGAGGCCGCAGCCCCCGCATCCGATGGTGCCCCCGCCGCCCGCGCATTGGCTGACCGAGGATGAGGTGCCACCGGCCCAGACCGTGGCCCTCCGGCTGGCCGCCTATCTGGCCGAGGGCCTGGCCCGCTACCGCGCGCAGGTCTGTCTGGCCGCCGATGCGCCCGCGACGCTGCCGATGGACCGGATGACGATCACCATCGCGCCCACGGCCGAGCGCGAACTGCATCTCGTGCTGTTCCTGCCCGGGCAGGATTCGCTGCGACTGGACCTGATCGACCTCGGCATCTACCGCCTGCTCGGATCGGGTCTGCCGATGCCCGAGGGCGGCCTGCGCCTGATCCCGATTCCCGCCTTCTCGCGGGTGCAGGCGGCGGGGCCGTTCCTGCGCAAGGACGTGGTCTACCGGATCGCGCCGCTCGACGGTCCCTGGCCCGAAGGCGAGGCGATGGGCGGCTGAGGCGCCGCCCGCGAGCCTAGTCCCGGGCCGCCCGCGCCGCGGCCTGAAGCGCCAGAAAGGCCGCATGCCGGCGGTCGTGCAGGGCCGCAAGCTCGCCGCCGACCGGCTCGTAGACCTGAGCCGTCCGCGACATGCGCTGCATGGCGACCCTCATGTCGGGTGCCAGCCCGGCGGCCACCGCACCAAGGATCGCCGAGCCGAGCAGCACCGGTTCGGCCTCGGCGCTCGCGACCACTGGCTTTCCGGTCACGTCGGCGATCAGCTGGCGCACAACGTCAAGCTGTCCCGCCCCGCCGCTGATCGCGATGCGCTCGATGCCGGCGCCTGCCTTCTCCTGCGTCTCGAGGATCTGGCGCAGGCCATGTGCGATGCCGCAGATCCCCGCCACGTAGAGCGCGACGAGGCTTTCCAGGTCCCGCTCCATCCCGAGGCCCGCGATCACGGCGCGGGCGTGGGGATCCGCGAAGGGCGCGCGGTTGCCGAGGAACTCGGGCACGACGTGCAGCCCTGCTGCGCGGGTGACGACATGCGAGAGCGACTCGAGCCCCTCCGCCGCCTGCGTCGCGAGGAAGACCGGCAACGGCTGGCCGGCCGCCCTTGCCGCCCGCGCAGCCTCTGCCGCGGCGGGATGGAACGACAGCAGTTGCTCGATAGCGGCGCCCGCGGCGGACTGGCCGCCCTCGTTCAGCCACATGCCGGGGACCATGGCCGACTGGTAGGGGCCCCAGACGCCGGGAACGAACACCGGCTCGCGCGTCGTGGTCATCGTGCAGGAGGAGGTGCCGAAGACATAGGCGAGGTCGCGCTCGGGCGTGCCCTCGGCGCCCACCGTTCCGATGCCGCCGGCATGGGCGTCGATCAGCCCCGCGCCGACCGGCGTGCCGGTGACAAGACCCAGGTCCGCCGCGGCCTGCGGCGTGAGCCCGGTGCCGAGCGGCGTTCCCGGCTCCACCACACGCGCTCCGATGCGCGAGAACTCCTCGTCGGCCAGCACGCCCAGACCCACCTGCCGGAAATAGTCCGGATCCCAGCGGCGTTCATGCGCAAGATACGTCCACTTGCAGGTAACGGTGCAGGTCGAGCGCGCCAGATCCCCCGTCGCCCGCCAGCCAAGGTAATCGGCCAGGTCGAAGAATTGCCATGCCGCATCGAAGATTGCAGGCCGATGTTCACGCAACCACAGAAGTTTCGGCGTCTCCATCTCGGGCGAGATGCGCCCGCCGACATAGCGCAGCACCGGATGGCCCATCGCATTGATCCGCTCGGCCTGATCGACGGCGCGGTGATCCATCCAGACGATGATGTTGCGCTCGGCGTCCTCGCTGGGACCGACGGGCAGGGGCGCCCCGCCTTCACCCACGACCACCAGCGAGCAGGTGGCGTCGAAGCCGACGCCTGCCACCGCCTCGGGCGCAAGGCCGGCCTCGGCCAGCGCGGCGCGGGTGGCGGTGCAGACGGCGCGCCAGATCTCGTTGCCGGACTGCTCGACGATGTGGCCGGCCTCGCGCCAAAGGCCGATGTCGCATTTCGCCGAGGCGACCATCCGGCCCGTGAGGTCGAAGAGGCCCGCGCGCGCACTGCCCGTGCCGACGTCGATGCCGAGGAGAACCCGGTCCGCTGCGGCGGCCGGTCGGGAAGTCTCAGGGGTCATGGAATACCTCCGCGAAAGGGCGGCGCGTCAAAGATCGACGCTGTTGGGCAGGATGACGAGGTCGCGGACCACCACGCCGCGCGGGCGCGACAGCATGAAGAGCACCGCCTCGGCCACCTCCTTCGGCTGCATGAGCGAGCCGTTGGCCAGCGCCTCCTCCATCTTGGCCTTCGGCCAGTCGTCGAGGAGCGCGGTCACCACCGGGCCGGGCAGGACCGAGCCGACGCGCACCCCGTGCGGCGCGACCTGCCGGCGGGTCGAGTGGACGAAGGCCTGAACCGCGAACTTCGAGGCTGTGTAGATCGGCTCCCACACCACCGGGACGACACCGGCGACCGAGCTGGTGAACAGGATGTCGCCGGTCTTGCGCTCGATCATGTAGGGCAGGACGGCGTGGACCGAGCGGAAGGCCGCGTTGATGTTCAGGTTCAGCATCCGGTCCCAGGCATCCGGGTCGCCCTCGGCCACCGGCCCGCCGATATAGGCGCCGGCATTGGCGTGGAAGATGTCGAGCGAGCCCGCCAGCTCAAGGATCCGCGGCAGCATCCCCGAGACCTGCGGCCCGTCGAGCAGATCGACCACCAGCGGAAGGGCGCGCGGGCCGATCTCGGCGCAGAGCGCGCGCAGCCGCTCCTCGGCGCGGTCGATCAGCACCACCGTCGCGCCTTCCGCCACCAGTGTCCGCGCGCACTCCAGCCCGATGCCGGAGGCCGCGCCGGTGATGGCGGCGACCTTTCCGTCCATGATGTTTCCCATGTTGGTCCTTCCTTCAGGCGCGTCCGTGGCTGACCCGGCTCTGGCGGGCAAGCGAGTCAACGATGACGGCGATGGCGAGCACTCCGCCGGTGATCATGTAGCGCAGCGACGACGAGAGATTGAGCAGCGTCAGCCCGTTCGAGATCGCCTGAATCACGAGGATGCCGAGCAGCGCCGAGAATGCGCTGCCACGGCCGCCGAAGAGGCTGGTGCCGCCGATCACCGCCGCGGCGATGGCGTTGAGGTTCACGTCGCCGGTGCCGGCCTGCTGGCTCGACGTCGCGAGCCTGGCCGAGGCGAGCACCCCGCCGAGCGCGGCGAGCGTCGAGCAGAGCACGAAGGCCGAGACATTCACCCGGCGCACGTCAATGCCCGACCGGCGCGCGGCCTCGGAGTTTCCGCCCACGGCGAACATCGACCGGCCCCACTGCGTGCGGGTCAGCGCGTAGTTCATCGCGAGAACCAGCGCCACGAACAGGCCGAACATCCACGGAATGCCGCGGCCGAGGTTGAGGTAATAGACCGCGAAGAGCAGCGCCGCGGTCAGCGCCACCGCCTTGACCAGCAGCACACTCAGACCGGGCGTCGAGAGGTTGGCGGCCTTCCGACGCGCCATCGTCCTCAGGCCCAGCACCACGAGCGTCACCCCCGGCAGCAGCGCCAGCATGTAGGACAGCCAGTCCGGCATGACGTAGATCTGCCCGAAGCGCACCAGCACCGAGGCATAGGGCAGGTTGATCGAGCCGGTCGGCCCCAGGATGTAGAGCTGCACCCCCAGAAGCGCCAGAAGCCCCGAGAGGGTCGAGACGAAGCTGGGCATCCCGAAGCGGTTGAGCAGCACGCCGTAGATCAGCCCGACCAGCGCCCCCACGCCAAGCGCCGAGGCGATGGCGGCGGGCAGGGGCCAGCCCATGTTCACCCACAGCACCCCGATCAGTGCCGAGGCGAGCCCGCTCATCGAACCGACGGACAGGTCGATCTGGCCCAGCATCAGCACGCAGACGATACCCAGCGAGATGAAGCCGACGGTCGCCGCGTCGAACAGCAGGTTCACCAGGTTGTTCGGCGCAAGGAACACCGGGTTCAGCGTCGAGAACACGGTCGAGATCACCACAAGGCCCACGACCACCGGCAGCATCCCCAGATCGCCCGAGCGCACCCGGTCGAAGAACGAGCGCAGGGCGCCAACAAGCCCCTCGTCGCGCCGGAGCCGGGTGTCGCCGCGGTCGAGCGCTTCGGTTTTCGGATCGGTCATTCCCGGACCTCCTGCTTGCGCGCATGACGGCGCGAGACGGCGTTCTCGGTGGCGCCGGTGATGGCGGCGACCAGCTCGTGGTTCGAGGTATCGGCGGTGAAGATGCCGTTGTTGCGCCCCAGCCGCAGGACGACGATGCGGTCGGCGACCGCGCGCACGTCCTCCATATTGTGGCTGATGATGATGACGCCGAGGCCGCGATCGCGGACACGCTCGATCAGGTTCAGCACCTCGGCGGTCTGCGCCACGCCGAGCGCGGCCGTGGGTTCGTCCAGCATGATGATCCTGGGGTCGAGGAGCAGCGAGCGCGCGATGGCCACCGTCTGGCGCTGCCCGCCCGACAGCGAGGCGATCGGCTCGCGCACCGACGGGATGCGGGCGGCGAGTTCGCGCAGCAGCGTCCAGGCGCGGACCTCCATCGCCACCTCGTCCAGCCGCCAGGGCGACATCTCGTGGCCGAGAAACAGGTTGGCCACCACATCGAGGTTCTCGCAGAGCGCGAGGTCCTGGAACACCGTCGCGATGCCGAGGCTGAGCGCCGCGCTGGGGCTGTCCAGCGTCACCGGCTGGCCGTTGAACTCGATGGTGCCGGCAGTCGGCTGGTGGACGCCGGCCAGCACCTTCACCAGCGTGGACTTGCCCGCGCCGTTGTCGCCGACCAGCGCCACGACCTCGCCTGCATGCACGTCAAGTTCGATGTCGCTCAGCGCCGAAACGGCGCCGAACTGCTTGGAGATCCCGCGCAGCCGCAGGATGGGCTGGCCGCGCCCGGGGGCCTCGCCGGAGATCAGGGTCATCTCGCTCTGCCTCTGCTGGAGGAGGGCGCCCGCCGCAGCGGGCGCCTTCAGGTCACTGGATGCCGAGCTTCGCGCAGCCCTCGGCATATTCGCCGGTGCAGATCTCGGCCGCGGTCTGGATGCCCTTGTCGAAGATCTCGGCCTTGATGTTCTCGGCCGTGACCACCGCGGGCACGAAAAGCTCGGCCGGGGTGTCGTAGAGCGTCGTCTTCGCTTCCGGCGTCTCGCCCTTCAGGAAGGCGACCGCCACCTTGGCCGCGGCCTCGGCCACGATCTCGGACGGTTTCGAGATGGTGTTGTACTGGTCGCCGGAGATGATCAGCTGCAACGCCGCAATGGTCGCGTCGTTGCCGGTCACCGGCGGTACCGGGTCCACGCCCGCCGCCTTGAAGGCCGCGATGGCGCCGCCGCCGGTGCCGTCGTTCGCGGCGACCACGCCCTTGATCTCGTCGCCGAAGCGGGTGATCTGCCCGGCCGCCCATTCCTGCGCCTTGGGCGGCGCCCAGTCCGGCGTGTCATACTCGGCCAGCGTCTTGTAGCCCGAGGCGTCCAGCGCCGCGTCGATGCCGTCGCGGATCAGACCGGCCGCCGCGTCGGTGGGCGAGCCGTTGATCTGCAGGACGCCCGCGCCTTCCGGCACGCCGGTCGCCTTCAGGTGATCGACCAGCGACTGCGCGATGGCCTGCCCGATGCCCTTGTTGTCGAAGGAGACATAGTAGTCGGCCGGCGTCGAGGGGATCGGCCGGTCATAGGCGATCACCTTCACGTCCTGCGAATGGGCGATCTCGACCATCGAGGCGGCGGCGGCCGAGTCAACCGGGTCGAGCACGACAATCTTCGCGCCCTGCGCCACCACAGAGTTGAACTGCTGCTGCTGAAGCGCCACGTCCCCGTTGGCGTTCTGGTAGATCACCGTGCAGTCGGGGCAGAGTTCGCCCATCGACTTCTGGAAGCCGGGGAAGTCGTGCTCCTCGTAGCGGGTCGAGGCCTGGTCGGGCATCAGGAAGGCCACGGTCGCGGCCTCCTGCGCGAAGGCGGCGGTGCCGAGCAGCGCTGCCACGAGGCCCGGGGCCGCAGCCAGGGCGAAAGGTCTGATGGTCATGTCTCTCCTCCACAGGTCAGGCGCCTCCGGGCCGACCGGGATGGAGATAGAACGCGCCGCGATCCGGACCATCGTCCGGAGCGGATGAGGCCGCATGGAACCCGCGGCACCTGTTCTTCTCCTCCCTCCGCCGCCGGACTGGCTGGCGCTATCGATTGCGCAAGGCTGCGCAATCGATGTAGCATGATTGTAACGACGTCCCCCGGATGTCAAGATGCTCTGAAGGGGAAGGGAAGGAACCCGTGAGCGAGAAGAATGCGCCCGGTCCAGCGTCGCGGAATGCGGCCCGCAGGACAACGATTTACGATCTTGCCGCGCTGGCGGGCACCTCGGCCAGCGCCGTCAGCGCGGTGCTGAACGGCACCTGGAAGAAGCGCCGGATCAGCGAGCGCCTGGCCGAGCGCGTGATGCGAGTCGCCGAGGAGCAGGGCTATTCGGTCAACCTGCAGGCCAGCGTCCTGCGGCGCGACAAGTCCAACATCATCGGCATGATCATGCCGAAATACGACAACCGCTACTTCGGCGCGATCGCCGAGCAGTTCGAGGCGCGCGCGCGGGCGAGGGGTCTCTTCCCCGTCATCACCTGCACGCAGCGCGACCCCGAACTGGAATTCGAGGCCGCGCGCGAGATGGTCTCGTATCAGGTCGAATGCCTGATCGCCACGGGCGCCACTGATCCCGACCGGATCAGCGACTTCTGCGCCTCGGCGGGGGTGACCTCGATCAACCTCGACCTGCCGGGAAGCCGGGCGCCCTCGGTCGTGTCGGACAACTTCGGCGGCGCGCGGGATCTCACGCACCTGCTGCTCGATCGGCTGCCGTCGCATCCGCTGCTTTTCATCGGCGGCCGGCCCTCGGACCACAACACGGCCGAGCGCATCCGCGGCTTTCGCGCCGCCCATGCCGACCGCGGCATCGCCCTGCCGGCCGAGGCGATCCTTGCCTGCGGCTACGCCGCCGAGAAGGCCGAGGCCGCCCTGTCCGCGCGTGGCACGCCCTTGCCGCGCGGCCTGTTCGTGAATTCCACCATCACGCTCGAAGGCGTCGTGCGCTGGCTCAGGCGCCAGTCGCCGGCGCCCGACGTGCAGATCGGCGCCTTCGACTGGGACCCGTTCGCCGCGCTCCTGTCCGACTGCGTGGGAATGGTCGAGCAGGACGTGGCGCGCATGCTGGAAGAGGTGTTCCGCCTGATCGGCACCCGGGCCGATCCGCAACTGCGGATCGAGGTGCCGACCCTGTTGCGGCGGCACATCTGACCGCCCGGCCCTGCATGCGGGGAAGTGGTGGTTGCGCCCGGATCGCGAGGGCGGCGCGCTCCGGGTGCGGACGGTGCCCCGCCCCGGGAGCGGCACGCGGGCGGCGCCTTGAGCCCGCTCCGCGCGCGGACGGTGCCGCGGCTGTGTATGGCCTGCCCCTGCCGACGGGGTCGCCGGTCGCGGGGCGGCGAGGGTCGGGAGGCGCCGCTGGCCTCCACGTCGGGGCGGCCGATCACATTGTCGCGATCGCCGACAACGGGCGGGTGTTTGCGGCCTCTCCGGTGTCACCTTGTCGATGGACGGGCTGGTCTTCCGGCCCCGGTGCAACATCTCGACTCGGGGAGGTGATCGCCATGCCGCTTCGCAGTCTTCTTGACAGGGCTCACGGATGGCGACGCGCGCTGACCTGCGCCGCCCTCATCATGCTGGGTGCGACCGCGGCTGCCGCTGCGCCCAGCACCTACTCGATCGATCCCGAGGGGTCGCAGGTGCAGTTCTTCGTGGACTTCGGAGAGGACGAGATCAGCGGCAACATGCGGCTGGTCCGGGCGGATCTCCAGCTCGACCTGCGCAATCCGGCGCGCTCGCGCGTCGACGTGGCGGTCGACGCGAGCCACGCAACGGCCGGGTTTCCCTTCGCGACCCAGGCCATGCGCGGCCCGCGCATCCTCGACAGCGCGAACCATCCGCTCATCACCTTCGCCAGCAAGCGCGTGGTGGCGCTCGGCGCGTCCAATGCCCGAATCGACGGCGACATCACGATCCGGGCCGTGACCCGCCCGATCAGCCTCGCTGCGAAGATCTACCGGGCAAGGGACTCGCAGCCCGGCGACCTGTCGAAACTGACCATCGTGCTGACGGGAAAGGTGCCCAGGTCGCAGTTCGGCGCCACCGGATGGGACGATCTGGTGGGCGACGAGGTGCGCCTTCGCATCCTTGCCCGCATCCACCGGGTGGACTGAGATGGGCGCGCGCAACACCGCCCGGGACTTCGGCTGGGTCACGCGGCTGATCCACTGGCTGACGGCGCTCGGCGTCATCCTGATGCTCGCGCTCGGCACCTACATTGCGAGCATCCGGCCAAGCCTCGGGAACCTATGGCTTTTCGGCCTGCACAAGTCGCTGGGGCTGTCGCTTTTCGCGCTGACGCTCGCGCGTCTCTCGTGGCACCTGCTGAGCCCGCCGCCCGCGCCGCTGTCCGAAGGCGTGCCGCGATGGCAGGTCACCGTCGCACGTGCAGTGCACTGGATGCTCTATGCGCTTCTGCTGGCCATCCCGCTGTCGGGCTGGATCGCGAGCGCGGCAACCGGGATCGACGTGGTGCTGTTCGGCCGCTTAACCCTGCCGCCGATCGTTCCGCCATCCGAGACACTCGACCGGCTGTTCTTCCGCGTGCATGGCGTGCTGACGAGCCTGCTGGCCGTGCTGATCCTGTTGCATGCGGGCGCGGCGGTGCATCACCACCTGCTCCGGCGTGACCGGACGTTGCGGCGGATGATCGAAGGCTGAACACGGACCCGGCTGAGGGGGGCCTTTTCCCACCCTCGCGCGGCCACATGTGGCGCACCCTCGTGGTGGGACGGCAGGAGCCGCGATCGGCGGCGCGACCCCTGCCGATGAGGCCGACAGGGACAGTTAGGCGGCCTTCACCTCGATGCGGCGTTCCTTCTCCATCGACTCGGCGGTCTTGGGCAGGGTGATGCTCAGGACGCCCTTGTCGTAGCGGGCCTCGACCTTGTCCGTGGCGATGCCGCCGGGCAGGCGGAACAGCCGCTGGTAGTTGCCGCGGCTGCGCTCGCGCAGATGATAGCCGCCGACGTCCTCCTCGTGTTCCGAACTGCGTTCCGCACGGATGGACATGGTATTGTCCGAAATGCGGACCTCGATGGCGGCGGGGTCGAAGCCGGGAAGCTCGGCCTGAACCTCGAAGCGGTCGGGCCGCTCGATCAGGTCGACGGCCGGCACCCCCATTCCGAAAGTCGGCCATGCCGCCGAGGCTTCGACACCACGTTGCCCGCGGTGGAACGGCAGGCGGAAGTCGGGCCAGTCGATATCGCGGCGCAGCCGGTCGAACTGCTGCATCACATAGGCGAGCGGCTCCCACTCGCGCGGCGGCGCCGAAGGAGATGAAGTCTCGTGTCGGACGTCGACATTCGTCTCGTTTGTCATCGCATCTCTCCCGGTGATCGGTCTGTCGGGTCTGACCCGGACGGCCCGCCTAGACCGGGTGCTGCCACGGGATTGTCCCGACTTGCGGCCGCACCCGATCCACGCCGGCAAGATGATTCATGCGCCCGGGCCGGGCCGGGCTCATTGACGACGGTCATGATGTCCGGCCGGATGCAGTTCGGGCTCCGGCTCGGGAAGGCAGTCGCCGACATCGGCCCCGCCGAGTGCCGCCGTGCCGAAATCCGCATCCACGCCGCCCTTCTTCAGCAGCGGCCCCGCGTCCCAGATGCGGAAGCGCGCCGGATCGAGGATCCGGAGGATGCCGTCGTCCTGCAGGCGGTGCAGGATCCGGCTGATCGATTCGACCGTGATGCCCAGAAGGTCGGACAGGTCTTGCCGTGACAGAGGGACCGCCACGATCTCGGAGCCGTCGGGCTGGGGCTGGCGCCCCAGGATCCGGCCGCCGCCAATCGACAGGAAGGCGCAGAGCCGCTCCTCTGGCTTCAGCGCGCCGAGGATCCAGGTCAGCCAGCGCATGCGCTCGAGATGGACCATCCGGCCCAGCAGGCAGGCCCGGCGCAGTTCGGCGCTGGCCTCCATCGCGGCCCGGAAGTCGGTGAGACGCATCTGCGACAGCGTCGCCTCCGTGCAGGTCTCGATGCTCAGGCCGCGGCGTCCCTGGAACTCGTCGCCGACAAGATCGCCCGGAAGCAGCAGCGCAAGGATCTGGCGCTTGCCGTCGACGCCCATGCGCTGGACCCGAAGGATCCCGCTGCGGACCAGCCAGACATGGTGCGGCGACTCGCCTTCCCGGCAGAGCGTCGCGTCCCGGCCCAGGCTGATCACCCGCCCGACGAGGGCGGGCCGTGCAGGCTCCTTGTCCGGAATGGGCGGCGCCTCGTACCGGCGCCTCGGCTTTCTCGCGTTCGTGCTGCTGCAGACCTCTTCCACATGCCCCTCCCCGGCGCCCCTCCCGACGCACTCTCTCCCATCCTGAGAAAGATTCGCCGGGGTGCAGCCTCGCACCGGCAGGTTCACCTGCATTAATTTGCATCAATGCAGGTGAATCTTATCCCGCCCAGAGTGGCGCTGACGAAGGCGGCAGGACGGATGATGGAAGAGAAAGCAGCACCCGGTTCGCGAGAGGGCAGAGCAGCCTCCGCGGCAGGGGCAAGTGCGTACCAGACCCTGCTTGGCAAGGCGTCGGAAGATTGCCGCGCGGCGCTGACTGCCATGGCCGTGGCACGCGAGGTCCGCGCCGGCACGGTTCTGGCCGAGGACGGTCAGCCGCTGGCCGAGGTGGGCTATGTGCTCGAGGGCACGCTGGGGATGGTGAAGCTTCTGCCCGACGGACGGCAACACATCATCGGGCTTCTGGTTCCCAACGACCTGTTCGGACGGGTATTCGACGGCCCGCCGAACTTCCGGATCGTCGCGCTGTCGGACGCCCGGCTTCTGACCTTTCCGGTTCCGGCCTTCCAGGCGCTGCTCGAACGCGAGCCGGAGTTGGAGCGGCTGTTCCTGATCCATGTGCTGGACGAACTCGATGCCGCGCGCGAGTGGCTTCTGCTGATGAACGGGCTGAAGGTGATCCAGAGGGTGGCGTCCTTCCTGATCATCCTGTCGCGCCGCTCGCCCGCCGCAGGGGTGGTGGAGGTCGTCATGCCGCTGAGCCGGAAGGATCTGGCGCATTACCTCGGCGCGCGACCCGAATCGCTCAGCCGGGCCTTCGGCGCGCTGGCCCGGATGCGGGTGATCGAGGCGGTGGATGCGGGAACGGGGCGCTACCGCATCCTTGATCCGAAGCGCCTCGTCCAGATCTCGGGGCAGGACCTCGTGCTGGGTTGAGGTCGCGTCAGGCGTCACGTGACGAGCCTCAATGCCGATGCCCGGGCAAACGGGCATCCTCCGGCGGCCGGCTGGTGCACGGAGGCGTGAGGATGAGCGTCAGGTCCGATGATGTCTGGGTACTGGTGATTGATGCCACGCGCGCCCGCATCCTGAGGGGCATCGGAGAAACCGGCCAGCCCCTGATGCCGGAACTCGTGCTGAAGGCCGAGTCGCGGCATCTTCGTGACATCATGTCGGACAGCGGAAAGCGGAATGCAAGACGCGGAGAGCCCCGGAAGGAAGAGGCGACCGATCCGCTTCTGGAGGACGAGCGGCAGTTCCTGCGCGGCGTGGTGGCGGTGCTGGAAAGCCATCGCATGGCGAACGAGATCCACCGGCTTGCCGTCTTCGGCGACCTGAGGTCGCTGGCCATGCTGCATGCGATCCTTCCGTCGACCCTCGGCAGGCTGCTGCTTGCCGAGATGCCGCTGGACCTCGTGAATGTCTCGCCGCAGGACCTGCCGCATGTGGTGCGGGACCATCTCGCCTCGCGGACCTGATCGACCTGCGACGGGGGCAGGGCTCCGCCGCCGTGCCGTCCGCGGCGGGCGACCCGACAGCCGGTGCCTCGCCAGAAGCCGCAAGGTGCCCGTCGCCCCAACGGAGCCGGCCACCTTGCGAGGCTGCTCCACTTCCCGCTCAGGGACGCTCCAGGAAGAAGCGGACCAGTTCCGCCGAGGCATCCGGGCCGGCGGGATCGGTATAGGAGCCCGCCCGATTCCCGCCCGCCCAGGCGTGGCCCGCCCCGTCGACGCGCCAGACCTCGGTCAGCACCCGCCCGGTGGAGGAGGAAACCGTCTCCCGCGTGTAGGACCGGCCGGCCGGCGTCCGACCGGAGTCGAGGTTGCGGCTGCCCTCGGCCCGTGTCGCCGCGAGGATCGCATCGGCATTCGACGGATGGACCGTCCCATCGGCCAGGCCGTGGAAGACGATGGTGCGCACGGGGATGGCCGCGGGCCGGCGCCCCGCCGTCTCACCCCGCATCGCGGCAAAGGCCGAGACGACATCCTGCGCGGCACGCGGAGGCAGGCCCGAATGGATGCCCACCGCCGCGAAGACATCGGGGTGGGCGGCGCCCAGCGTCGCCGCCATCGCGCCTCCCGCCGAGAGCCCCGCGACAAAGACCCGCTCGGTCCCGATCGAGAATTCAGCCGCGACCTCGCGCGCCAGCCCCGACAGCAGGGCAGGCTCGCCCTGTCCAGCCTCCTGGTCGCCCGGTCGGAACCAGTTCCAGCAGCCCTGCGCGTTGTGGTTTCGCGTCTGGTGCGGATAGGCCACGATCAGCCCGTGGCGCTCGGCGTGCGCGTTCATGTTGGTGCCGGCCGCGAAATCGTCCGGGTCCTGCGTGCAGCCGTGCAGCATCACGACAAGGCCCTGCGGCCCCTCGGGCAGGGCCGAGGGCACATAGAGCATGTAGTCCCGCGCCCCGTGCCGGCAGGAGAACGAGCGCCGCTCGTAGCGGCTGCCCTCGACCGTCGCGGGGCGCTGCGCCGGACCCCTAGGCTGCCGCGGCGATGCAGGCTTCAGCCGGCTCAACGCATCGACGACCTCACGCAGGCCGCGGCGGGGGACGGCGGGGCGAGGGGCCGGTGCGGGGCGCGGATGCGGGCGATCCTCGAGGATCTCGGCATCCTCGACCTGCCTGTCGCTTGCGGTCGGGGCGGCATGCCGGGCTGCGGGCCGTTCCGGCGCGGCATCGGCGCGCGGCGCGAGCGCCGACTGGATGGTCCGGGTGGCCTCGCCGGGCTGGCCGGCACGAATCTGCTCAAGCGCCCGGCCCATGGCCGTCGCAAAATCGATCTTCATCGGTGTTTCCTTCCGGAACTGCGCGTCTGCGCTAGCGAATGCGGTCCCTCAGGGCCGCCTTGATCTCGGGGGACGCCTGCAGCGCGCCGAGAATGGTGATGGAGCCGATGGTTGCCCGTGCCAGCTCGACCGGAACATCCGGCGCGATCCGGGCGAGCCCCACGATCCTGATGTGCAGGACCTCGCCGGCGGCAAGCGCGGCTTCGAGATCCTGTCTGGTGACGTCGCGCAGGCCAAGCTCCAGCGTGTGCCGCGCGATCGAGCGGCTCAGCGCATCTGCCTCCGAGGTGAGCTGGTTCCGGATCGCCGTCCTGATGAAGTCGCTGCGATTGGAGTAGAAGCCTTCCTGCACGAGCAGGTCGATACGCCCCAGATCCACCGGACCAAGGTTGATCGTGATCTTCTCGCTTTCCGCCGATCGTTGGGGAGGCGCTTCAGCCATGCCGTTCTCCATCCATGTGGATGGTATATAGATGGCCGTTGGCTTCTGGCAAGGTCGGAGATGCAAGGCTGCGGCTTTCGTCGGATCAGGCGAAGCGCGAAAGCCTTCGGCGCTGATCCTGGCGGCCAATGAGCCGGCAAGGTTCCGCATCCAGCCATGCCGAAGGGGTGCGGCGTCAGTCCTTCGATGCCGAGCCTGGCTTTCGCTGAGCAGCCCCATGGCGCATTTCGGCCCCCCTCGCGACGTGATCCGGGGCAGGGCATCAGTCTGCGGGCTTCCCCAGCATCTCGATCTCGACGGCTGGTTCCTGCAGTCGCTTCATCAGGGAAGCACACCACCTTTGCCCGTGGCGGGATTCGGATAAGCAATGTTATGTAATTATGCTGGTGAGACTTGAGACTGCCTTGAAGCTGCGACCTGCAGTTGAAGGTGGATCGAGGCGACCAGCCCGCGGCCGATAGAAATCCGCAAAGTCCGGCACCGGTCAGGCCCGCGCCTCCTGTCACCATGGCGCGGTTCAGCAGCCTCGGCAATGGTCCGGCGGTTCGCCATGGCTTGCGGCACGCGTTTATGGCAGGAAGTCGCCACGCGACCCGAGGGAAGACATGACCGCCGCTTTGCATGACCGCAGCCTTTCGCGCGCAGCCGATCCTTCGGCGCGTCTGCCGGCTTGTACGACACGAGGCGTTGCGGGCGGAGCTCCCACTCCTTCCGCTGCCTGACGGCTTGACCCTACAAGTGCGTGCCATGTCCGCCTCCGCCCGAAGCCTTGGCCTGACCGCCGTGATCCTCGCCGCAATCCTCTGGGGAACGGCCGGCACGATCCAGACGCTGCTTCCCCCCGAACGCGAGCCGCTGGTCGTGGCGGCGATCCGGCTGTCCGTCGGCGCACTGACCCTCGGGCTGATGGCGGTCACGGTGGCGGAAAGCCGGCGAGCATTCAGACGCCTGCCGCTGCGCCCCGTCATCGCCGCGGGCGCAGCCATCGGCCTCTACAACCTGCTGTTTTTCGTGGCCGTGACGATGGCGGGCGTCGGCGTCGGCACCGCGATCGCCATCGGCAGCGCGCCGATCTGGGTCACCCTTTACGAGGCCGTCGTGCTGCGACGGCTGCCCACCCCGCTCAGGGCCTTCGGCCAGGCGCTCTCGATCCTCGGCGCCGTGCTGCTGGTGGTGGACAGGCCGACGGGCTCCGCGGCGCTGTCCGGCATTGCGCTGGCGGCCATTGCGGGCGCGGCCTATGCGGCCTATTCGCTGGCCACCGGCCGGATCGGCGGGACTGTCCCGCCGGGCACCCTCGCCGCGGCCACCTTCGGCACGGCCGCGCTCGTGACGGTGCCGGTTCTCTTCATCCTGCCGGTCGGCTGGGCCGCCGATCCTGACGCATGGCCCGCGCTGCTGTTTCTGGGGATGGTCACCACCGGCGTGGCCTATGCGTTTTTCACGCGGGGCCTCGCCCGGCTGACGACCTCCACGGCGGTGACGCTGTCGCTGGTCGAGCCGCTGACGGCGTGGCTGCTCGCTGTCTTCGTGGTGGGCGAGACCATGACCGGCGCGGGTCTTCTGGGCGCGGTGCTGGTCTTCGCCGGCCTCAGCGTCGTCACGCTGTCACCGGCGCGGCCGCTGCCCGCCACCGGCTGAGGGCGCCCTCTACGACCTTGGTCTGAGTCGTTTTTGGCTGCAAAGAGCCGCCCCGGGTGAAGCGAATCAATTTTTCCACAAGAATTCGTCGGCTTGACGCCGCGGCACGGCATCGCGCCGCAGGCTCGCAAGATCAGTCCCTTGCAGGGAATTATTCAACAATGGCACGGGATTGGGCTGCAGTTGCAGCGCAGATCGTGATTGACTTCCCGCCGGCTTGGCAGAGACTTGCCGCGTCGCCTTGGCGACAGTGGTGCAGGAGGAGGAGGACTGCCCCATGACAGATGAAGCGAGCGTCCGGCGCGCCGGGGTTTTTCACAGCCGAAGGCACCGGGCACATGAGGACCTGCGCAGCCCCACACCGCATGCGGCCGACCGGCTGGCATGCTTCCGCAAGGCGGCCGGGCTTTGCACGGGCGAGCAGGAAATTGACGCACACGGGCGCATCGTCTGCGCCTGCGCCGAGGTGCTGATGGCGCCTTCGCCCGGTCGGGTGATCGACACCTTCACGGATCTCGGCCTGACGGACGAACAGATCGGCCGCTACTTCCACATTCCGACCCGCTGCATCACGGCGCTGCGCCAGTCTGCCTGAGCGGACCGGCGCGGGCGCCGGCCCGCCTGACGTCAGGGCTTGCGGCCCGCCGCTGCCTCGAGCAGCAGTGCCTGCTCTGCCGTCCGCCGCATCAGGCATTCCGAGGCGACGACCATCCGGTCGGGCTTGCCGCGGCGGCGCATCGCCTCGAAGAAGCAGCGCTTCTCGCTCCAGTCCTTCCAGGCGGCCTGCATGAGTTCCAGATCGTCCGTCATCCGCGACCCGCCTTGCGAGATGGACTTCGCGAACTCGACATCCCGCAGGGCGGCCTCCTTCATGGCGGCGTCATAGGCCTTCGACATGCGGTCGCGCCACCAGTTCGCCTCGGCCGCCATGCAGGCCGCCTCCTCGACCTCGGTCGCGCCCCGCGTCTCGCGGCGGCAGAGGTCGGCGGCAAGGCCGATGCAGGCGGCAGCCCCACCGGGGACGGCCCGCTCGTCAAGGCATTCCTCGGTCTTTTCCGGGTAGAACGGGATCGGCTGCGCGGCGAGACCGGCAGGCGATGCCAGCATCAGAAGCGTGAGGGCAATGCGGGGCGACATGGGCGACTCTTCCTGACCAAGCGACGCGGCGGCGCCGCGACGGCGGCACCTTACGGCCTCGGCCGCCCCGCGCCCTGTGACAAGGTCACGCGGCGGCTAGAGATGCGGCTCGATCAGCTCGCGGATTGCCACCCTTGCACGCAGCCGGCTGGCCAGCAGATACATGCCGCCGAACTTGCGCTGGATGTAGAAGGTCTCGACCGGCGGCAGGTGGTGAATCTCGCGCCGCTCGCCGATCGCCATGCCCAGGTCGCGCAGCCGCATCGCCACGTCGGTGCCGCCGAAGTCGAACCAGCGCGCGCGGAGCGGCTCCATCGAGATCTCGAGCATCTCCAGCATCAGGGACCGGATGTCCTCCGGCACCGCATCCGAGATGAAGCCCATGTCGAACACCGCCCGTCGCGTGGCCGCGGCATCGCCCGCCAGACCGGCCCGCAACAGGCCGCGATAGCCTTCGGACAGGTCGGCCGACACTTCCCGCGTGGCGCCGAAATCCAGCAGCACCACCTGCCCCGTCTCCGCATCGTGGCGGTAGTTGGCAAAGTTCGGATCGGTCTGCATCAGGCGGAACTCGAACAGCTCGCGGAACATCAGCCCGATCAGCAGGGCCGTGACACGGTCCCGCTCGGCCTGCGGGGCCGACGCCAGATCCTCGACCGGGCCGCCGCCGACATGGCCCATCGCCAGCACGTCGCGCGTCGTGAACCGCACGTGCAGGTCCGGCACGCGGAACCGGGCATCGCCGCCCAGCAGCGCCGCAAAGCGCGACAGGCAGCGGCCCTCGCGTTCGTAATCGGCCTCCTCGTGCAGCTGGCGCTTCGCCTCGTCCAGCATCGCGCCAAGATCGAGTCCCTTCGGCACAAGGCCCGAGAGGCGCATCAGCGCGGCGACATTGTCCACGTCGCTGTCGATCGAGCGCCGGACGCCGGGATACTGGACCTTGACCGCAAGATCCTCGCCCTCCCGCGTGACGGCTCGGTGGACCTGACCGATCGACGCCGCCGCGATGGGCCGGACGTTGAAGGTGCGGAAGCGCCGGTGCCAGTCGGCCCCCCATGCCGCGGTCAGCACCGAGCGCAGCTGCGGCGGCGGCATGTAATGCGCCTCGGCGCGCAGCCGGCCGAGGATGTCGGCCAGTTCCGGCGGCAGCATCTCGCCCGCGTCCATCGACAGCAGTTGGCCCACCTTCATCGCGGCGCCGCGCATCTGCGCCAGTTGCTCGGCCAGCCGGGCGACGTTGGCGGGCGTCAGGATCAGGTCGCTCATCACGGGCCGCCGTCCCTGCGCGATCTGCCGCGCGCCGTTCAGCGCCACGTTGCCGGCGATGCCCGAGGCAAGGCCGCCGAAGCGGGCAAGGCGGGACAGGCGGCCGCTCGGGACGGCCAGGGGACGGGGTTCGGGACGGGATGCTGTCACAGGCGACACTCTTGCGAAGGGGGCTGCCAAGGATAGGTCGCCGGGCGGCCGGCGCAACGGGAACGCCCCCCGGATGGCCGAAAAAATTCCCACCTGTCTGTGACTTGATCACCAGCCGAGGATATCGCTTGATTGTGTCAACTTGACACACTATCCCCGAACGAGAGAGTTCACTACAGCCTTTAGTTGTGCCTGCTGCGCAAGAGCGGATCTGTTCAAGACCATGCAACCCGACGAGCTACAGCCTCCCTGCAACGGAAGTCCTGACAGCGGCCCAACCGCCGGGACGAGTGCCAGATCCCGTGCCATTACCTTGCCGGAGGCATCGGAGATGCAGGTTCGGCGGCCGATCCGGCCGCTCGCGAGCTTTCGTCGCGACGCCTGGCGACCGGGTCCGCCCTTCTGGGGACCGGCCGCAGGCCCGGCCGACGACGGGGCGGAGCCCGAGCATGTGCTGCTGAACCTCGCCGTCCCGATGTATATCGCGGCTTCGGTATTCATCAGCATGCTTTTCATTCTGGCATAGAATGCAAAAGGCGCGGGTCCTGTCGGACACCGCGCCCCGGCCCTTTTTCGAGGGGATGGGTCAGGCGACCTGCGACCTCTGGAAACCCTCGTCTTCGTCGTCCGCGTCGCGGAGCTGGAAGTCGAAGCCACCGTTGCGCAGCTTCGGCGCGGCTTTCGCCACCGGCGCGGGCGCCCGCGACGCCACCACCTTCAGCGCCGGTTGCGCGACCGCTTCCTCGGCCGCGCGCAGTCGGAAATAGGCCACGGCCATCCGCAGATCCTCGGCCCGGTCGGACAGGTCAGCCGCACTCGCGGACAGCTGCCCGGCCGCGGTGTTGTTCTGCTGGGTCACCACGTCGAGCTGCTGGATGGCAAGGCTCACCTGCGTCGCCCCGGCGGTCAGCTCCATCGAGGCGTTGGAGATTTCGGCCACCAGCCCCGCGGTCAGCTCGATGTCGGGCACCAGTTCGTGGATCCGGCCGGCCGCCGCGACCGCCGACCGTGAGGTGGTGGACGACAGGGCCGAGATCTCGGCCGCGGCGGCCTGGCTGCGCTCGGCCAGCTTGCGCACCTCGGCCGCCACAACCGCGAAGCCGCGGCCATGTTCGCCCGCCCGTGCGGCCTCGACCGCGGCGTTCAGCGCAAGAAGGTCGGTCTGGCGCGCGATCTCCTGCACGATGCCGATCTTCTCGGCGATGGACTGCATCGCGCTCACCGCGTCCGAGACCGCCTGCCCGCTCTCGCGCGCGGCCCCTGCCGACTGCCGCGCCATCTGCTCGGTGCGCGAGGCGTTGTCGGCGCCCTGCCGGATGCTCGCGGCCATCTGTTCGACCGAAGCCGAAGCCTGAATGGTGGCCGAGGCCTGCTCGTTCGCACCCTGCGACAGCTGTTCGGACGTGGCCGCCACCTCGGCGCTGCCCGTCGAGACCTGCCCCACGGTCGAGGTCACGCGCGACACGACCTCGCGCAGGCGCATCACCATGGCATTCGAGGCCGACAGGAGATCGGTGATCTCGTCATTGCCCTTCAGGTCCGCGGTCTCGGTCAGATCGCCGTCGGCCACGCGCCGCGTCAAGGCCAGCGCCCGCGCAAGGCCGCGCCCAATCGACAGCATCAGCCAGCCGGCCGCGGCGAAGGCCAGAATGGTGGCGAGGGTGATCGTCGCCACCATCACCTGCATGACGAACAGGCGGGCCGCCTCGGCCGCGGCGCGCGTCTCGTTCAGCGCGACGATGTTGCGGTCGCGCAGCGTCTCCACGATCTCCATCCGGCCGTTCTGAAGCTGGGTGAAGTAGTTTGCCCACAGCAGCTTGCGCGCGTCTTCCAGCCGCCCCTGACCCGACAGCAGCAGGGCCCTGTCGTTCACCTCGATCGACCGCTTCCACAGGTCCTCGTATTCCGCGAGCTTCTCGCGATCCCCGGCGTCCGAGACCTTCACCAGCCCGTCGAAGGCCGCGCGCATGCCGGCCCGGGCCTCGTTCACGCCTTCGAGCATGGCGGCCTTCTCGCCCGCGGGCGACAGCATGTGATCGCGCACCGCACCCTTCATGCGCAGCTGTTCGGCGTTCAACCGCTCGGCGAGTCGCACCCGCTCGAAGTCGCGCTGGACCAGCGTCGAGATGTCGTCGCTCAGCCGGTCGATGGTGTAAAGTGCGTAGAGGTTCGTGCCGCCGGCCATGGTGAAGATGGCGAGGAAGGTGGCCCCCAGCTTGCTGCGGATGGTGAGACGCATGTCGGACTTTCCTGGATGGCCCGGGACGGGGCGCCGGGCGAGATAAACCGGGGCCTCGTGAACACCGCCCCACTGATGACGTCCACGCGGGGCTAGCCGAGAACCTTCTTCATCACGGCAAGCAGCTGGGCCTGGGTGAAGGGCTTGACCATCCAGCCGAGCGCCCCTGCCTCGCGGGCCTCGGCCTTCAGCCGGTCGGCGGATTCGGTGGAGAGGAAGACGATCGGCGTGCCGCGCCCCTCCGGATGGCTGCGATAGGCGCGGATGAAGCCCAGACCGTCCAGACGCGGCATGTTCTGATCGGTCAGGATCGCGTCGACGCGACGCGACAGCGCCATCTCCAGCGCCTGCTGCCCGTCCGCGGCCTCGATCACCTCGTATCCCGCCTCGCGCAGCGTCAGCGCCACCATGCAGCGGATGGAGGGTGAGTCGTCGACCGCAAGCACCGTGCGTGTCATGCCTTCCCCTCTTCCGGTCCGATCCGGCCGCCCGCTGCCGATTGCATAGTTCCGTCCATGCTGGTGCCTCTTGCTGCGCGCACGGATGTCGCGCTCAACTCACGGCTGATCAACGGCCGTCCGGTGCAGGATTTGAGTCCGCTGGCGGGTATTTCTTCGCGCCTTCCGGCGGTGCGGCCAGAGCGGCGGCCACGGGGCAGCGGCGCGACGGTTCTCGGCCCTTGCGGCCGCCGATGTGGCGGGTGAGACCCCGGGCGCAGCGGTGGCCGGCCCGCCCGATCAGAGCAGGAAGTCGCCCGCGCCGACGGTGACCGGATCTTCCAGGAAGATCTGGAATTCCGCGACGCCGTCGCCATCGACGTCGCCCTCGATCAGCCGGCCGCCGTTCCGCGCCACACAGCGAAGCTCTCCCGCCTCGGCCGAGAAGGAGCCGCTGCCGATGAAGCGGAAGGCCTGATCGCCCGCAAGCCGGATGTTGGCGTCAATCCCCGAAAGCTGGATCGTGTCAATCCCGGGGACGAAGTCGGTGATCGTGTCGCGGACCGTGCCGGGACGGCTGTCCTCGGTCGAGCCGAAGACGAAGGTGTCCACCCCTGCCCCACCGGTCAGGTAGTCGCCGCCCGTGTTGCCGATCAGCCGGTCGCTGCCGGCATCGCCCCGGAGATAGTCGATGCCGCGGCCCCCGCGCAGGATGTCCGCGCCGATGCCGCCGCTGACCACGTCATTGCCGTCTTCCCCTTCGAGCACATCGGATCCGACACCGCCGAACAGGCGGTCCACGCCCGCGCCGCCGCGGATCGAGTCGGCGCCGGCGCTGCCGTCGATCCGGTCGTTGCCGCTGCCGCCCGTGATGGCATCGCCTGCGCCCGAGCCCGACAGCGTGTCGTCGAGGCTGCGGCCGTTGATCCGCACCCCCGACCGGTCCAGCGTGAACTCGATGCAGAGCGTCTCGTAGGCATCGAGCGAGACCGACAGCAGGTTGCCGCTCATCAGGTCGACGGCAGCAAGGAACCCGATCCGCGCCACGGCGTCGGCCGCCAGCGGATCGCCCGACGCCGCCCCGAGGCTGCTCGCCCAGACATGCTGGTAGCCCGCCGCGATGTCGGATACGTCGAACTCTCCGGTCATCGTCTGGCCGGTCATGTTGGAGATGAACAGCACGGTCTTCGAGGTGCTGCCGAACGCCTCGACCATCATGGTTTCGGGCATGGCGCGCAGGTTCAGCGACTGGAGCCCGACCAGCTGCTCGTTCATGATCCGCAGCGTCTCGCCCGCGATGGTCAGGCCGCGGTAGGTTTCCCCGGCCAGCCCGGTGGTGGTGGACAGCCGCGTGGCGTTGTTCTGCTGGACGCTCCAGACATTGGCGTGGTCGACGCCGGCCTGGACCGCCTCGGCGAACATGGCGACGAGCCAGGGCGCCATCTTCAGGCCCGAGATGTCGTCGTTGCGCGCCGAGACGTTCCACTCGGACACATAGCGGGACAGGTCGCCGAAGTTCGCGTTGCCATCCGCCATCCGGTCCCAGGCTGCAAAGGGGTTGTAGGCCCAGCCATCGACCGAGGTCCCGGTGAGGTAGCGATGGGTGAGAAGACCGTCCACCGCCCGCTGTTCCGCCGCGAGGTTGAATTCAGCGAAGATCAGCTGCGTCGCGCTGACCGTGGGTCCGGTGTAGCCCTCGGGCACGGGCTCGCCGTTCGGCAGCACCTGTTCGGCCCGGCCGCCGGGGCCGACCTGCACCAGGATCTCGGGTTCGACCCAGTCCCGAGGCAGGTCGTTCGTGGCCCGGAAATCATCGATCGCGCCCTGGATGACCATTGCCAGACGGCTGGCGATGCGGCCGTATTCCACCGCGCTCAGGTTCTCGCCGAAGACATCGGAATTGTCGGCCCACCATTCGTTGCCCAGCTCGATGGCGGGAATGTCCACGCCCGCCGCGAGGGCGCGGGCCAGGAACTCCTGGGTGAAGGCGCGGACGAGATCGGCATCCACCGCCTCGTACCGGTTGCCGGCCGCGTCGCGGGAGGTCCCGGCGAAGCGGATGGTGGGCATGACGAAGCTGAGCGACAGGCCCGCGGCGCCCGCCGCCGAAAGCGCGCTCCACAGCCCGAGGGTCGAGCCCTGCAGCGGGCCACCGCCGTCCGGGTCGAACATCCGCGTCCGGTCGCCGTAGGCATGGTTCTGAAGCGTGCCGTCGGGATCGGAGAGATCGAACATCCGCTCGGCGATCGTCCCGCCCGGATAGCGGATCGTCGAGATCCCGAGGTCGTTGACCGCGCGCAGGTAGGAATCGCCGGCATCCAGCCGGTCGCGGTCGAAGAGGAAGTTCACCCCGAAGTGGTGGTCGCCAATCACCGATCCGATCCTGTCGTCGCCGCTGGTCGCCGTTGCGATGCGATACATGATGTGAACCTCGGTCTTCGGAGACAGCATCTGGCGGCCGGCACCGAAGCGGCAGCCGGGGTTCGCCCGATGAGCATTGGAAATTGCGGAGTGCGACCGATGTGATCCACCACACGGTGGGCCGGACGGCCGCGGCAGGCTCAGGTCGTGGTGCTATCGGGTCCGGTCATCGAAACCTCGCGCTTCAGGGCGATCCTGCATTCGGGTTTTATGGCATGATCGGGTCCGCGCAATCATTGCTTGTCCGCAATTTTGCCTAACTTGATCATGTCCAGCCTTCCCTGCCTGCCCCGAAGGTATCGCATGGTGGCGTCAAGGATGATGCATGAAGGGGAATGTGGAACGCCTCTTTCGCAGGGGTGACCCCTGCGAAGGAATGGGATGTTCCGGGACGTGGATCAGCGCCGGCCGGGCGCTGACCGGAAGCCATGGTGCGTTGGCCTGCGCGGCCGGCCCCCGTTGACGAACCGAGGGCCGGCGATGGGTGGGCTCAGCAACCCACGACTGCGCAGATCTGCCGGCGGTAGGCGCGGTTCGCCTCGCTCTCGACGGTTGGCGCGGCCTCTGGCGCCGGCGCCGGGTCGCACGGCAGCCGATAGGCGCTGTCAAGCCCGGCGTTGACGCATTCGCCGATGTCCCAGCCGGGCGGAATATCGGTCAGGTCGACCTGCTTCCACTTCGGATGCCCCTTCTCCTGCAGGCTCTGGAACCGCGTGCTGATCACATGCGAGATGTCCGACACAGCCTTGCAGCTTTCGCGGTGATAGGCGTTGCGGCGCGGGTCGTAGCCGTAGGTCATCAGCACCGCCTTCACGGCGATGGCCTCGACCGGCTCGGACTGGAACGGATAGGCGTTGGCGGGGATCGTGGTCGGCTTGTAGACCTCGCGCAGCACCGGGTCCGAGATCGGCACCAGATGGAAGCGCGCCGCATCGATCTGCGGCGAGGCGAAGATCTTCGCCGGCGCGCCGGCCACATAGAAGAAGGCGTCGATCCGGTCCTCCATCAGCGCGGCAAGCGAGTCGTCCTGATTCATCAGCACCAGCTCGCCGGGCGCGACCTGTGCAAGATCCAGCACCAGCGACGCGGTCAGGAACGTGCCGGAGTTCTCGACGCCGATCGAGACGCGCTTGCCGGCGAGGCTCTTGAGATCCGCGATCTCCTTCTTCGCCAGAACGTGCACCTCCTCGTCATAGAGCGGGAAGGCGATGCGCACGCCGAAGATCGCGCGGCCGACCTCGGGATCGTCGGCAGCGAAGGTCTTGAGGTATTCCAGCACGTCCGATTGCACGATGCCGAACTGGGTCGCCCGGCGCTGGCGCACGCCGAGGAAATTCTCAAGCGATCCGGCGCTTTCATGGACCGTCATCGAGATGCCGCATTCGCCGGCGGCGGCCGCAATGTCGCGGCCGATCTGGATATAGGTGCCGGTCGGTCCGCCGGTGAGGATATTGGTCTCCACCGCCGCGGAGGGCTTCGGCAGGGCGGCGAGCATCAGGGCAATCGCTATCAGTCTGAGAACGGGCAAGGGTTCCTCCTGCTCTGCGGGACGGCTCAGCAGCCGCCCAGGGTTCTTACGAGGGAGACAAGGGTCTGGCGGTTCACCGTGCCGAGCGCCTCGCGCAGTGCATCGACCGGGCAGGCCCCCGCCACCAGCAGCCTCTCCAGCCGCTGGCGTTCCGCGGAGCCGGGCGCGGGCAGGCCGGGGGCAAGCAGCAGGGCACCGGCCACCGCCTCCGCCTCGCGCGGGATGGCTCCCTCGGGCACCGCGATCTCGGGCACCACGACCGCGGCGGGAACGGAAGGCGCCGGTTCCTTCGGCCGGGCAAGAGCCTCGCGCTTCCGCGCAAGCTCCGCCTCGGCCTCGGCGATCCGGGCGAGAGCCTCCTGCTCGGCTTGAGACAGCGCTGCAAGACGCGCCTCCAGATCGCTGGCGGCCTTGGCGTTCCGGGCCAGCGCCTCTTCGCTGTCGCGCTGGCTGCGCGTCGTGCCGGCGACCGCCTCTTCGCGTTCCTGCGCCTCGCGTTCGGCAGCCTCGACGCGCGCCCGCGCCTCCGCCTCCGCCACCTCCAGATCCTTCATCCGTTCTGCGGCGGAAAATGCTTCGGCCTGCGCGGAATTCTGTACATCCACAAGGTTTTGCTCGGCCTTCTTCACGTCCTGAGTGATCCGGGCAAGGGCTTCCTCCTGCGCCTTGATCTGATCCAGCAGCGTGGCGCCGCGTGCTTCGGCCTCGTCCTCGCTGTCGCGCAAGGCGCGGGTGCGCTGCTCGGCAGCCGAGGCCTGTTCCCGCTCTGCCGCCTGCAGCAGCGCCATGCGCGCCTCCGCCTCGGCCAGCCGCGATTCTTCTGCGGACTTGCGGTCCTCCAGCGCGGCGATCGCCGTGTCGAGTTCCGCCCGTCGCGCCTCGATCTTGCCGATCTCGGCCTGTCGCCGCTTGAGGTCGTCTTCCGCCGTCGACTGCTGGGCCTTGAGATCGCGCAGCCGCTCCTCGCCCGCGGTCACGGCCTTCGTCAACTCCGCCTGCCGGGTTTCGAGCGCGGCGACGGCCGCCTGCCGCTCGCCAAGCGTCTTTTCCAGCGCCTTGCGTCGATCCTCCAGTGTGCGCAGCTCGCCCTCCTGGGTGGTGACGGCACCGGAAAGTTGGGCATGACGACTATCGAGCGTCTTAAGCTCCCCTTCGCGAACCTCCACCGCCTTCCCCAGGCTGCCATGCCGGCTCTCGAGGGTGCGAATCGCGGCGTCGCGGTCGGTAACGGCGGCATTCAGCGTCTTCAGCCGCGACTCGGCGCCCTCGACCTGCCGTTCAAGCCGCGAGACCAGATCCGTCAGACGCACCCGCTCGGCCTCGGCCCTGGCAATCGACGTGTCCAGTTCGGCCTTGCGCGCGTCCCGCGGCGCTTCGGCCATCTGCACCTGCACGGCGCCCGCCGGCGCCGCCGCGGCCGAAAGCGTCTGGGGCGAGCCGGCGCGGACCGGCCCCTCGAGCCCCGATTGAATCTTCCGAAGATCGGCGAGTTGCCGCTCCACCCGCGCCGTTTCCTCGCGCGTCTGCTCCAGCCGGGACAGTTCCCGGCGCCGTTCGGTGGTCAGGACGGTGATGCGCGCCTCGAGACTCGCGATCTCGTCTTCGAGCAGGTTGATGATCGAACGGTAGGAGGTCTCCATCGTGTCCGGGCCCGGCTTGGGCACCTCGATGGACACCTTGTCCTCGGCGGACCCCTTCTCCTCGGCCGCAAGAGCACCCGCCGCCAGCCCGAGTGCGGCGAACATGGCAAAAAGGGAACTAAAATATATCCGGCTCATGACCGTCATCCCGGCATGGCATTAATCGTGTTGGTTAACATGACACGATATGCATCAACCGTCGATCATTGTCTAATGTTCCGTGATCAATCCAAAGGAGTAGCCACCTCCGATTTTCGGGACAGGGAAAGGTTGAGGAGGCTCCTCCCATGGCTGTGCCCCGCCTCAAGGAGGAAGGTCATCACCGAACGTTCGCGGGGAAGCGGCCGGACGTCGCGATGGCAGGTCAGCCAGTAGGTGCGCCGCAGCGCGACCTCCTGCGGCAGCACCATCTCGAGATCGGGGAACATGTCGGCGATGTAGAACGGCAGCACGCACAGCCCCAGCCCGTTCCGCGTCGCGGCCAACTGGTTGAAGATCGACGAACTCTTGAACTGCGCGCGGATGCCAGGGTGGATCTCTCCCAGGTAGTCGAGGCCGGGGGCGAAGATCATCTCCTCGATATAGCCGATGAAGGGATGCTTCAGCAGGTCGGCCCGCCCGAGGATCGGCGCATGCGCGGCAAGGTAGTCGCGCGCGGCGTAGATGTGCAGGCTGTAGTCGGTGATCCTTTCGGAATGGTAGGGGCTGGCCTTGGGCGGATCCAGCGTCACCGTCAGGTCCGCCTCGCGCCGCGACAGCGACATGATCTGCGGCAGGGTGATCAGCTCCAGCGCGATGTTGGGGAAGCGCTGCGTGAAGGGCGGCAGCAGGACGCGGCTGAACCAGCTTCCGAATCCCTCGGGCACGGCCATGCGCAGGACGCCGCGCTGGCCCGGGCCGTCGCCGAGAAGGTCGACCTGCATGCGCTCGGCCTCGGCCTCCATCCGTTCGGCCGTCTCGATCAGCCGCCGCCCGACGGCGGTAAGTTCGTATCCGCGGGGGTTCCGCTCGAACAGGCGCATCTTCAGCCCGGCCTCGAGCCGGTCGATCCGCCGCGAGACGGTGACATGGCTCGTGCGCAGCTGCCGGGCGGCCCGCGACAGCTGTCCCGAGCGGGCCACCGCCAGGAAGAACTGCAGGTCGTCCCATGTGAAGTTGCCCATGCGTCACCCTTGGCTGTTCAGAAACGTACAGATCATGTAGCGAAATAGATGCGACAATTTGCTTGAGTCCAGAGCCGAAAGCGTTGATCCTCAAGCGGTCCGAGAGGTTTGAGGAGGCCTCGGCGGCATATTCATGAACAGGACGGGGTCGGCAGGTTCGCACGAGACGGCGCCTATGGCATCCGTCCCAGGGAGGTAGCTTTGATGCGGAAAGTCCTTTTGTCGGCGGCGTCTCTGGCCGCCCTGGCCGCCCCGGCGGCGGCTCAGGTATCCGATGACGTGGTCAAGATCGGCATCCTGAACGACCAGTCCGGCGTCTATGCCGATTTCGGCGGCAAGTTCAGCTACGAGGCCGCCCGCATGGCGGTCGAGGATTTCGGCGGCAAGGTGCTCGACAAGCCGGTGGAAGTGGTCACCGCCGATCACCAGAACAAGCCCGACATCGCCTCGAACATCGCGCGCCAGTGGTATGACACCGAACAGGTGGACGCGATCATGGAACTGACCACCTCGTCGGTGGCGCTGGCCGTGCAGGCGCTGTCGCAGGAGAAGCAGAAGGTCACCATAACGACCGGCGCCGCCACGACCGAGCTGACCGGCAAGCAATGCTCGCCCTACGGATTCCACTGGGCCTATGACACCCATGCGCTTGCCATCGGGACCGGTGGTGCCTTGGTCGAACAGGGCGGCGATTCCTGGTATTTCCTGACAGCGGACTATGCCTTCGGCTATTCGCTGGAAGAGAACACCGGCGGCGTCGTGAAGGAGAAGGGCGGCCAGGTCGTGGGCGCGGTGCGCCATCCGCTGGCGACGACGGATTTCTCGTCCTTCCTGCTGCAGGCGCAGGCCTCGGGCGCCAAGGTCATCGGGCTGGCCAATGCCGGCCTCGACACGCAGAACGCCATCAAGCAGGCTGGCGAGTTCGGCGTCGTGCAGGGCGGACAGCGGCTTGCGGCGCTGCTCTTCACGCTGGCCGAGGTGCACGGGCTGGGCCTCGAATCGGCGCAGGGCCTCACGCTGACCGAAAGCTTCTACTGGAACCGGAACGAGGACAGCGCCGCCTTCGGCAAGCGCTTCATGGAGCGCACCGGCGCCATGCCGAACATGGTCCATGCCGGAACCTATTCCGCCGTCCTGTCCTATCTGAAGGCGATCGAGGCCGCCGGCACCGACGCGACCGAGGCCGTTGCCGCAAAGCTGCACGAACTGCCGGTCGAGGATGTCTTCGCGCAAGGCGGCAAGGTTGCGCCAAACGGCCGGATGATCTCGGACGTCTATCTGCTCGAGGTGAAGAAGCCCGGCGACAGCGACGTGCCGTGGGACTACTACAACGTCCTCGCCACCATTCCGGGCGATCAGGCCTATCTCGACCCCGCCGAGAGCGGCTGCCCGCTCGTCACGAACTGATCATGTCGATGGTCGCAGACCACGAGCCGCGGGTGGTGCTGTCCGCCCGCGGCCTCGGCCGGGATTTCGGCGGCTTCACCGCGGTGAACAACGTCGACCTCGACGTGCACCACGCGCGGATCCATGCGCTGATCGGCCCGAACGGTGCAGGAAAGACAACCGTCTTCAACCTTTTGACGAAGTTTCTTCAACCAAGCCGCGGCACGATCACGCTGCTTGGCACCGACATCACCCGGATGCGCCCCGACCGCGTCGCGCGCATGGGGATGGTGCGGTCGTTCCAGATCTCGGCGGTCTTTCCGCATCTGACGGTGCTCGAGAATGTCCGCGTGGCGCTGCAGCGCCCGGCGGAACTGGCCGTGCAGTTCTGGCTGCCGCTCCGCGCGCTTGACAGACTGAACGGCCGCGCCGAGGTGCTGATCGAGGAGCTGGGCCTGAGCCGCTACCGCGACGTGCGGGCGGCGGACCTGTCCTATGGCCGCAAGCGCGTGCTGGAGATCGCGACGACCCTCGCGCTCGACCCCGAGGTGCTGCTCTTGGACGAGCCGATGGCCGGCATGGGCCAGGAGGACGTGCGCATGGTGTCCGAGATCATCCGCGAGGTCGCCCGCCACCGCGCGGTCCTGATGGTCGAGCACAACCTGAGCGTGGTGGCCGACATCTGCCACCACGTCACCGTGCTGCAGCGGGGCGAGATCCTTGCCCACGGCGACTATGCCACCGTCAGCGCGGACCCGCGCGTGCGCACGGCCTACATGGGAACGGAGGACGCATGACGCTGCTGGAGGTCACCGGCCTTCACGCCTGGTATGGCGAAAGCCACGTGCTGCACGGGGTCGACCTGTTCGTCGAGGAGGGCGAGACGATCTGCATCCTCGGCCGCAACGGCATGGGCAAGACCACGACCCTGCGCGCCATCATGGGCATCCTCAGGAAGCGGACCGGGCGGATCGCGTTCGACGGACGCGACATGATGCCGGTCCCGCTGCACCGGACCGCCCGCGCGGGCCTGGGCTTCGTGCCCGAGGAGCGCGGCATCTTCGCGACCCTGTCGGTCGAGGAGAACCTGATGCTGCCCCCCATCGTCGCTCCAGGGGGCATGTCCGTCGCCGAGATCTACGAGCTTTTTCCGAACCTTGCAGAGCGGCGTTCAAGTCCCGGAACCAAGCTTTCGGGCGGCGAGCAGCAGATGCTTGCCATGGCCCGCATCCTGCGCACGGGCGCGCGCTGCCTGCTTCTGGACGAGCCGACCGAGGGCCTTGCTCCGGTCATCATCCAGCGTATCGGCGAGGTGCTGATGGAGTTGAAGGATCGCGGCATGACCGTCGTGCTGGTCGAGCAGAATTTCCGCTTCGCCTCGAAGGTTGCGGACCGTTTCTACCTGATGGACCACGGGCGGATGGTGGCGGAATTCCCCGTCGAGGACCTGCCGGAGAACATGCCGATGCTGAACTCGGTGCTGGGGGTGTGAGATGATGACGATCTTCGGCATTCCGACCGCGGCGCTGTTCGGGCAGCTTCTGGTCGGCCTGATCAACGGGTCGTTCTATGCGCTGCTGTCGCTGGGGCTGGCGGTGATCTTCGGCCTGCTGCGCGTCATCAACTTCGCGCATGGCGCGCAATACATGGCCGGCGCCTTCGCGGCGCTTCTGCTGCTGACCCAGACGGGGATCGGCTACTGGCCCGCCCTGCTCATCGCGCCGCTGATAGTGGGGCTTCTGGGCGCGGTGATCGAGCGGACCATGCTCTCGCGGCTCTACAAGCTCGATCCGCTCTACGGGCTTCTGTTCACCTTCGGTCTTGCCCTGACCATCGAGGGGACGTTCCGCTGGTTCTTCGGAACCTCGGGCCAGCCCTATGCGCCGCCGGCCGCGCTGACCGGGGCGGTGAACCTCGGCTTCATGTTCCTGCCGATCTACCGCGGCTGGGTGGTGGTGGCCTCGCTCGCGGTCTGCCTTGGCATCTGGCTGCTGATCGAGAAGACCAAGCTCGGCTCCTACCTCAGGGCGGCGACCGAGAACCCGGTGCTGGTCCAGAGCTTCGGAGTGAACGTGCCCCTGCTTCTGACCTTCACCTACGGGCTTGGTGCGGCGCTGGCGGGCTTTGCGGGGGTGCTGGCGGCGCCGGTCTATCAGGTCTCGCCGCTGATGGGGTCGAACCTGATCATCGTGGTCTTCGCCGTGGTGGTCGTGGGCGGCATGGGCTCGATCCTCGGCGCCATCGTCACCGGCTACATGCTGGGCATCGCGGAGGGGCTGACCAAGGTCTTCTACCCCGAGGCTTCCAACATCGTGATCTTCGTCATCATGGCGATCGTGCTGATCCTGCGTCCCGCGGGTCTCTTCGGAAAGGATGCGTGACATGGCCAGTGGCTCGTCCCAGACCGCGCAGGCCGCAAAACCCCATCCGCGCGTGGGCGCGCTGAAGATCGCCATTCTGGTGGCGGCGGCGGTAGCCCTGATCGCGGCGCCGTTCTTCCTCTATCCGATCTTCCTGATGAAGCTTCTGTGCTTCGCGCTCTTTGCGGCGGCCTTCAACCTGCTTCTCGGCTACACCGGCCTTCTGTCCTTCGGCCACGCCACCTTCTTCGGCGGCTCGGCCTATTTCACCGCCCACGCGGTGAAGGTCTGGGGCTGGCCGCCCGAGTTCGGGCTGCTGCTCGGCATGGCGGGGGCTGCGGTGCTGGGGCTGGTGATGGGCGCCATCGCCATCCGGCGGCAGGGGATCTATTTCGCGATGATCACCCTCGCCCTCAGCCAGATGTTCTTCTTCTTCTGCCTGCAGGCGTCCTTCACCCATGGCGAGGACGGCATCCAGTCCGTCCCCCGCGGCCACCTGTTCGGGGTCATCGACCTCTCGGTCACCACCAACATGTATTACTTCGTGCTCGGCGTCTTCGCGCTGGGAATGCTCGCGATCTGGCGCTTCGTGAACTCTCCCTTCGGGATGATCCTCAAGGCGATCCGCGAGAACGAGCCGCGGGCGATCTCGCTGGGGTATTCGGTTGCGGAATACAAGCTGGGCGCCTTCGTGATGTCGGCTGCGCTGGCGGGCCTCGCGGGGGGCGTCAAGGCGCTGGTGTTCCAGTTCGCCACGCTGACCGACGTGACATGGCAGATGTCGGGCGAGGTGATCCTGATGACGCTGCTTGGCGGAATCGGCACACTGGTTGGCCCGGTGATCGGCGCGGGGCTGGTGGTGACGCTGCAGAACTACCTCGCCACGTCGGACTTTCCGGTGACGATCATCACCGGCCTCGTCTTCATGGCCTGCGTGCTGCTCTTCCGGCGCGGGATCGTCGGCGAGTTCTATGCCTCGCGGCTCGGTCGCCGCCTCGGCTTCAACCCGGAGCGCTGAGATGGACGCCGACTACATCATCGTGGGGGCCGGCAGCGCGGGCTGCGTGCTGGCCAACCGCCTGTCGCAGGACCCGCGGAACCGGGTGCTGCTGATCGAGGCCGGCAAGCGCGACAACTACCACTGGGTCCACATCCCGGTGGGTTACCTCTACTGCATCAACAATCCCCGCACCGACTGGTGCTTCACCACGGAGCCGGAGGCGGGCCTGAACGGCCGCGCGCTGATTTACCCGCGCGGAAAGGTGCTTGGCGGCTGTTCCTCGATCAACGGCATGATCTACATGCGCGGCCAGGCCGAGGATTACGACGGCTGGCGGCAGATGGGCTGCACCGGCTGGGGTTGGGAAGACGTGCTGCCGCTGTTCCGCCGCCAGCAGGACCATCATCTGGGCGCGAGCGATCACCATGGCGCGGGCGGCGAGTGGCGGGTGGAGCGGGCGCGCGTCCGCTGGGCGGTGCTCGACGCCTTCCTCGACGCGGCCGAGCAGGCCGGCATTCCCCGGACCGACGATTTCAACCGCGGCTCGAACGAGGGCGGCGGCTATTTCGACGTCAACCAGCGCTCGGGCATCCGCTGGAACACCGCCAAGGCCTTCCTGCGCCCCGCGCTGAAGCGGCCGAACCTGCGGGTGATGACCGAGGCGCAGGTGGTCCGCCTGATCGTGGAGGACGGCGAGGTCCGCGGTGTGCTCTGCCGGCAAGGGGGCGAACTGCGCGAGCTGCGTGCCGGACGCGAGGTCGTGCTGTCGGCGGGCGCCATCGGTTCGCCGCATATCCTCGAGTTGTCAGGGATCGGCGATCCCGAGGTGCTGAAGGCGGCCGGGGTCGAGGTCGTGGCCGCCGCCCCCGCGGTCGGCGCGAACCTGCAGGACCATCTGCAACTGCGCCTCGTGTTCAAGGTCCACGGCGTGCCGACGCTGAACGAGAAGGCCACGAGCCTGTTCGGACGCGCCGCGATCGGGGTGGAATACCTGCTGCGCCGCTCGGGGCCCATGTCGATGGCGCCGAGCCAGGCCGGCATCTTCACCCGCTCGGGCCCCGAAAAGGCGACCCCGGATCTCGAGTTCCACGTCCAGCCCGTCTCGCTCGACAAGTTCGGCGACAAGGTCCACCCTTTCCCCGGCATGACCGCCAGCGTCTGCAACCTGCGACCCGACAGCCGGGGCAGCGTGCACCTGAAGTCGCCCGATCCGGTCCGCCAGCCGGCCATCTCGCCGAACTACCTCTCGACCGAGAGCGACCGCGAGGTTGCCGTGCGCTCGATCCGCATCGCGCGCCACATCGCCTCGCAGCCCGCCTTCGCCCGCTTCCGCCCCGAGGAATACCGCCCCGGTTCCGAATTCCAGACCCGCGAGGAGCTGGTCGAGGCCGCGGGCCGGATCGGCACCACGATCTTCCACCCGGTCGGCACCTGCCGCATGGGCGCGGACGAGGCGAGCGTGGTGGACCCGCGGCTCCGCTTCCGGGCGCTGGGGCGGCTGCGCATCGCCGATGCCTCGATCATGCCGACGATCACCTCCGGCAACACCAACTCTCCCACGCTGATGATCGCCGAGAAGGCGGCCGAGATGATCCTCGCGGACGCCCGCGCCTCGGCCTGAGGGAACCGGACCGCGCGCGACCGTGTTGTCCTTCCCTTTCCAGTGGTGAGCGAAGTGCATCCCACCGTCCAGTTCATCGACCTGCTCGCCGCTGCCGCCCTGCTTCTCTGGGGGCTGCGCCTGATCCGCACCGGCGTCATGCGGGCGTTCGGCGCGACGCTGCGGCTCTGGATCTCGCGCGGCACAAGGAACCGGCTGCTCGCCGCGCTGTGGGGGATGCTGGCCACGCTCGGCCTGCAATCCAGCACGGCGACGGCGGTGATCACCGGATCCTTCGCGGCGCGCGGCATCGTGCCGGCGCCGATGGCGCAGGCGGTGATGCTGGGGGCGAACCTCGGAACCGCACTGGTGGCAGCCATCCTCTCGGTCGATCTGCACTGGGTGGCAAGCCTCTGCATCCTTGCGGGCGTCGCCACCTTTTCCGTGGCACAGGCAACGCGCGGCCGCGGGATCGGCCGCGCGGTGCTGGGGCTTGGCATCATGCTCCTCGCGCTGCGCCTGATGGCGGAAGTGACCGCGCCGCTGCAGGGCTCGGCGACCGTGGCGCTGGTGATCGCCGGACTGGGAGAGGCGCCGCTGATCGCGGCCATCCTCGCCGCGGGGCTCGCCGTGGCCAGTTCCTCCTCGCTGGCCGTCGTGCTGCTGGTCATGATCCTGGCCACCGCGGGCGTGGTGGGGCCGGAGCCCGCGCTTGCCCTCGTGGCCGGCGCCAATGTCGGCGGCGCCGTGACGCCCTGGCTCGCCGTCTCGGCCGAGGGGCCTGCGGCACGTCGGATCACGCTCGGCAATCTCGCGGTGCGCATGGTGGGGGCTGCGGCGGTCCTGCTTCTGGCGGAGCCGCTTGCCGATCTGCTCGCCACGGCGATTGCCGATCCCGGCCTGCAGGTGATCGTGGCCCATCTCGGCTTCAGCGCCGTGCTTCTGGTGGTGTTCCTGCCGCTGGCCGGCCTGCTCTGCCGGCTCATGGAGCGGCTGCTTCCGGAACCGGCGGAGAGCGGGCGGGGCGCCGAATATCTCGACGAAAGCCTGCTCGACACGCCCGGCATGGCGCTTGCCGTCGCCGCGCGCGAGACGCTGCGCGTGGGCGACATCATCGGCACGATGCTGGAGCGGAGCCGGCAGGCGCTGCTGCAGAACGACGAGGTCGCGGCCCTCGAGGTGGCGCGGCTCGAACCGGATGTCGACCTGCTGACCGAAGCGATCAAGCTCTACATCACCCGCCTCTCGCGCGCCGAGCTTGACGAGGCGGATGTGGCCCGGGCGAACGAGATCACCTCGTTCGCGATCAACCTCGAACACATGGGCGACATCATTGAGAACGGCATCGCCGAGGCAGCCCTGAAGAAGATCCGCAAGCGGCTGGCCTTCTCGTCCGAAGGCGCCGCCGAACTTGCCGAGGTGCACGACCGCACGATCGCGAACCTTCGCCTTGCGCAGGCGGTGTTCCTGGGGCGCGACGCCGATCTGGCGCGCCAGCTGGTCGAGTCGAAGGTCGAGATCCGCCGCCTCGAGGCGCTGTCGGCCGAGCGCCATCTTGGCCGGTTGCGGGCGGGCCGCCCCGAGGCGATGGAGACCAGCACCATCCATCTCGACCTTCTGCGCGACCTGAAGCGGCTGAACGCGCATGTCACCTCGGCCGCCCATCCGATCCTGACCGAGATCGGCGCCCTGCGCGAAAGCCGGATGCGCAAGCAGGTGCCGCCGCGGCGGCTCGGGCAGCCGCAGGGGACCAAGGCCTGACGCTGCGGAAGGCGCCCGACGTATTATTCTCATATTGCGCATTTACGGGAAAGGGTTGAACATCAGCCACATGGACGGCCGGGCGGTGGCCGCGGCGGGAGAGGAGACCCCGCGGCCCGAGGCGCATGTCGCACGCCCGTCATGCGGACCGGATAAGCCACGGGGCGTCCGGTCCTCCAGCAGGGAGAGAAGCTCATGAACCGACGCACGTTCCTTTCCGTCACGGCGCTGGCCGTAGCAGCCCAGGCAACCACGGCGGCCGCCCAGACGGAGATCAGCTGGTGGCATGCCATGACGGGCGCCAATGCCGAGGTGGTCGAGAAGATCGCCACGGACTTCAACGCCAGCCAGTCCGACTACAAGGTCATGCCCGTGTTCAAGGGCACCTATCCGGAGACGCTGAACGCGGGCATAGCTGCCTTCCGCGCCGGGCAGGCGCCCGACATCATGCAGGTCTTCGACGTGGGAACGGGCGTGATGATGGCGGCCGAGGGCGCGATCATGCCGGTGGCCGAGGTGCTGGGCGATGCATTCGACAAGTCGCGCTACCTGCCGGGCATCGTCGCCTATTACTCGAAGCCGGACGGCACGATGCTGTCCTTCCCCTACAACTCGTCCTCGCCGATCCTGTATTACAACAAGGACATCTTCGAGAAGGCCGGCCTCGACACCGAAACCCCGCCGAAGACCTGGGCCGAAGTCTGGGACATGGCTGCGAAGATCAGGGAAAGCGGTGCTGCGCCCTGCGGCTATACCTCGACCTGGCTCACCTGGATCCATCTCGAGAATTTCGCGGCCTGGAACGACGTGCCCTACGCCACGAACGAGAACGGCCTTGCCGACCCCAACGCCGAATTGCAGATCAACGCGCCCGTCTTCGTGAACCACTTCCAGAAACTGGCCGATCTCGCCAAGGACGGCACGTTCAAGTATGGCGGGCGGACGTCGGAGGCCAAGCAGATCTTCCTTGCGGGGGAATGCGGGATTTTCACTGAAAGCTCAGGTGGTCTGGGCGATATCGTGAAGTCCGGCATGAACTATGGCATCGGTCAGCTTCCCTATGACGAGACGGCGGGCGGGCCGCAGAACACCGTTCCCGGCGGCGCCAGCCTCTGGGTGATGGGAGGCAAGTCCGACGAGACCTATCAGGGCGTCGCGGCCTTCTTCCAGTATCTCTCGCAGACCGAGGTGCAGGAATACCTCCATCAGACCTCGGGTTACCTGCCGGTGACGATGGAGGCCTACGAGTCAACCAAGTCCTCGGGCTTCTACGACCAGAACCCCGGCCGTGAAGTGCCGATCACCCAGATGATGGGCAAGGAGCCGACCGCGAATTCCAGGGGCGTGCGGCTCGTGAACCTGCCGCAGGTGCGCGACATTCAGAACGAGGAGTTCGAGAAGATGCTGGCAGGCCAGCAGACCGCGCAGCAGGCGCTCGACAATGCCGTCCAGCGCGGGAACGAGGCCATCCGCCAGGCCGTCGGCGGCTGAGCCGGAAGGGCCGCCCTCAGGGCGGCCCGCCTTTCCCCATGCATCGCGCCACCTTCCCCCACCGCCTGCTGCCCTGGTTGCTGGTTGGCCCCCAGCTGCTGATCTCGGCCGTGTTCTTCTACTGGCCGGCGGGTCAGGCGCTCTGGCAATCGCTGCTGCGCGAGGATGCCTTCGGGCTGAAGACCACCTTCGTCGGCCTCGCCAACTTCCGCCGCGTGCTGTCCGATCCGGCCTGGCTCAACTCGATCCAGGTCACGGCGGTCTTTTCCATCCTGACAGCCTTCTTCTCCATGGCCATCGCGCTTCTGCTGGCGGTCCAGGCCGAGAAGGTGCTGCGCGGCCGCGGCTTCTACCGGACGCTGCTGATCTGGCCCTATGCAGTGGCGCCGGCCATCGCGGGGATGCTGTGGCTGTTCCTGTTCAACCCGTCCTTCGGCACGCTGGCCTGGCCGCTCCGGCAGCTCGGCATCCGCTGGGATCCGCTGCTCGATGGAAGCCAAGCCATGGCGCTGGTGGTGGCCGCGGCCAGCTGGAAGCAGATCAGCTACAATTTCCTGTTCTTCGTGGCGGGCTTGCAGGCCATTCCTCGCTCATTGCTCGAAGCCGCCGCCATCGACGGCGCCTCGGCGCGGAGGCGGTTCTGGACCATCGTCTTTCCCCTTCTCGCGCCCACGACCTTCTTCCTGCTGGTGGTGAACTCGGTCTATGCGCTCTTCGACACCTTCGGGATCATCCATGCCGTGACAGGAGGCGGCCCGGGCAAGTCCACCGAGACGCTGGTCTACAAGGTCTACAACGACGGCTTCGTGAACCTGCGCTTCGGGGATTCCGCCGCGCAGTCGGTCATCCTCATGGCGATCGTGATTTCCCTGACGGCCTGCCAGTTCAAGTATATAGAACGGAAAGTTCACTATGGCTGACAACATGGTCGGCACCTCGGCGCGCAGCCGTCTCGTGGCGCACATCCTGCTGGTGGCGGGCGTGATCGTCGTGGCCTTCCCGATCTGGTATGTCTTCGTGGCCTCCACCCATACGCTGCAGCAGATCCTGCGCCCGCCGCTGCCGATGCTGCCGGGCGCCGAGGGTCCCGAGAATTACGCCCGCGCGCTGTCCGGCGGCATCGGACGGATCGGCGGCGTCGGCGTGGACCGGCTGCTTCTGAACACGGCTGTGGTGGCCTTCGGGATCGCGGCGGGCAAGATCGTGATCTCGATGGCCTCGGCCTACGCCATCGTCTTCTTCCGCTTTCCGCTGCGGATGGCCTGCTTCTGGCTGATCTTCATCACCCTGATGCTGCCGGTCGAGGTGCGGATCCTTCCGACCTACAAGGTGATGGTCGACCTGCGCCTGATCGACACCTATGCCGGGCTGATCCTGCCGCTGGTGGCCTCGGCCACCGGAACGCTGCTGTTCCGCCAGTTCTTCATGACCATCCCGAACGAGCTGATGGAGGCCGCCCGCGTCGATGGCGCGGGCCCCTGGCGGTTCTTCAAGGACATCCTGCTGCCGCTCTCGGCCACCAACATCGCGGCGCTGTTCGTGATCCTCTTCATCTACGGCTGGACGCAGTACCTCTGGCCGCTGCTGGTCACGAACTCGAATTCGATGAACACCATCGTGATCGCGCTGAGAAAGATGATCTCGTTCGCGGATGCCGACACGCCTTGGGACCTGGTGATGGTGACCTGTGTCCTGGCGATCCTGCCGCCGATCCTCGTGGTGGTCCTGATGCAGCGCTGGTTCGTGAAGGGCCTTGTGGAGACGGAGAAATAGGTGGCCGGGATCTCGCTGAAGGACGTGCGCAAGACCTATGCCGGGCTCGAGGTGATCCACGGGGTCAGCCTCGACATCGCGGATGGAGAGTTCGTGGTGATCGTCGGCCCCTCGGGCTGCGGGAAATCGACCCTGCTGCGCATGGTGGCGGGGCTGGAAGAGATCACCTCGGGCACGATCTCGATCGGCGGGCGGGTGGTCAACGGGCTGGAGCCGCGCGAGCGCGACATCGCCATGGTGTTCCAGAACTACGCGCTCTATCCGCACATGACGGTGCGCGAGAACATGGCCTATGGCCTGAAGATCGCGCGCCTTCCCCGGGCCGAGATCGATGCGCGTGTGGCGCGGGCCGCCGCGATGCTGGAGCTGGAGGGCTTCCTTGACCGCAAGCCACGGCAGCTTTCCGGGGGCCAGCGGCAGCGCGTGGCGATGGGCCGGGCGTTGGTGCGCGATCCGGCGGCCTTCCTGCTGGACGAGCCGCTGTCCAATCTCGATGCGAAGCTCAGGGTGCAGATGCGGCTTCAGATCAAGGGGTTGCAGCGCAAGGTTCGCACGACGTCCATCTACGTGACCCACGATCAGGTCGAGGCGATGACGCTGGCCGACCGTCTGGTGGTGATGAACGCGGGCCATGCCGAGCAGATCGCGACACCGGCCGAGATCTACGAGCGGCCCGCCTCGACCTTCGTTGCCGGGTTCATCGGATCGCCGGCGATGAACATGCTGCCCGCGCGTCACGAGGGCGAAGGGATCGCGGTGGACGGTCTGCGCCTGCCCCTGCCCGTCCCCACGTCCGGCGAGCTCATCCTCGGCATCCGGCCCGAGCATCTTCATCCGGCCGAGGCGGACGAGCCCGCCTTCGATCTTCATGTGCAGGCGGTGGAGTGGCTGGGGGCGGATGCCTTCGCGCACGGGCGCCTGCCGCAGGGCGCGGAGCTCGTGGTGCGTCTGCCCGGACAGGCCTCGGTGCGCGATGGGGACCGCCTCAGGGTGACGCCGGACTTGCGGGCTGTCCATATCTTCGACGCGGCGACCGGCCGGCGGGTCGAGGTCGGGCAGGACCGGGGCGATTAGGGCGAAGCGGACCGACCGTCTTCCGGATCGCGGGACCAGCGACCACGACAGGCGCTGATCCCCGAGTGGATTCACCCTGATGTCAGGCCGCGTTCTCGGCCGACTTGCTCCGGCGCGGCTTCTTCGGCGCAGCGGCCGCCTTTGTCCGTGCCGGCGCGGCGTCTTCGGCCTCGACCTTGGCCTTGCGGGCGCGCGGCTTCGGAGCGGGCGCTGCCGGCTCCTCCTCGGCGGCGACCGAGGCCTCGGCGAGATACCAATGCTCCTGCTCGCAGCCCTCGGGCTGTCCTGCCGTCTCCCAGAGTTCGTAGGCGCGCTGGCGGATGCGGACTTCGCGGTCGTCGTTCATGAGGGTCTCCCTCCGGTGATGGTGAATGTTGAGCCTCCAGCCCCTTGGGCAAAGCCTGCGGCACAATATGGCCGTCGGGCGCAGTCTGCCAAGCCGTTTGGCATGGCTTCTGCCGATGGGTGGACGCATCGGCCGGGATCTGCTGCCGCGGCAAGCAGTTTCTTCGCCCGAGGTGGCGCTGAAGACCGGACGGAGGTCGCAGGAGGCATCATCTTCCCGCGCCGGTTGGACCGAGCCCGGTTCAGGGCACCACGGCCAGGGCCGTCGGGCGCCTCAGGACTTCTTGACGAACTCGGTCAGGATCACGATGCGCTGGCCTTCGACACGCCCTTCGATCTGGCGCTCGTTGTCAGGCACAAGGCTGATGTTGCGCACGGCGGTGCCGCGCTTGGCGGTGAAGCCCGCACCCTTCACCGGCAGGTCCTTGATCAGCGTGACGGTGTCTCCGCTCGACAGCACGGCGCCGTGGGTGTCGCGGTGCACGATCGTGGCAGCGCCCGAAGCCCCCGCCTCGGCCCAGGCGAGCGTGTCCGCCTCCAGCATTGCTATGTCGAGCAGGTCGCGCGCCCAGGGCGCTTCCGGCATGGCCTTCAGGAGACGCCAGGCCAGCACCTGAACCGCGGGTTCCGGGCTCCAGATCGCCTCGTTCAGGCATTGCCAGTGCGGCGCGTCCACGGGACCCGCCTCGATGCCTGCCCGGCAGGTCGCGCATACCGGGACACTGTCGCCCCGCGGCCCCACCTCCAGCAGGGTCGCCTCCTGGCCTTGGCAGAGGGAGCATTGCGGCATCGGCGTCTCCTGTCGTTCCCGTGGGGCGGATGGTTCCCCTACATCCCGCCATGCGGACGCGCAATGCGACGATGCCGCCGCGGCCCGGCGCAGATGGACAAGGAGGGATGGTTTCGCCCAGTATGGCCCTGCCGGCAGATGCCGGGATTTCAAGGGTGACTGTTCATGAGCTTCTGGGTCCTGTGTCTGATAGCCGGTCTGGTCTCGCTGACCGGCGGCATCCTTGCGCTGGTCAATCCGTTTGCGGCCAGCCTGACGGCAGAGCATCTGACCGGCCTGCTGTTCCTCGTGGCCGGGGCGCTGCAGCTTTTCTCAGCCTTCCGCGGCGGTCCTGGCGCCGCCCGCTTCTGGACCGGCGTGGTGGGGGCCTTCGGCCTCGTCATCGGCATCTCGCTGCTGGCGCGGCCGCTCGAGGGGTTGATCGCGCTGACGCTGCTGGCCGCGATATTCTTCCTGGTCAGCGGCCTGGCCAAGGTGGCGCTGTCCTTCGTGCTGCGGACGACGCCGATCTTCTGGCCGATGCTGCTGTCCGGCGCGCTGTCGGTGCTGCTCGGCGCGATGGTTCTTTCGGACTTCCCGGCCTCGGCCGCGATCCTGCTCGGCGTGCTGCTGGCCATCGAGCTGATCTCCAGCGGGGCGATGCTGACCGCGCTGGCCTTGCAGATCCGGCGCCGGGCCTGACCGGGCATGCCGCGGGTCAGGCTTGTCGGGAACGCGGTCTTCGGCCTCAAGGGGGTTCTTGGCGATCCGCGGCTGGCAGTGATCGCGGGCCTGACGGCGACCGAGATCGGCGGGGCGACCGTCTTCTACCGGCTGGTGGAGGGCTGGCGCTGGGTGGATGCGTTCTATTTCTCGGTCGTGACCATCGCGACGGTCGGCTTCGGCGACCTGGCACCGCGGACCGATGTCGGCAAGCTCTTCACCGTGTTCTACATCCTGACGGGGATCGGGCTGTTCGTGACCTTCGCCGCGGCGCTGGCCGACCACATGATCCGCAACGCGCACCGCGAGCGGACCGACCGGGACGCCCCCGAGGAGTGACGAAGCTCAGCCAGCGCCGCGGCCACGACCCGGCGGGCGACGGGGGGCCGGCAGCCGACCCTCCCGGCCCTCAACAGGTTCATTCCACGGCTGTCCAGCCCTCTCCCGGGTCGAAGACGGTGGTCTCGTTGCCGATGGCCAGCGTGTCCGGACCGAGGTCGGCCTCGAGCACGATCCCGTTCTCGCCGACCATGAAGCTCATGATCCCGGTCTCGCCGTAATTGGCGGGATAGGCCAGGATCGCGTGCCCGGCGAGCATGTTGCCATTGACCATGTAGTCCATCTCGCCGCCGGGGGCCGAGGGACCCTGCTTCTGCAGGATGCGGAAGTAGTAGTCGAGATAGGGTTCGGGCGCGCTGTCGGTGCCGTCGAAATTGTAGCCATCCGCCGAGGCGCGCGCGATGAAGGCCCCGATCGGGCTCTGCTCCGTTCCCGGTTCGTCGGGCCAGTAGAGGCCATCCCGCGTGCCCGCCGTGCTGAGGATGCCGGCGGCGAATTCCAGCACGCCGTCGCCGTCATGGTCGGTCTGGCGATAGAGCGCCTGCACCCTGACGGCCGCCCGCATCACATCGATCACGTCCAGTTCGTTCAGGCCGATGCGGCGCAGCCGGACTTCCTCGCGCGCGCTTTCGCCATCGAAGGACCAGCCCTCGTCCTTGCGCACGATGGGGGCCGGGAACGGCCAGTCCTCGCGTCCGATATGCAGGATCGCCTCGTCGGGGCCGCGGTCGATCCGGTGCCGCACGCCGTAGTCGTGCAGGAAGCCGGTCCGTGCCGCCGCATCCGCTTCGGCATCCCCGGTGAAGATCAGATCCTCGAACTCCGGTCCGAAGATCCTGAGGATGGCCGCGCGGTCCGCCGCCTCTCCCGCCGCGACGAGCGCCTCGACGGCCTCTTCAGGGCTGGCGAAGCGGGCGGGTTCCGCCGCCGCGGATGCCGCGAGACATCCGAGCAGCGCGGTCGTCAAGCCTCTGGTCGGGATGTTCGTCATGATGTCAGCGCCTCCCACGCCCACCGGACCGACCGGCACTGGAGCGGCCGCGGCTCGATGCCGCCTTGGCCCGCGACCCGCCGCTGCGCTGGAAGGCGGGCGGCGGCTTCGACGCCGCATGAGCGCGGGGCTTGGAGGGCCGCGAAGGCTTCGAGACCTTGGTCGGCCGCGACGAGGCGGATGCCTTCGGCTTCGACGGCCGCTTGGCCGCGGCCTGCTTCGGCCTCGGGCTGGTGCCGGCCCTTTGGCCCGCACCGGCGGGACGCTGCACGCCGTCGTTCAGGCGAGCCACCGGCTGGCCGGTGGATTTCCGCGTCTCGATCTTCTTCCGGGCTTCGTCGCGCTTTGCCATGTCGGGCCGGAAGTTCCGGTCGCGCTCGCGGTCGAGGCCCTCGCGGTCGAGGTCGCCGATCCGGTTGCCGGCGATGGCCGTCCGGTCGCCGCCCGCCGTGATCCGGTCGCCGCTGATCCGGTTGCGATCGATGTCCACGCGGTTGCGGTCGATGTTGACGTCGCCGTCGATGTCGATGTCGCGACCCACCCGCAGGTCGCCGTCATCCCAGTCGATGTCGCCCGAACCCCAGTAGCCGTGCCAGTGGTCGTCGTCGTCGTCGAAGATCTCGTCAAGGATCATGGCGCTGCCGAAGACCATGGCGCCGGTCAGCAGCGCGTCGCCCACATCGGCGCCACCGTCCCCGTAGATCACCGTCTCGGTCGGCGGCGGAGCCGTCGAGGGGACATAGACGGTTTCGGTGTCATAGGTCGGGACATAGACGACCTGGGGATTGGCCGGCGCGATGGTGATGGTGTCGTCCGCCGCCACCGTCACCGTCTGCGCCTCGTTCGAGGCGAGATGGCCGGCCTCCTCCGCCTGCGCGCGCAGCCGCTGGATCGAGTCGAGCACGTCGTCGGTCTGGACAAGGACGGCATCGCCCACCTGTTCGGTCCAGTCGATGTGCTCTGCCATGCGCCCGATCAGGTCGGGAAAGCCTGCGGCCAGTGCCTGCACGCTCTGGTCCCAATCCTTCGTCTCGACGGCATCGGCGCGCTCCTTGTCGGACAGCGCCGTGGACGACTTCAGGAAGCGGTCCGCCTTCACCACGTCCAGCGGATAGGTCGTGGCCATGAAGATCTGCGTGAGCAACTGGTCGGGAAAAAGCGCGACCGGCGCCATCAGCGTGTCGATCTCGTCCGGCGACAGCAGCGAGGGCGCGGGCGCGGCCGGCGCGGCCGGCGCGGCGGCGGGAGCCGGTGTCACCGTCGCCTCCTGCGCCCAAAGGGGCGCCCCTGCCGTCATGCCGGCCGCGACCGTCATCGCCACGAGCACCGGATTGAACTTGCGCAGCATCCTGTCCTCCCGAAGGGCCACCGTCCCATGGCGCGACGGGGGCACTCGACCCCCGGCCCCTGCGGGACGGATGTTCACCTGATGATCGCGGAAAGCGCCGCCTCTCCGCTCCTGTCGCCCAAGGCGGGAAGGCGGCGGGAACCGCCAGCGCCTCCGGCTCGGGCAGGATACGTCCAGCGGGCCAGACCCGCCAAGCGATGTTACGCGTGTAACATGTTAAGCCTTGCGTCCGGCCCTCCAAAGGGAAAACCACATCCCTGCCGGTCCGCGCAAACCGCAGGGTTCCGGTTGATCAGGATCAATGCGGCCGGGGGTCCTGCCCGAAAATCTTGCCGGGCAAGCGTGCCGCCTGATCCCGAAGGAGCAGAGACGACCATGCCCACCATGCCGAAGCCGACCGATGCGTCGGAATATGTCCTCGACGCGGCCCAGCGGGCCACCCTGTTCCTCGACGTGATGCGCCAGCGGGCGGAGCAGTATGCCGAGCAGGCCGAGGGGATCGCCCCGCATGTCCTGAACTTCCGCGCCGAGCTGGTCTGCGACGGCCGCACCCTGCCCCGGCCGGTCAACTACATTCTGGCAAGGATCCTGCCCGAGGAAGGCGCCGCACCCGATCCGCAGATGCGGCCCTTTGTCGTGGTCGATCCCCGTGCGGGTCACGGGCCGGGCATCGGCGGCTTCAAGGCCGACAGCGAGATCGGCGTCGCGATGAAGGCGGGCCATCCCTGCTACTTCGTGGGCTTCCTGCCCGACGCCGTGCCGGGCCAGACCATCCCCGACGTGATCGCCGCCGAGGCGGTCTTTCTCGAGAAGGTGATCGCCCTTCACCCCGAGGCGGAGGGCAGGCCCTGCGTGATCGGCAACTGCCAGGCAGGCTGGTCGGTCATGATGCTTGCCGCGCTGAGGCCGGAGCTGTTCGGGCCGGTCATCGTGGCGGGCACGCCGCTCTCCTACTGGGCTGGCGTCACGGGGCAGTATCCGATGCGCTACTCGGGCGGGCTGCTCGGCGGCAGCTGGCTGACCGCGCTGGCGGGCGATCTGGGCGCCGGCACCTTCGACGGCGCCTGGCTCGTGCAGAACTTCGAGAACCAGAACCCCGCCAACACGCTCTGGACCAAGCAGTATAACCTCTATTCCAAGATCGATACCGAGGCCGAGCGTTACCTCGGCTTCGAGAAATGGTGGGGCGGCCATGTCACGCTGAACGCCGAGGAGATGCAGTTCATCGTGGACGACCTCTTCGTCGGCAACAAGCTGGCCGCCGGCGAGATCCGGGACGACGCCGGGACCGTGATCGACCTGCGCAACATCCGCTCGCCCATCGTGGTGTTCTGCTCGAAGGGCGACAACATCACCCCGCCGGCCCAGGCGCTGGACTGGATCCTCGACCTCTACGAGAGCGAGGACGAGATCCGCCGCTACGGCCAGACCATCGTCTACACCGTCCACGATACCGTCGGGCATCTCGGCATCTTCGTCTCGTCCGGCGTCGCGCGGAAGGAGCATGACGAGTTCGCCTCGAACATCGACCTGATCGACGTGCTGCCGCCCGGGCTTTACGAGGCGGTGCTGACCCCGCGGGAGGAGGAGACGCACCGGCCCGAGCTTGTGGGAGGCGACTGGCGGCTGCGGCTGGAGCCTCGCGGCCTCGACGACATCCGCGCCCTTGGCTGCAATGATCTCGAGGACGAGCGCCGCTTCGCCGCCGCGGCACGGGTGTCCGAGATCAACCTTGCGCTCTATCGCACCTTCGCCCAGCCGGCGGTGCGTGCGATGGTCAGCGAGCCGGTGGCGCGCACGATGCGCGAACTGCATCCGCTGCGCCTGCAATACGGGATGTTCGGCAGGTCCAACCCGTTCATGGCCTGGATCACAGGGGCCGCGGCTCAGGTCCGCACCAACCGCCGGCCGGCCGCGCCCGACAACCCCTTCCTCGCCCTGCAGGAGCAGATGTCGCGCCAGATCGTCCGCGGACTCGACGATTGGCGCAAGTCCGTCGAGAAGCTGTCGGAGGAGACGTTCCGCCAGATCTACGGCTCACCGGTCCTGCAGGCCGCGCTCGGGATCGAGCGGGGATCGAACCGCAGGCCCAAGGCCGCGCCGCGGAGCCTGCTGCACCGCCTGCTGGTCGAGGAGCGGATGAAGGAGCTGCGCGCCGACTTCTCTGCCGGCGGGATCGATGCGGCGGTGATCCGCAGCCTCCTGCACGTCTCGCGCGCCCTCGGCTCGGCCGACGAACGCGCCTTCGAGGTCATCCGGCGGCTGAGGAAGGCACAGAAGGCCCGCGACCGGCTGCCGCTCGACCAGTTCAAGCTGCTGGTCCGGCGGCAGAACTACATGCTCGAGATCGACGAGGAGGCCGCCATGGCCGCCGTGCCGGGGCTGCTGCCCGACCGGCCCGAGGTGCGCCGGGCCGCACTCGAGGTGATCCGGGAGATCGTCGCCGCGCGCGGGCCGCTGACTGCCGAGGCCGGGCGCCGGCTCCGCCGGGTCGAGGCGATCTTTGCGCCGACCACGCCGGAGTTGTCCGGGCCGGCGGCGGACCAGCCCGCGCGGGAACCGTCCAAGGTCAAGGCGGTGACGAAATAGTCCGCGGGCGCGCCGGCGCCTGCCACGGGAAGGAGAGAGTTCATGCAGATCCCTGCCACGCCTTCCAAATACGACCGGCTGATCGCCGCGGCCCAGGCCGAGGTTCCGCCGGTCACGCTCGTGGTGCATCCCTGCGACGAGACCTCGCTGCGCGGGGCGATGGAGGCCGCCGCGGCCGGGCTGATCGTGCCGATCCTCGTCGGGCCCGAGGCGCGGATCCGCGCCGTCGCCGCGCAATGCGGCCTTGACCTTGGCGGAACCGAGATCGTCGACGCGCCGCACAGCCATGCGGCCGCAGCGCAGGCGGTGGCGATGATCCGGGCCGGGCGGGGCGAGCTGCTGATGAAGGGGAGCCTGCACACCGACGAGCTGATGCGCGAGGTGACCGACAAGCAGACCGGGCTGCGCACCGCGCGCCGGATCAGCCATGTCTTCGTGATGGACGTGCCGGGCCACGAGGAGACGCTGTTCATCACCGACGCCGCGATCAACATCTTCCCCGATCTCGATGACAAGCGCGACATCGTCCAGAACGCCATCGACCTCTGGACGGCCATCCTGCGCACCAAGCCGCGCGTCGCCATCCTGTCGGCGGTCGAGACCGTCACCACCAAGATCCCCTCGACCCTCGATGCCGCCGCACTCTGCAAGATGGCCGAGCGCGGCCAGATCACCGGCGGGCTGCTGGACGGCCCGCTCGCCTTCGACAATGCGATCGACCCCGAGGCCGCGCGGATCAAGGGCATCGATTCCGAGGTGGCGGGACATGCGCAGATCCTCGTGGTGCCGGATCTGGAGGCGGGGAACATGCTGGCAAAGAACCTGACCTTCCTGACACATGCCGATGCCGCGGGGCTGGTGCTGGGGGCGCGGGTGCCGATCATCCTGACCTCGCGCGCCGATCCGGTGCGGGCGCGCATGGCCTCCTGCGCGGCGGCCGCACTCTATGCCGCGGCCTGTCGCAGGACCATCAAGGTGGCCGCGGAATGAGTCTGCAGGACATCCTCCTGGTGGTGAATGCGGGATCGTCGAGCCTGAAGTTCCAGCTGTTCGACATTGAAGCGAAAGGACTTTCGCGCCGCTTCAAGGGACAGGTGGATGGCATCGGCACCCATCCGCGGCTGGTGGCCACGGATGGGTCGGGGGCCGTGCTGGTGGACGAGAGCCATCCAGCCGAAGCCGTGCCCGACGTGCCCGCCGGCATCGCCATCGCGCGGGACTGGCTGCGCCAGCTTCCCGGCCTTGCCCTGAAGGCGGTGGGCCACCGTGTCGTGCATGGCGGGCCAGCCCATGACGGCCCCGTGCGCGTCACGCCCGAGGTGCTGGACCGCCTTTCCGCGCTTCAGCATCTGGCGCCGCTGCACCAGCCGCACAATCTCGCGCCGATCCGGCTGCTGCTGCAGGCCGAACCGGACCTGCCGCAGGTCGCCTGCTTCGACACGGCCTTCCACCGCAACCACCCGGAACACGCCGACTGGTATGCGCTGCCCCGCCACCTGCACGACGAGGGCATCCGCCGCTACGGCTTTCACGGCCTTTCCTATGAATTCATCGCCAGCCGGCTTCCGCAGGTCGCCCCGGACCTTGCGACCGGCCGGGTGATCGTCGCGCATCTGGGCAGTGGCGCATCGATGTGCGCCCTGCGCAACGGCCGCAGCATCGAGAGCACCATGGGCTTCACCGCGCTCGACGGCCTGCCGATGGGCAGCCGTCCCGGGCAACTCGACCCCGGCGTGGTGCTCCACCTGATCGCACAGAAGGGCATGAGCGCGGACGAGGTGAGCGACATGCTCTACAGGTCGAGCGGCCTCAAGGGATTGTCAGGCGTGTCCAACGACATGCGCGACCTTCTTGACAGTCCGGACGAACGCGCGGCATTCGCGGTCGGGCATTTCGTCTATCGCTGTGCGCTGAATGCCGGGATGCTGGCGGCGGCGCTTGGCGGCCTGGACGGCATCGTCTTCACCGCGGGCGTGGGCGAGAACGCCCCCGCGATCCGCGCCGCGATCGTGGACCGTCTGGGCTGGCTCGGCGCCGCGCTCGACCCCGCGCGCAACGCGGCCGGCGAGACCCGGATCTCGTCGGACGAGAGCCGCGTCGGCGTCTTCGTCATCCCGACCGACGAAGGGCTGATGATCGCCCGCCACACCGCCGCCCTGCTGAACCTTTCCCCTCATCCCGCCGGAGACCGCCATGACAATCCCGACCGCCAGAGCGAAACTGCTTGAGGGCAAGCGCGGACTGGTCGTCGGGATCGCCAACGACCAGTCCATCGCATGGGGCTGCGCCCGCGCCTTCCGGGCGCTCGGCGCCGAGCTTGCGGTGACCTACCTCAACGAGAAGGCCCGCCCGCATGTCGAGCCGCTGGCGCGCGAGCTTGAGGCGCCCATCGTCATGCCGATGGACGTGATGGTGGAAGGCCAGCTCGAGGCCGTGTTCGACCGCATCGCGCAGGACTGGGGCACGCTCGACTTCGTGCTGCACTCCATCGCCTTCTCGCCAAAGGACACGCTGCAGGGCCGGGTGACGGATGCCCCGCGCGATGGGTTCCTGAAGACGATGGACGTCTCGTGCTGGTCCTTCCTGCGGATGGCGCATCTGGCAGAGCCGCTGATGCCGAAGGGCGGGACGCTCTTCACCATGACCTACTATGGCTCGCAGATGGTGGTGGAGAACTACAACATCATGGGGGTGGCCAAGGCCGCGCTGGAAAGTGCCGTGCGCTACATGGCGGCCGAACTGGGGCCGAAGGGGATCCGCGTGCATGCGATTTCGCCCGGTCCGCTGGCGACGCGGGCCGCCTCGGGCATTCCCGAGTTCGACGAGCTTCTGGACAAGGCCCGCAAGGATGCGCCGGCGCGGTCCCTTGTCAGCATCGACGACGTCGGCGCCGCCACTGCCTTTCTCGCCATGGATGCGGCGCGGCTGATGACGGGCCAGGTCATCTATGTCGACGGGGGCTATCACATCATCGACTGAGGCCGGCACACGGGACCGGCCGCGAACGCCTGAAGGGGGAACTGCTGATGAACGAGACGACGCCGAATGTGAAAAGCGCCGAGGACCTTCGCATGATGATCCTGAAGCGCGAGTTGGAGGAAATGGCGAAGCGCGATGCCGAGCGCAGCAAGAAGGACGACCAGCTGCGCAAGTTTGCCGATGATTTCCTGACCAAGCACGTCACCGACGAAGAGCGCGCGGCCATTCAGAAGCTGGTGCAGAATGCCGTCAACAACGGCAAGTTCGAGGCGCTGGTCTACAGCTTCCCCTCGGACCTCTGTACCGACAGCGGCCGCGCGATCCACAACCATGAGTCCTTCTGGCCGGAGACGCTGCAAGGCAAGGCGCGGGAGCTTTATGACCGCTATGTCGAGGTGGCGAAACCGCAGGGCTACAAGCTGAAGGCCAGCATCATCAACTTCCCGGGCGGGATGCCCGGCGATGTCGGGCTGTTCCTCAACTGGGAAGAAGACCGGATCTGACACGAAGCGTCGCCCACCGCTCGGGTGCCCGGTGATGCAGTCACCGGGCGCCCCGCTGTTGTCTGCCGCAAAGCCCGCCGTCGCGGCAAGGGTCTGCCCCGTCAGTCGCGGCCCAGCACCGCGATCCCGAACTTCTCTTCCCGGTCGGTCAGGAAGTCCCGCAGGTTCCAGCCGGCCTCGCGTCCCATCGCGGCGAAAGATCCGCGCGAGAACTTGTGGCTGTTCTCGGTGTGGATCGTCTCGCCTGCCGCGAAGCGGAACAGGCGGCCGGCGATCCGCACCGTCTGATCCTCGCGGCTGACGAGGTGCATCTCGATCCGGGCGTCTTCGGCGTTCCAGCGCGCGAGATGGGCGAAGCGGTCCGGCTCGAAATCCGCGCCGATCTCGCGGTTCATCCGGTGGAGCAGGTTCAGGTTGAACGCCGCCGTCACGCCGGCGGCATCGTCATAGGCCCGCACCAGCGTGGCCTCGTCCTTGATCAGGTCGATGCCGACGATGAAGCTCTCCACGCCCGGCCAGCGCCGGACCGAGCGCATCAGCGCGAGCGCCCCGTCCCGGTCGAGGTTGCCGATGGTCGAGCCGGGGAAGAAGGCCACCCGCGGATGCCCTTCGTCGGCAAGGGTCAGCGGCAGGGTGAAGTCGGCGACCACGGGGTGGATCGGAAGGTCGGGATAGGTCGCCGACAGCCGCCCCGCAGTCCGTGCAAGGAACTCGGCCGAGATGTCGACGGGCACATAGGCCGACAGCCCCGTCAGGTGGTCGAGCAGCAGGCGCGTCTTGACGCTCGCCCCGCTGCCCAGTTCGACCAGTTCCGCCCCTTCGGGCACATGGGCGGCAAGGCGGTCGACCTCGGCGGTCAGGATGCCGATCTCGGTCCGGGTGGGGTAGTATTCCGGCAGGTCGGTGATGCGCTCGAACAGCGCGCTGCCCTGCGCATCGTAGAACCACTTCGGCTCCATGCGCTTCTGCGGCAGGGACAGGCCGCGCAGGGCGGCGGCCAGCAACTCGGGGTTGCGGATGACGAGGGTGTCCATGTCAGGCTTCCCTCGCCAGCCGCAGCCCGAGCATCTGCCAGCGCTGGTGCGGGTAGAAGAAGGTGCGGTAGGTGGGCCGCATCTGCAGACGCGGCGTCGCGCAGGACCCGCCGCGCAGGACCTGCTGGTTCACCATGAACTTGCCGTTGTATTCGCCAAGCGCGCCCTCGGGCGGGCGGAAACCGGGATAGGGGCTGAAGGAGCTCTGCGTCCATTCCCAGACGTCGCCCCATGGCCCGCCCCCCGGCAGCGGGCGCAGGGCACCGGACTCGAGGAAGTTGCCGGAAATCGGACGGTCGCGGAAGGCCACCTCCCATTCCGCTTCGGTGGGCAGGCGCGCTTCCGCCCAGCGGGCGTAGGCGTCGGCCTCGTAGTAGCTCACGTGGCAGACCGGAGCGTCGAGGTTGACCGGCTGCGGGCCGCGCAACGTATAGGTCCACCACGCCCCGTCCTGCTGCCACCAGTAGAGCGGGCAGTCCCAACCCTCGCGCTCGCGCACCGCCCAGCCCTCCATCAGCCAGAGCGTCGGGGTCGCATAGCCGCCGTCCTCGATGAAGGCGATCCAGTCGCGGTTCGTTACCGGCCGGTTCGCGATCCGGTAGGGATCGAGCCAGCAGCGGTGCCGCGGCCCCTCGCAGTCATAGGCGAAGTCGCCGCCGGCATGGCCGATCTCGACCAGCCCGCCCGGATGCTGCGTGAAGGTCAGCGGCACCTCGGCCGTGACCGGCATCGGCTCGGGGTCGCGGTAGGTCGGCAGCAGCGGGTTGAACGAGAACCCGTGCAGCAGGTCGGTCACCAGCAGTTCCTGATGCTGCATCTCGTGGTGACAGCCCAGTTCGACCAGCGCCGTCACCTCGGGCGCGTCGGTGCGATCCAGCAGGCCGGACAGCGCCGCATCGACATGGGCGCGGTAGTCGAGCACTGCCTGCACCCCCGGACGCGAGACCAGCCCGCGCCGGGACCGGGTGTGGCGCGGGCCGGCCTGCACGTAATAGGAGTTGAACAGGAAGGCGAAGCGGTCGTCGGGCGAGCGATAGCCCGGCTGGTGGACCTTGAGGATGAATTCCTCGAAGAACCATGTCGTATGGGCCAGATGCCACTTGGCCGGGCTCGCATCCTCCATCGACTGGAGCATCATGTCCTCGGGCGCCAGCGGCGCGGCGAGCCGGCCGGTCATGGCGCGGGTCTGCACGAAAAGTTCATGCGCATCCGTCCGTGACAGGGGCTCTGCGGGGTGAAGCTGTGCCATCCGGCGATCCTCCTCAGGGTCCTGTGCAACTAGGGCCGGGCCGGTGCGGGTCCACCTTCGGATGTCCCGCGCCGGGCCGGGCCGGCCCTGCAGGCAGAACGCCGCCGATGCGGTGCCGGGTCCGGACGCGGCGCGGTGCGATTGTCCATCCGAGAAAATCCGGCCGACTCGTCCGCGCCGTGCTAGCCTCGCCCGGCTGCGTGGAAGGGAGGAGAGCGATGCCCGGAGCACTGACCCTGCTGATCGGAACCTCGAAGGGTGCCTTCCTTATCGACGGGGACGCCCGACGCGAAAGCTGGGCCCTGCGCGGCCCGTTCTGCGACGGCTGGCCGATCAACCATGTCATCGGCGACCCCGAGAGCGGGACGATCTGGGCCGGCGGCGGCGGCGAATGGCCCGGTGCGGGCGTGTGGCGATCCGTCGATGGCGGCGAAACCTGGCGGCTGTCGAAGCTCGCCACCGGCAAGTTCGACGCCTTCCTGCGCGAGGATCCGGCCTTCGCGGACCAGATCGGCCGGCAGCCCGACCCGCCTGCCCCGTTCGACGGGCGCATCGACTCGATCTGGTCGCTCGGCCGCGCGGGGCGGCGCCTCCATGCCGGGGCGCGTCCTGCCATGCTGCTGGCCAGCGACGACGACGGCGAAAGCTGGACAGCGGTCGAGACGCTGACCGATCACCCCTCGGCCCCCGGATGGGAGCCGGGCGGTGTGGGGCTGACGCTGCACACGATCGTTGCGGCGCCCGACGACCCGTCGCGGATCTGGCTTGCGATCTCGGCCGCGGGGGTCTTCGCCAGCGAGGACGGCGGTGCGACATGGGACCGGCGCAACCGCCGCTCCAACGCGCCGGCCGGCAGCGACGAGGTGGGGCTCTGCGTTCACAACATGGTGCGTGCGCCGGGCAGCGACCTTCTCTACCAGCAGAACCATCAGGGCGTGTTCCGCAGCCCGGACGGCGGGCGCAGCTGGCACGAGATCACCGCAGGATTGCCCTCGACCTTCGGCTTTCCCGTGGCGGTCCATCCGCGCGATCCAGCGACGGTCTGGGTGCTGCCGCTGAACGGCGACACGGCTGGGCGCTTCCCGCCCGGCGCCTCGGCTGCGGTCTGGAAGACCTCGGACGGGGGCGAAAGCTGGTCGGCCCGGCAGGAGGGCCTGCCTGCACGCGACTGCTTCTTCACGGTGTTGCGGCAGGCGATGGCCACCGACGAGGCCACCCCGGCCGGGGTCTATTTCGGCACCAACAGCGGCTCGATCTTCGCCAGCACCGACGAGGGCGAGCACTGGACCGAGATCGCGCGCCACCTGCCCACCGTCTTCAGCGTGAAGGTCCTGCAGCGGGCCTGACGGGCGCGGAGCCACCGGCCCCGCAACGCCCTCCCTTTCCGGCGCGTGGAGGGAGGGCGTGCCGGATGCGGGCATCCAGGCACTCAGCAAAAGGGTTGATTTTTGGGTGCCGAAGGCGCAGTCGTCAGCGCCGAGAGTTGCCAGCCGGAAAGTCCAGACATGCCCGCATATCGTTCCCGCACCAGCACCCATGGCCGCAACATGGCCGGCGCCCGTGGCCTCTGGCGGGCGACGGGCATGAAGGACGGCGACTTCGGCAAGCCGATCATCGCCATCGTCAACTCCTTCACCCAGTTCGTGCCCGGCCACGTCCACCTCAAGGACCTTGGCCAGATGGTCGCGCGCGAGGTCGAGGCCGCCGGCGGCGTCGCGAAGGAGTTCAACACCATCGCGGTCGACGACGGCATCGCCATGGGCCATGACGGGATGCTCTACTCGCTGCCTTCGCGCGAGCTGATCGCGGATTCGGTCGAATACATGGTCAACGCGCATTGCGCGGATGCGATGATCTGCATCTCGAACTGCGACAAGATCACCCCCGGCATGCTGATGGCCGCGATGCGGCTGAACATCCCGGCGATCTTCGTCTCGGGCGGGCCGATGGAGGCCGGCAAGGTCACGCTGGGCGACGGGCGCACCGTCGCGCTCGACCTTGTCGATGCGATGGTGGCGGCCGCCGACGACAAGGTGAGCGATGCCGACCTGAGCGCCATCGAGAAGGCCGCCTGCCCGACCTGCGGCTCCTGCTCGGGGATGTTCACCGCGAACTCGATGAACTGCCTGACCGAGGCGCTGGGTCTGTCGCTGCCCGGCAACGGCTCGACGCTGGCCACGCACGGCTTCCGCAAGGGGCTGTTCCTGGAAGCGGGCCGCCGGATCGTGGATCTCTGCCGCCGCTACTACGAACAGGATGACGAAAGCGTCTTGCCCCGCGCCATCGCCACCAAGGCCGCGTTCGAGAATGCCATGGCGCTGGACATCGCGATGGGCGGCTCGACCAACACCGTGCTGCACATCCTGGCCACCGCGCAGGAAGGCGGGGTGGACTTCACCATGGACGACATCGACGCGCTGTCGCGCAAGGTGCCGTGCCTGTGCAAGGTCGCGCCGAACAAGGCCGACGTGCATATCGAGGACGTGCATCGTGCGGGCGGCATCATGGCGATCCTGGGCGAGCTGGATCGCGCCGGCCTGATCCATCGCGCCTGCTTCACGGTTCATGCGCCCTCGCTGGGCGATGCCATTGACCGCTGGGACATCGCGCGCTCGAACGATCCCGAGGCGCGCGAGCTGTTCCTTGCGGCGCCGGGCGGCGTGCCCACGCAGGTCGCGTTCAGCCAGTCCTCGACCTGGCCGTCGCTCGACACCGACCGCACGCATGGGGTGATCCGTTCGGCCGCGACGCCGTTCTCGAAGGACGGCGGGCTGGCGGTGCTGAAGGGCAATCTTGCCCCTGACGGCTGCATCGTGAAGACCGCGGGGGTGGACGAGTCGATCCTCGTGTTCTCCGGTCCGGCCCGGGTGTTCGAAAGCCAGGATGCCGCGGTGCTGGGCATCCTGAACGGCGGCGTGCAGGCGGGCGACGTGGTGGTGATCCGCTACGAGGGCCCGAAGGGCGGGCCGGGCATGCAGGAGATGCTCTATCCCACCTCCTATCTCAAGTCGAAGGGCCTGGGCAAAGCCTGCGCGCTGATCACCGACGGGCGGTTCTCGGGCGGCACCTCGGGCCTCTCGATCGGCCATGTCTCGCCCGAGGCGGCCTCGGGTGGCGCCATCGGCCTCGTGCGCGAGGGGGATCGGATCGAGATCGACATCCCGAACCGCACCATCACCCTCGCGGTGCCCGAGGCCGAGCTGGCCGCGCGGCGGACGGAACAGGATGCCGCCGGCTGGAAGCCCTCCGCGCCGCGCAAGCGCCATGTGTCGCAGGCGCTGAAGGTCTATGCCCGCTTCGCGGCCTCCGCGGACAAGGGTGCGATCCGCATCCTTCCCCAGTGATCCACTCCGGGTCCGCCGCCGGTGCGGCGGGCCTGTCGATCCGGCGGGGGGCCGTCTTCCCGGTCGATGCCGGGCGCTCGCACGCGCGGCTCAGCCCGCCCCGACCGTCCTCCGGTCCTGCCCGGCCGAGATCGGCAGCGGCACGTGCCCCCGGATCGGAAAGGTCAATTCATAGCTCGTGCCCGTGCCTGTCGTCCGCTCAAGGGTGGCCTCGGCCTGCTGGACGAGGGCCGCGACGATCTGAAGGCCCGAGCTGCGGGCCTCCGCCTCCTTGGACATTCCCACGCCGTCATCGGCGATGGTGAGCCGCGCCTCGTCCGTGCCTACCCGTTCAAGGGCAACGCGGATACACCCCGGCCGCCCGTCGGGAAAGGCATACTTGACCGCATTGGTCAGCAACTCCGCCGCGACCAGCGCCAGCGGCACCGCGCTGTCGGGACCAAGGCAGATGCCCGGTTCGATCCGGCTGTCCACGGTGATCCGCCGTTCCGGGGGAATCAGCGCCGGGCTCTTGCCCAGCCGGTCGATGAGGCCGCCGAAGTCCAGCTCGAATCTGCCCCCGGCGGCGAAGAGCATGGAATGGACCTCGGCAATGGCCTGGATCCGGCCCTTGAGATCCTGCGCATGCACCTGGCCAAGCCGCCGGACCTGCCGGTCGATCAGCGCGAGCACCAGCGCCAGGTTGTTCTTCACCCGATGGCTCAGCTCCTGCATGAGCTGCGCGCGCTGCTCGGCGATCTTCTGCGTCGCTTCCAGTTCCTGCCGGGTGGCCAGCGCCTCGATGTCCTTCTGCAGTGCGCGGCGCATCCGGCCGGTCAGCACGAAGGTGAAGACCGCGAGCGAGCCGAGAAACAGCCAGACCGGGATGACGCGCACCAGCCAGTCCGCCCGGACCGACGCGACGGGAACGCCGTAATTGGCATAAAGCGGCAACTGCCCCACGCGGGTGTAGGTGTAGAGCCGGTCGATCCCGTCCGTGACCGCAACGCTGCGGAAGGCGCCGTGGTCCGCTTCGGCGATCGCCTGCCGCGCCGGCGAGTGCGGCTCCAGCACGACGGGTTTCGTCACGTCGCGTCGCAGGATCAGGAGCCCATCCGAGCGCAGAAGCGAGGCCGCCTCGCCCGGTGCCGGCGCGACCTGGATCAGGAAGCGGCGCATCGAGTTCAGCGTCAGCATCGACACGAAGATGCCGCCGGCACCGGCCTCGTCGAGGGGAATCGCGACGAACAGCAGGTCATTGAGCGGGTCCGCCGTGCGGTGGCGGTCGATATAGACGCGCGTGCCGGCCGCCCGCGCGGCGCGGAAGCTTTCGTGCGGGAAGCGGAACCCCTCCGGAAAGGTCTCGCTCGCCGCGAGAAGCTGACCACTGTTCGAATAGACGGCAAGCCCGGCCGAGGCTTCCTGCGCCGATCCGATCGCCGTGAGGAAATTGCGGAAATCCCTCGAACTGACGTGCCCCTGAGGCGCGACCTTCAGGTCCCGGAGCGTGGCCTGCTGCAGGATGATCTGGGTCTGGACCAGCCGCTCGGCATAGAGGGAGATCAGCCGCGCATTGCCGACGCCCTGCTCTTCGAAGCCCGACAGCGCGTCGCGCCAGGACCAGGCCGCCCAGATCACCATCCCGCACAGGGCGAAGAGCCCGGCGCCAAGTCTCAGGGTGGTAAAGGGAACCGATCTCATGATGCGCTCCGGGGGGGACCCCTCATGCCTCGACCATCGCCGAAAGCCGTGGCGGGCGCAATCCGCGCTCGGGCCGCAGGGGGCCGGATCGGGACCGCCGGAGGCTGCCGGCCGCGACCTGCGCCGGGGCCGCTTCGCCCGCCGCCCGGCAGGCGAAGGCCGAGAAAGCGGGGTCGGACCTCTGGCCGAGGGGGAAGGCCATGGGGACGGGGCTGCACGGACTGGCCCCTCAGCGACGTAGCGGATGCCGGCACGAATGATCAGTCCGGACTCAGGACGCCTTGACGAAGGACGCTTTTCCGGAAAGTCTGCCACCATTCCGAGAATAAGCGTTTCCGCGCCGCACGTCCGGCCAAAAGCCGGCACCACAAAGGGCCCCGATCCGAAAGGATGTATCCCGACCCACGTTAGGTCAGGATTAAGCCTCCTATGGGCCTGTAAACTTTACACATTGCCCGAAAGGCGATAAAAGCCGACCTTGCTTGTTAATGGCATTGAGGATTTCGTTCAATGGTCCGGAGCATGGAAGCGGCGGCTGTTTCTCCGGTGCCATTGAAGAAATGGCTCTGGCGATCCTACATCAAGGCGGCGCTGGTCCCCTTGCTTCTGATCGAACTCGGGTTCGTCGGGATCTACTGGTTCACGAGCCAGGTGGTCTATGACCGCAGCGCATCGGCCCTGACGCGGATCTCGACGGATACGCTGCGCGATGTCTCGGTGCGCGAGGCCAACATCATCGCTCACCGGCTGCAAAGCATCTCCGCCGCCACCCGGATTTATGCCGACGAGACCGGTCGTGCCCTTGCGACGCCGGCGGAGGTGTCGGAAGCCGAGAAGGCCCGCCATGCCTATTCGCCGGACGGGGTTTTCTACACGACGCGCGACACCGGCGGATCGGCCGTGTTCTTTTCGGGCGTCGTTCCGATTGGCGAAGCCGAAAGGGAAAAGGTCTGGCGCACGGTGCGCCTCGACCCGATCATGAAATCGATCAAGGAGAGCGATCCGCTCATTGCGCAGCTCTACCTCAATACCCACGACTCCTATAACCGGATCTATCCCTACTTCGACGTGCTGGACATCTATGCGCCGAAGATGGACATCCCCAGCTACAATTTCTATTACGAGGCGGATCAGGAGCATAATCCCTCGCGCCGGCCGGTCTGGACCGATGCCTATGTCGATCCGGCGGGCGATGGCTGGATGGTTTCATCGATCGCGCCGGTCTACAGTGGCCCGGACCGGCTCGAGGCGGTGGTCGGCATCGACGTGACGATCAAGACGATCGTCGAGCAGGTGCTGAACATCAAGCTGCCCGGCGACGGCTACGCCATCCTCGTCGGGCGCGACGGCACGATCCTCGCCCTGCCCTCCGAGGCGGAAAGCGACCTTGGCGTGAATGAACTGCTGGACCACGGCTACGAGGAGGCGATCCTCAAGGACACGTTCAAGCCGGCCGAGTTCAACATCTTCCGCCGCTCGGAGCTGTCCCAGATCGCGATCGCGATGCAGTCCCAGCCGGACGGGGTGCGCAAGGTCGACATGCAGCGCCCGATGATCGCGGCATGGTCGACCATCGCGGGGCCGAACTGGCGGCTGCTGCTGCTGACCAGCGAGGACAGCCTGCTGGTCGAGGCAAGCAACCTGCGCGAGCAGCTCAGCTTCGTCAGCAAGGTGATGCTGGGCATCCTCGTGCTGTTCTATGCCGTCTTCTTCGCCTATCTCTGGCGCCGCTCCTCGGTGATGAGCGAGCGTGTGGCCCGGCCGCTGGCCGATCTCGAGCAGCGGATGGTGCTGATCAGCGAAGGCAACACGGTCCCGCCCGCGCCGCCCTATGAGATCGGCGAGCTGCAGACCGTGGGCGAGCACCTGACCACGATGGGCGACAAGCTCGATGCCGCGAACCGCGCGAAGTCGAACTTCCTGTCGGCGATGAGCCACGAGCTGCGGACACCGCTCACCTCGATCATCGGCTATGCCGAACTGCTGGAGATCTCCGAGGGCCGCAAGCTCGAGGGCGAGCGGATGAAGCATGTGCAGGCCATCTCGACGGCCGGCTGGAACCTCGTGCGGCTGGTGGATGCCGTGCTGGAGCTCAGCCGTCTCGAGCGGCAGGACCAGCGGCTGTCCACCTCCTCGATGGACGTGCTGCCGCTGGTGCAGGGCGCCTGTGACCGCGCCCGCCCCGAGGCGCAGCGGCGCGACGTGACCATCACCCTCGTGAAGCCGGAGGAGCCGCTGCCCTCGGTGATCGGCGATACCGAGATGCTGAGCCGCATCCTCGACCAGCTGCTTTCGAATGCCGTCAAGTACAACGTCCCCGGCGGCACCGTGAAGGTGGGCTTCGCACTGACCTCCCCCGATGCCGTGGACCTGTTCGTGCAGGACACGGGTGTCGGCATCGCGCCGGACCTGAAGGCGGATGTCTTCAAGGCGTTCCAGCGGCTCGGCCACGAGAATGGCACGATCAGCGGCGCCGGCATCGGCATGACGATCGCAAGCCGCCTGGCCGAGGTTACCGGCTGCCGGCTGACCTTCGACAGCGAGGTCGGCAAGGGCACGGTGTTCACCCTGCGCATCCCGCGCACCCGGCAGGGCCGGGTGGCAGCCCGCTGATCCGGGGGGGGACGGCCGGCGCGTCGGCGCCGGGCGCCCCCGGCGCGTCACCCTGCGGGCGGCTGAGGAGCCCGCCTCCCGACCTCCGCCTCGGGCGTTTGCCCCCTTGCACGCAGGGGGTGAACATCCATCCGGATGTGCGCCTTTCGCGATTAGGGTTAGGCCGCTTGTCCGTTAACTTCATGGGATTATGCAGATCGGATGAGAGTTCCGATTCTGCCCGCGCTTCTTGTCGGTCTGGCCGCCTGCCTCGGGCTCGAGGTTGCGGCGCTGGCCTCCGGCGCTGCGCCCCCTGGTGACGGGCCGTTCCTGGTCGTCTCCGCCCCCTGGGGCGGCGGACCTGCAGGCGTCATTGCGGCGGCCGGCGGGGAAGCGGTCGGACCTGCCGGCGCCCCCATGGCGATGCTGGCAGGCGGGGCCTCGGTCGAAGCTCTCCGGGCGGCGGGGGCCTGGGCCGTGCTCAGCCCCGCGGCCCTCGATTTCCTCTGTAACCCCGACAGGTAACCCGATGTCAGATCCGATTGAACCCGAAGCCGCCGATCCGACGACTGTCGCACGTGTGGTCGCGATGGGAATGCTACCCGTAGCTCCACTTGCGGCGCTGCTGGTCGGGGGTCCGCTGCTCCCTGTCCTGCTGGCGTCCCCGCTTTTCGCCGCGCTCGGCCTGATCGCGGTGCGCGTGAGCCCGCGCTCGCGGCCGATGCTTCTGGCGGTCTCGCTGATCGGGCACTGCATCGCCTTCACGGCGGCCTTCGCCGGGCACCGCTGGCAGATCGACACGCACATGCTGTTCTTCGCGATGCTCGCCATCGTGGCGATGATGTCCAGCATCCCGGCGCTGCTGCTCGCGGTCGGCGTGACGGCCGTGCATCACCTCGTGCTCGCGGTCGCGCTGCCGGCGCTGGTCTATCCCTCGGCGGACCTGTCGGAGAACCTGATCCGGACGGTGTTCCATGCCGCCATCGTCGTGTTCGAGGCAGCGGTCCTGCTGCTGTCGATCCTTCAGCGCGCCCGGACCGCGGCCGAGGTCAGCGCCGCCCGGGCACGGCTCGCCGAGAGTGCCGAACAGGCCGCGGCCGCGCGGATGGAGGCCGAGGCTGCGCGGGAACGGGCGGTCGCCGCGGCGGAACGCACGCGCGCCGAAGGCCAGCGCGCCGCCGCCGCCGTGGAGCAGATCGCCGCGACCTCGCGATCGGCCGCGGACGGTTCCGCCAGTGCCCGCGCCGTCGCGACCCGCGCCCGCGAGGATGCCGCACGATCCCAGGCGATCGTCGAGCGGGCCACGGCCGCGATGAAGGGCATCGAGGACTCGGCCGGCCAGATCGGCCGGATCGTGACCGTGATCGACGAGATCGCGCGCCAGACCGACCTGCTTGCGCTGAACGCCGCTGTGGAATCGGCACGCGCGGGCGAGGCCGGTCGCGGGTTCTCGGTCGTGGCCGCCGAGGTGCGCAAGCTCGCGCAGCGGTCCGCGGATGCGACGCAGCAGATCCGCGGTCTGGTGACGACCTCCTCGCATCGGGTGTCCGAGGGCGCGGGGCTGGTGGTCGAGACCGGCGAGGCGCTGACCCGGATCGCGACGGCGGTGTCGGACCTCGACGATCTGGTGGGTGCCATCGCCGCCGGCGCGGCGCAGCAGTCGGCGGGCCTGGCCGAAGTCGGCATCGCGATCTCGCGGATCGACGACATCGCGGTGGACGACGGCCAGACCGCGCCGCGCCCTGCATCGGCCGATGGCGGGGCGATGGTCGCGCGGGTCCGGGCCGCCGCCTGATCCGCCCGCCGGCGGCTGCGGCAGAACCCCGCGTTGCCCGGCCGGCGCAGGGGGCGGTAGAGGTCGGCATGGACAGCCTCCTCATCATCGAGATCGCGCTTCCGGCGCGGGCGCTCTGGACCGCCCTGCGCCGTGCGGATGCCTGGTTCGAGGACCGGGTAGACGCCTTCGACGACGGCTTCGCCCTTGGCGCGACCGCGGCCGAACTGGCCGCGGACAGCCAGCTGTGCGAGCGCCTCGCCTCGTTGATCGGCACGACGCCGGGGCTGGCGGGCCTGCTTCGCGACGGGCTGGGCGCTGACCCCATGGCGGCGCGCGGTGGCCTGCGGCTCGTGTTCCTGCATGATGACACGGCCCGGCCCGCTCCCGGCGATCCGGACGCGGACACGCTGCTGGCGCGGTCCCTGCTGGCGGGCTGACGACGCGGCAGGCCGTGCGGTGGGGCCTGCGTTGACATGGCCGGCCAACCGGCCCATCCCTTCGCCCGGAGCCGGACTGCCAGGAGAGGCCAGATGAACGACACCGATACCGCTGCCGAACCGAGGCTCACCTCGCTCTCGCACGGGGGCGGGTGCGGCTGCAAGATCGCGCCCGGTGTGCTGTCCGAGCTTCTCCGCGCCGCCCCGGCGCTGCCGGTGCCCCCCGATCTGCTGGTCGGAACGGCAACCTCGGACGATGCGGCCGTCTGGCGGCTGAACGACGAGCAGGCGCTGGTGGCCACCACCGATTTCTTCATGCCGATCGTCGACGACCCGCACGATTTCGGCCGCATCGCGGCGACGAACGCGATCAGCGACGTCTATGCCATGGGCGGACGGCCGATCATGGCGCTGGCGCTGGTGGGGATGCCGATCTCGGTGCTGTCGCGGACGACCATCGGACGGATCCTCGAAGGCGGCGCCGCCGCCTGCGCCGCGGCCGGCATCCCTGTGGCGGGGGGCCACACCATCGATTCTGTGGAGCCGATCTATGGTCTCGTGGCGCTCGGTCTCGTCCATCCCGACCGGGTGCGCAAGAACGCGGGCGCGCGTCCGGGGGACGTGCTGGTGCTTGGCAAGCCCTTGGGCACCGGCATCCTGTCGGCGGCGCTGAAGAAGGGACAGCTGGATCCCGCGGGCTATGCCGAGATGATCGCCACGACCACCAAGCTGAACACGCCCGGCCCGGATCTGGCCGCGGTCGAGGGCGTGCATGCGCTGACCGACGTCACCGGCTTCGGCCTTGCCGGCCATGCGCTGGAGATGGCGCGGGGATCGGGCTGCGACCTTCGGATCGACTGGGACAGGGTGCCGGTCATGTCCATTGTCCGCGGGCTGCTGGGGCGCGGCTTCGTCACCGGCGCCTCGGGCCGGAACTGGGACAGCTACGGCGCGGCCGTCGACCTGCCGCAGGGCTTCGCCGACCATGAGCGTGCGCTGCTCACCGATCCGCAGACCAGCGGCGGCCTTCTGGTCAGCTGTGCCGCAACGGCGGTGGACGAGGTGCTGTCGATCTTCGCGCGGCACGACTTCCAGACCGCGGCGGTCATTGGCGAGGCGACCGCGGGTGCGGGGCGGCTGGTGATCCGCTGAGGGTCAGGCTTCCTCGAACCGGGCATAGGGGTTGAGGCAGGCCGAGGGTCCGAGGAAGCTCACCCCTCCTTCGGGGTCGCTGCGCATCGCGATATCCGTCAGGCGCACCGCATCGCCCAGCACATGCCGCTCGAACCGCTCGAGTTGCGCGGCAGAGTCCTCGGGCAGCAGCTTCCGCGCCGGCCCTTCCAGCGCGGCGTCATAGGCGGCGCCGAAGGCCGCGGCGAGTTTCCAGGGCGGCTCGATCCAGCGGTGACGGGCCAGGCTGGCCTCGGTGAAGGCCACCAGATCGGCCCGGGCCATGCGGAGCGGCCCGAAGTGGCGCTCAAGCACCGAATGGACCAGATCCTCGGGACGGCGGGTCAGGGCATAGCCCCCCGCCGCCGAAAGAAGCGCGGTTGCACCCGCCAGTTGCAGCGCCCGGCGTCGGTTCAGTCTCATGCCGGTCTCCTCAGATCAGGCGGTCGGCGGCGCGCAGCGACAGCGCCGCCGCGGTCAGCGAGGGGTTCGCCGCCGAACAGGTCGGGAAGGTGCTCGTGCCGACCACGACGAGATTGCGCAGCCTGTGATGCAGCAGATCCGCATCGACCACCGAATGTGCGGGGTCGCTCCCCATGCGCAGGGTGCCCTGCAGGTGGGATTCCGTTCCACGGATGCCGCGGTCGATGATCCGCTGCACCGGAAGCGGCGAAAGCAGGTCGGGCAGCGCGGCCAGCGCCCGCTTCATCCCGCGCACGGCATAATCCGAGGGGCCGTGATACTCCACGAAGGCGCGCCCCTCGTCATCCAGCGTCACCCGGTTGCGATCCTCGGGAAGATCCTCGGTCACCACGACCAGCGGCAGCGTCTGCCGCATCCGCTCGGCGCCCAGTCGCAGCCCGTGCGACCAGCGGTTCTCGAAATACACCAGCGCCGCGCCTTCGGTTGCGCGGTGCGGCCCGTCATACAGGCCGAGGTCCAGCCCGGTGGTGATCGTGCTGCCGTCGAAATTGTCGACGCCGTCCAGATAGGCTTCGACCGACCAGCCGTAGGATTCGTGCAGCCCCAGCCCGGTCATCCCGCCGCCCAGATCGGAACGCAGCAGGATCGCCGGGCTGTGGATCGCATTGGCGCCAAGCACGAAGAGATCGCCCGTCACGCGATGCTCGCGCCCTTCTTGGTCGGCGAAGATCGCTGCCTGCACCGACGAACCCGCCGCCTCGAACCGCCGGACTTCGGCGCCGAGGCAGAGGGTAACGCCCTCGGCCTCGTAAAGCGGCACGAGGCTGTTGTTCGCGGTGAACTTCGCGTCCGCCGGACAGATCTGGCACCGCAGCGAGGCGCAGCAGGCGGCGCGCGTCTCGGTGGCGATCCGGGCCCTCGCGGTCGGCATCACGAAATGGCTGACAGGCCGGGCCTGCTTCATCAACCGGTCCGGCCCGGACATCCGGTGCGGCGGTTGCGGAAAGGGACGCGAGCGCGGCATGACCTGCGCCATGTCCGGGTCGCCCGACACCGCCATGATCTCCTCGGCGTCGCACCAGTAGGGCTCGAGGTCGTCATAGCCGATCGGCCAGTCCTCGGCGACGCCGTGCACGGAGCGCAGCCTGAAATCGCCCGGATGCAGGCGCGGCGTCTGGGCGAACCAGCAGTTCGTGCCGCCGCCGAAGCCGATGGTGAAGTTCCACTCCTTCTCCGAGCGGGTGACATAGGTGCTGTCGTCTGCGACGGGCGAATTCCGTTCGTGCTCGAGTTGCCAGTCGTGGGTGGCGTGGCCTCCCCATTCCAGCACGAGCACCCTCTGGCCCGGCTTTCGCAGCAGTCGGTGCATGAAAAACGACGAGCCGAAGCCCGACCCCACGATCACGACGTCAAAATGCATGCCGGCGACGCTTTCGGGCGGAGCCGTGTTCATATGATTCATCCCTTGTATACTTTTTTACCAGAGACGACGCGGCATCCCCTGTCCAGCCCGGGCGGCCCGGTCGGCAGCCCTCCGCCGACAGGCTGCACAACCTTGGCGCGATTTCACGGAAATGTTGCATCCCTGCCTGATGTTCAGGCACAGGCAGGAAGTTGCGCACCGCATCCGCGACCGGGGGTTGTATCCGGGGAACTTTCGCCCTCCCTTCTGGCGTTGTTGCCGCAACCTGCCGGGCCGCCGGTCGACCCTCTGCCGCGACCCGAAGGAGATGAAGTCTTGACGCGATCCCCCAGCCCCGGTGCCGCATGGCCGATCCGGTGAGCGCCCAAAGCCCGTTCGACCCGCCTGCCGGCTCTCTGCGCGCCTCCGTCGGGCGTGGCGCGGTGGTCACGGCCGCCTCGCAGGCCGTGATGGTGGCCACGCAGATGGCCTCGGTCATCGTCCTGTCGCGCCTGCTCGCGCCCGAGGAATTCGGCCTCGTCGCGATGTGCGCGCCGGTGCTGGCGCTGATCGGCATGCTGCAGGACTTCGGACTGGTGCAGGCGACGGTGCAGAAGCCGGGCCTGCGGCACGAGGAGGTCAATTTCCTGTTCTGGATCAACGTCGCGCTCAGCGTGACGCTGGGGGTCCTGCTGTTCCTGATCTCGCCGCTGGTCGCCGCCTTCTACCACGAGCCCCGGATCGGCCCGCTGATCGCGGCGATGGCGCTGATCGTCGCGATGAACGGGTTCGGCGCACAGCATGCGGCCCTGCTCAACCGGAAGATGGAATACGGGCGCATCGCCCTGATCAACGTGGCGGGGGCGGGGACCTCGCTTGCGGTGGCCATCGTATGGGCGCTGGTGCAGCCAAGCTACTGGGCCCTGTTCGGCGGCCAGCTGGCCGGGACGCTGCTGCCGACAGGCCTCATGTGGGTTGCCTCGCGCTGGCGGCCGGGCCTGCCCCGCGGCGCCGAGGGCGGGCGGGCGCTGATCGGCTTCGGCGCCGGCATCACCGGCTTCAACTTCGCCAACTTCTTCGCCCGCAACCTCGACAACGTGCTGATCGGCCGGGTGTGGGGAGGGGCGCAGCTCGGCCTTTACGACCGGGCCTACAAGCTTCTGCTCATGCCGCTCAACCAGGTCGCGAATCCGCTGTCGCGGGTGATGATCCCGGCATTGTCCCGCATGCTGGACGAGCCCGGGCGCTACCGCAGCGCCTATCTGCGGGTCCTTGCGCTGTCGCTGCTGCTGGTGCTTCCCGGCGTCGCAACCGCCACGGCGCTGGCCCAGACGCTGATCCCCCTCGCGCTGGGAGAGCAATGGGCGGGCAGCGCCCCGATCTTCATGGCCCTCGGCTTCGCGGGCCTCCTGCAGCCGCTGAACAACCCGGCCGGATGGCTGTTCATCAGCCAGGGACGATCGACCGAGTTCATGGTCTGGGGCTTCGCCACCGCGGGCTTCGCTGTGGCGGCCTTCGTTCTCGGCCTGCCCTACGGGGCCCTGGGCGTCGCGGTGGCCTATTCGGTCAGCGAATACCTCAAGACCCCGGTGCTCTGGCTTTATGTCGGCCGGCGCGGCGCGGTCGGGCCGGCCGATGTCGCCCGCGCCTGCGGACCGATCGTGCTGGCTGCCCATGCCGCGCTGGGGATGCTGTGGCTCCTGCGGCCGTGGCTGGCCGAAGGCCGCATCGAGTCGCTGCTGCAGGGCACGCTGTTCTGCTATCTCGCGACCATCCTGATGATCCTGCCGTTCCCGCAAGGTCGCGCGGTCCTGCGCGAGGCGTGGTCGCTTCTGCGCGGCGCCGTCCTGCGGGGGCGGCGGACCGCACCGACGCCGGGCTGAAGGAGACAGACCCCATGCATTACCGCTCCATCCCCGATCTGGCCGAGACGCTGCAGCACAACCTGCACCGCCTGCCGCGCGAGGTGGATCTGGTCGTCGGCCTGCCGGGCGGGGGCATTCTTGCCGCGAACCTGCTGTGCCTGATCCTGAACCTGCCGATGTCCGATCTGGACAGCTTCCTTGCCGGGCGCAGCTTCTCGGTCGGGCGGACCAAGCTCGATCCCGGCGGGGTGCCGCCCCGGCCGCGCCGTATCGTGGTGATCGGGGATACCGCGCCGGATGGCGCGTCCCTGCAGGCTGCCCGCGACCGCTTGACCGCCATGGCGCCGGAGGTGGAGGCGATCTTCGTCCTCGCCTATGGCCCGCAGGAGGCGCTGCCGGGCGCCGATCTGGTGTTCGAGACTGTGCCCGACCCCTGCATCTTCCAGTGGAGCTTCATGCAGCACGAGATCCTCGAGCGTGCCTGCGTGGACATCGACGGCGTGCTCTGCCTCGACCCCACGCAGGAGCAGAACGACGACGGCGCCGCCTATCTCGAGTTCCTCGCGACCGCCCGGCCGCTTTACCGCCCCGCGCGCCGGATCGGGATGCTGGTCACCAGCCGTCTCGAGAAATACCGCCGCGAGACCGAGGACTGGCTTGCCGCCCGCGGCATCCGCCACGACCGGCTCGTCATGCTGGACCTGCCGAGCCAGGCCGAGCGGATCCGGCTGGGCGCCCATGGCAGTTTCAAGGCCGAGGTCTACCGGCAGAGCGACGCGCCGCTGTTCATCGAGAGCGAGAACCGCCAGGCGCGCCGCATCGCCGCGCTTTCGGGCAAGCCCGTGCTCTGCCTCGAGACGCACCGGCTGATCACCCCCGCCATGCTGGCCGCCGAGGCGCCGGTCCCCGCGGGCACGCCGGCGACCATGCGGCTGCTGAAGCGCATGATTCGGGACCTTATCGGGCCGCGGGGGGTTGATGCCCTGAAGCGAAGGCTCGTCCGATAGGCGAAGACTTGCTGCCATGCAGCATGAAGCAGCAGCAAATTTGCTGAAAGCCGCCGGTTCCATCACAGCCCTTCTACATCTTCCTGAGAAAATGTGCCGGGCTGTTGTCTTTCTGGTGTATGTATCTCTAGGTTGTATTTTCGGCAGACGCTGTCGGGCCCTGCCCGAGCCTTCGTTCCTCCGGCCGCACCGTGCCGGAAGGTCAAGCCTGAAGCATCCTCTTGACGGCGAGGACCTTCAGGCACGTTCCGGATCTGAAGAAAGCACAGGAATACAATGGCCTTGTCAAAAATCCCCACTCGACCGATCCGCCTTCCGGGTAACGGAACCTCGTCAGGCGCGGACGCTACCCAGGCGGCGTCCCGGCCGATCCCGGCCTGGCATGGCTTGCTTCGACAGACGGGACTCAACTCCAGGTGGATTCGACCAACTCCTGTGCCGTTCCCCTTCCGACAATCGGCCGAGGACGGAGAGCAGGACGCGGCATCGCCGAGGCTGCGCATCCTGTTCACCCTGGGCGATCCGTTCCTGCCGCAGCGCAGCGGGGGCGCCCAGTCCAGCACCGACCAGCTTGCCACCGCGCTGCAGGCCGAGGGCCATGAGGTCGCGGTGCTCGCGGGGCTGGAAGGTGGCGGCTGGACCGAGCTTCGTTCGCGGGTGCAGCGGCGCCTGCTGCGCCGGACCTATGCGTGCAACCGGATGAGCGGCGGCTACCGCGTCTACCGGACCTGGGACCCCCTCGACGCCTCCGAGGTGGTGCGGCTGTTCCGGCCGGACGTGGCCGTGGTGCAGAACGACAACACGCAGCGCGCGGTGCCGCTGGCGCAGACGCTGGAAGCCGCGGGCGTCCCGGTGGTCTTCTACTTCCGGAACGTCGAGTTGCAGGACCTTGGCGGCAACCCGGCCGCCGTGCGCGGCGCGCGGTTCGTGGCAAATTCGCGCTTTACCGCGCGCGTCTATGAAAAGGCGTTCGGCGTGCAGGCGACGGTCATCCCGCCTCTGGTGGAGCCCGATCTCTACCGGACCGCCACCACGCGCGAGAACGTGACCTTCATCAATCCGGTACCGGTGAAGGGGCTCGACATCGCGCTGTCGGTTGCCGAGCGCTGCCCGGACATTCCCTTCGTCTTCGTGGAAAGCTGGCCCCTGACCCCCGAGGGGCGGCAATATCTGGAGACCCGCCTTGCCACGATGCCGAACGTCACGCTGCGGCCCCGCACCAGCGACATGAAGTCGGTCTATGGTCAGGCGAAGATGCTGCTGGCGCCCAGCATCTGGCAGGAGGCCTGGGGACGCGTGGCGACCGAGGCGCAGTTCTGCGGCATCCCGGTGATCGGATCGACACGCGGCGGCCTGCCCGAGGCCATCGGACCGGGAGGCGTCGTGCTGCCCGCCGAGGCGCCGGTCGAGCGCTGGGTCAGCGAGGTCCGCCGCCTGTGGGACGATCGCGAGACCTATGCGCGCCTTTCCGGCGCCGCCTATTCCCATGCGCGACGCCCCGAGATCTCGGGCCAGCATCAGCTGCAGTCCTTCCTCGGCATCCTGCGGGCGGCGGGCAGCGACCTCGCGCGACGCGCGGGACAGGTGGCCGCCCGCGCGGCGACCATCGCCCTTCCGCTGTCCTGAGGGCCGCGCCTCGGCCGGTTGCGGGGCTCAGCCCGTCCGGATGCGCTGGCCGAGTGCCGCGAAGCGATGCGGCCCCAGGAGGGTCCAGGCCGCCTGCCGAGCGACATGGCGGGCGGCGGCGCGGCTCCGCACCCTCGGGATCTGCGCCACGATGCTGGCGACCCCCGGCTGCAACACGCGCTGGTCCGGCAGGCACAGCACCGGCCGACCCGAAAGGCGCATGATCCGCTCGGCCTGATCCGGTTCGCTCTCGATGAACAGGATGGCATCGCTCTGCCGGTAGATCCCGGCCTTGAAGCTGCCATGCGCGCTAAGCCGAAGCCGCTCCTCGCGGCTGGGCAGGTCCAGCATGACCAGACGGTCGAAGGCAATTCCCTGGGCCGCCAGCCATGCCTCGGTCTGCGGCCGGTATTTCTCCAGCCGGCTGGTCACCAGCATGCCGATCCTTTGCCGCGTGCGGCAGAGCGGGCGGGCGCCCAGTAGAAACTCCAAATAGGCCGGGCCATCGTCATTCTCGGCCGCGGTCGGATCGTGGCAAAGGATCCCGTCGATATCCACGCAGCATCGGCTCAGGAACGGGTGGTGCATCGCGTTCCACTGGAACATCCGCGGCTGCGGGACGACCTCGAAGATCAGGTCGGCCTCGGGATGGTGCGGGCGCGTGCCGTAGATGGCGGCGAACAGCACACCCTCCGACCGGCCCGCCGCCGCGACGCGGTCCCGCGCCTCCTGCATGGCGATGCCGGAGCTCAGGCTGTCCTCGAGTACCAGAATCCGCCGCTCCGCCCCGCCCGCGGGGGTGCGCCCCTCAAGGAAGTCGTCCAGCGCCACCACGGGCAGGCCGGTGGACGCGCCGAGGATCGAGGCGGCCAGCAGGCCACTGCGCGGCACGCCGACCACCAGGTCGAGATCGCGCGGCAGCCGGTGCAGGTTCGCAAGAATGGCCCGGTTCATGTCGGCGATCGAGCGGTAGTTCATCGGCAGTCTCCGGTTCGGGATGGCGCCCGCGGCGGATGGCGCGGCCCACGGGCAGGATGGGAAGGCCGGCCCGCTGCGTCAAGCGCCGCGGCCGTGGGCAGGCTCGGGGGACAGGCGGTCGCGCAGCAGGGCAAGGCGGCGCAGCAGGGGCTCGTCGATGGCCAGGGTGAAGCCCAGGGCAAGGATGAGGGTTCCCGCGAAGAAAGCGGTGGCGATCAGCGGTTCGGGCAGGCCCTCCAGATGCGCCCAGGCGACGACGGTGTAAAGCGGCGGGACATGCACGAGGTAGAGCCCGAACGAGATCCGTCCCAGGAATACAGGCAACCGCGCCGAGAAGATCCGGCCAAGCACCGGCAGCGTCAGGACCGCATAGAGCAGGAAGGCCGCCGCCAGCACCGGCACGAGGCCGCGCGGCTCGCCGATCTGCCAGCCCTCGGGCACTTGCGGCAGATCAAGGCGCAGATGCGCGCCCTCGCCCGGCGATCCCAGCAGGATGGCCGCGACAAGTGCGGCGACCGGCAGCGCCCCCGGCAACGGAAGAAGCAGGCCGCGCCGGTGCATCTCGTAAAGGCCCGCACCGAGTACGAAGGCCAGATAGGGGTCGGGCAGCCCGGCCAGAACCGCCACCCCGGCCGCTGCAAGGGCGGGAAGCCGCCAGCGACCGGCCACGAGGAAATACAGCGCGAAGATCGCGAGCGAGCCGATCAGCTCGAACCGCATGGTCCAGAGCACGTTGTTGAAGCGTGAGTAGCCGCGGACGAAGGCCCCCGCCATCCCGTCCGCCACCGCCATCCACAGCGGCTTGAGCGGCTCCTGATAGGTGAAGTTCAGCCACCGCGAGGGCATTGCCAGCGTGGCCTGCATCCGGTCCGCGCTGTCGGGAAAGGCGGTCAGCCACAGCCAGGCGAGCATGCAGCTCGCCGCAACCGGCAGGGCAAGGCGAAGGTAGCGCGTCACGACATTCGCCACCAGCGCCCCGGCCCGCCGCTCGGCCGCCGCCGCCATGACGAAGCCCGACAGCACGAAGAACACGGCCACCGCAAAGCGGCCGTTCCACAGCAGGTGCAGCGGCGTGTCCGCAAGCCCCGTGAGGCTCTGGCCCATGGACGGGGCAAGATGCGGATGAAGCAGGCAAAGGTAGTGATAGAGCACGACAATGGCCGCTGCCACGCCGCGCAGGCCGTCGAAGGCCGCAATGCGCGGCGAAGGCTGGGCAAGAGGGAACATCAGGTGATCCTGTTCCTGTATGGGCCAAGAAACATCGGGAACGGGAACTGGTCTCCATGGCACCTTCGGCACCACGCGTGGGAGAGGGGAGAGTAGTGCAGCAGCCGTCGGCTGGCCAGTCACCCAAGGCCCTCCTGCGCGGCATCCTGCGCAGGGGGCGGCGTCGGACTGCCGATCGCAGCCTTCCCCGCAGGCGTGACCGCACGTCCGGTGGCTTGATGCGGGTGTCAGCGGTGGCCCGGACCGCCGCGCAGGATCGACCAGAGCAGCCACAGCCCCCCCGCCACCGCGGCAAGAAAGCCGAGCGTGGCGAAGGCGCCCAGACCCATCGGAAGGCCGGTCTCGATCGCCGTCATGACGATGGACGAGCCGAGGATCAGCGCCGCGATCAGGATCGCAAGCGCCACGCGGGTCGCCGCGCGGTCGATGTGGCCCGGCAGGTCCTCGATCTGGCGCATGTCGAGCCGCGCGCGAAGATCCCCGCGCTGCGCCGCCGCCAACAGCTCGCCCAGATCCTCGGGCAACCGGATCGCAAGGCCCGCGCCACTCGCCGCCGCGTCTCGCAGCTGGCGGACAAGGCGCGACGGCCGGTGCCGCTCCAGAATCACGCGGCGCAGGAACGGTTCCGCCGCGGCCACCATGTCGAACTCGGGGTCGAGCGTGCGCCCCATCCCCTCGAGCGTCGTGAACGCCTTGATCAGCATCGCAAGGTCCGAGGGCAGCACCAGATCGTGCTCGCGGATCAGCGCGACGAGTTCGCCGGCAAGCGCCGCGGGCCGGATCGCCTTCAGGGGTACGCGATGGACGCGGTCGATGAACCGGTCGATCCGGGTCTCCAGCGCCGGATCCGGCCCCGGCCCGGCACCCGACCAGCCGAGCAGGATGCGGGCCACGCGGTCGGGCCGCTCCTCCACGATGCCGAACAGCAGGTCCACCAGCTCGTCCCGGCGCTGGCGCGACAGGTGGCCCACCATGCCGAAGTCGATGAAGGCGATCTCGTTGCCCGGCAGGTAGAACACGTTGCCGGGATGGGGATCGGCGTGGAAGAAGCGGTCGTCGAACATCATCTGCAGCACGGCCGAGGCGCCGCGCGCCGCGATCAGTTGCAGGTCAAGCCCGGCGGCCCGCACGGCATCGAGATCGGTGCCGGGCAGGCCCGTCACGATGTCCTGCACGTTCATCCGCTCGTTCGTCCACTGCCAGTGGATGGCCGGAATGTGGATGTCCGGCCGGTCGCCGAAACTGGCGGCGATGCGCTCGGCGTTGCGCCCCTCGTTGGCAAGGTCCAGCTCGCTGCGGATCGAGCGTGCGATCTCCTCGGCGATGGCGCGGGGATGGAAGCGCGCCGCCATCGCGCTCTCCGCCGAGGCCATGTCGGCCAGCCGCATCAACAGCCGCAGGTCGGACTCGATCACCTCGCGGATCCCCGGCCGGCGGATCTTCAGGATCACCGCCCGGCCGCCCGCCAGCCAGGCCCGGTGCACCTGCGCGATCGAACCGGCGCCGAGGGGCTCGGTGTCGATCCTCTCGAAGTCGTCAAGCAGCGGGTGGCCCAGCTCGGCCTCGATCTCGGCCACGAGGTCGGCGAAGGGCACCGGCGGCACGGCGTTCTGCAGCTTCGACAGTTCCTCGATCCAGTCCGGCGGCAGCAGGTCCACCCGGGTCGACAGGATCTGGCCGAGCTTCACGAAGGTCGGCCCCATCTCCTCGAGCGCGAGCCGCAGCCGCGCCTGCGGCGGCAGGCGGGCGCCGGAGGCATCCATGCCGGTTCCAAGACCCGCCACCCGGGCCACGCGCTCCAGTCCGAGGCGGCGGAGCACGTCGCCCGACCCGTGCCGGATCAGGATGCGCGCCAGTTCCGCGACCCGGCCCAGGTCGTGCAGGGCCCGGACCGGATCGCCCGGGATCATTCGCCGTCCGCGGGCGGCGGCGGATGACCGGGGCGCCGCGCCAGGGCTTCGGACATGCCGGCGAGGATGCCGCTGCCGATGGCGGCGATGGCGGCAAATCCGGTGCGGGCGCCCTGTCCCAGATCGCCCGGCTCGAGATGCGCCCGGCCGCGCCCGGCCTCGAACGCCTCGCGCAGGGTGCGGGCCGAGTCGCCGCTGGCGCGGCGCATGTGCCGCGCCATGTCCTCGACCATGCCCCTGGTCATCGCCGAGCCGCTGCGCGCCAGCGATGCCAGAACCTCCTGCGTCATGCCTTCAAGCTGGCGGAAATCCTCGGCCGCCCGCTTCAGGTCCGTCTCGGTGAACTTGCCGGCCCGGGCGCGCGCCTCTTCCATGGCGAGACGCGAGGCCTCTCCCGCGCGTTCGAGGGCATCGTCCACCCCCTCCGCGGCCTCCTTCAGGGCGCGCGAGGTGCCCGGCGCGGCCGTGGCCACCGCGTCCAGCACCGCCGAGGAGACGGCGCGGACATGGTCGGCCGTCATCGGCTCGCGCGTCAGGGCCGCGATCACCAGATCGCGCACCGTCTCGCGGATCCTGTCGCCCGCGGCCACGGCCGCGCGCACCCTGTCGTCAAGATCGGAGTCGTGGCTGTCCTTCGGATTGTGCATGCGGTTCTCCTCCCGTCTGCGATGATCCGGCCGAACCGGATCGCGCCGATGCTTGGGCATTTCGGATCGCAAATCAATGACGGCGGTTGCCGCTCAGACGGTCTCGTGCGGCTGCGGCGCGGCGGCGGGGGCAGGCCGCGCGGCGGGGCCGGCTTCGGGGAACACGAGCTCGGCCACCGTGCCGCCCTGCGGGCGAGGGCGGACGGTCAGGCGGCCGCCAAGCTGATGGGCGAATTGCGCCGCGATGCTCAGCCCGAGGCTACCGGCCTCGCCCGGCGAGAAGCCGTCCGGCACGCCGCGGCCGTCATCCTCGATCGCGAGGCGCACCATCGCCCGATCGGAAAGCCGGGCAAGGCGGATCGCGATAAGGCCCTCGGACTCGGCAGGAATGCCGTGCTCGCAGGCGTTCATCAGAAGCTCGCTGGTCACCAGCCCCAGCGGCATGGCCTGATCGGGCTCCGACACAAAGGGCTCCAGCTCGTAGAGACAGGCGATCCGCCGGCCAGCATCCATCGCCTCGATCGTGTCCTGCGCGAGGCCGCGGATGAACTCCCCCATGTCGACCGATTGCCGCGCGGGATCATGCAGGCGGCGCTGCAGCCGCGCTACGACTTCCAGACGCGCCCGTGCATCCGCCAGCGCGGCCCGGGCCTTCGGATCCGTCATCCGCCGCTCCTGCAGCCTCAGCAGCGAGCCAACCGTGCCGATGTTGTTCGAGACGCGGTGCTGCAGCTCGTTGAACATCAGCGAGCGCGAGGCGGCCAGCGCCGAGCTTCGCGCCTCGGCATCGACCATGCGGCGCAGCGCGACCTTCATGACATGGATCAGCAGGATGTCCGTGCCGGCGATCAGGGCGAAGAACAGCATGGCGATTGTGGCCGCGGGCGAGACCCCGGGCGCGCCGGCCGGAAAGATGAAGAAGGACCAGGCGACCAGACCCGTGGCCACCGCGACCGCAGCGCCCGCCCGCGGCCCGGCGAAGAAGGCCGTCAGGATGATCGCCGGAAAGTAGGTCAGGAACGGGAACCCCGGCGGCAGCACGAAGTCCACGCCGAAGCGCAGCGCGGTCGAGATCGCGATCGCCGCCACGGAGAAGACGATCTGGAACCGCGCGGATCGCGGCACCGACCAGCGCAAGGCAAACCGGCTTGGCCGATCCGGCCTGTCCAGAGCTTCTGTCCCCAAGTTCCGACCCCTTGCCCGATCTGCGCGAGGCTACATCAAGACGGGGGTATTGCAAGACGCGCGAAAACGCGATTGCGCGAGGATGGATCAGGGAGAGTCGGACCAGATGCCGGCGATCCGGCGCAGCGCCGTATCGGCAAGCGCCGTGTTCGTCCGGTCGTGGCGCAGCAGAAGGAAGGCGAGGCTCTGGCCATCCGGAAGGCGCGAGACGATCAGCAGCTGAGATCCGACCCGCAGCACCGCCCCTTCGACCGGGGCACGGGTCGCGGCCTCGATCGCGGCGTGACCGCGTGCGGCGTCCCGGACGGCCGGCGCAAGATGCGCGGCCTGCTCCCGCTGCGGTCCGAAGGCCGCAAGGCAGGTGCCGCTCTCCCTGTCAGCGATGCCGCCGCAGACCAGCCCGGCCAGCGAGGCGGCGAGCTCCTCCATCTCCTCCTGCTTCTCGGGAGGAAGCGGCGCGGCCGATGGCGGTGCCGCCTCCGGTTCGGGCGCGGCGCGAACCTCCGCCGGCGGCGGCTTCGGCCCGGCTTCCGGCACGATGCGCTGGCGGCGCCCCGCGATCAGATCCGCAAGGATCTTGCCGCCCGATGCCTCCCATGCGCGCGGATCGTCGGTGGACTGCCGGATCGTCTCGCGCGAGGCCTGCACGAAGGCCACGGCAGCAAAGAACGGCCCGGCCTCGCGTTGCACCCGCTCCTCGATGCGGTCCCAGTCGCCGGCGCTGCGCAGCTTGTCGGCGCGCGACAGCACGATCACCGAGCGCGCCCGCATCGGCGGAAGCTGGGACAGGATGGCCTTCTCGGACAGCCGCCAGGCCTGCGAGGCGATCGAGACCCAGATCAGCAGGTCCGCGCCGGACATCAGGGCCAGCGCCTCGGCCCCGACCTCGCCGTCGCAGGGGAAGGGCAGTTCGACCAGTTCGACCCCTTCGAGATGCGGGGCGTTGACATAGACCTCGCAGAGACCGGCGCCGCCGAAGTCGGTCGCATCGTCCAGCCGTTCGGCCTGTTCGGTAGCCCCGCTGCCGTGGCGCAGAAGGACCGTGCCGGCCCGATCCTCGGAATGGCGCACCAGAAAGGCCGGACGCGAGGCCTGGCGCGACTGCATCGGCAGGATCGGCTGGCGCAGCAGCGCGTTCACGACGCTGGACTTGCCCGACTTGAATTCTCCCGCGACGACCACCCGCAGCCGGCGGCCCAGTGCGCGCACCGACACCGGGTCATCCAGGCCTTGCAGGGAGGAATGCAGGTTCATGCGCGAAGCGACCTAGGCCGCGGCCAGGTGGGATTTCGACAGGTGGCTGTCGCTGACCGACAGAAGCTGAAGCCGCCGCTCCAGCACCTCCATCCGGCTCTGCAGCCGGTTCGCCATCTGCGCCGCGCGCGAGGGATCGGCCGCAAGCTGGGCCAGCACCGCGGAATCGCTGCGCAGCCGCTGCGCGCGTTCCTCGATCGCCTTGTCCACCATCGACAGGATGATCTGGATCCTCTCCTTGCCCGCCAGCACCCGCTGAGCCTGGGCCTCGTTGCAGGCCTTCAGGATCTTCTGCGACCAGGGCAGCAGTTCCGCAAGGGTGATCCTGCGCAAGGCATCGAAAGTCTTCTGCGCGTCCATGCCCGGCCGGCGCCAGAACGCCCAGCCGCGAGCGGAGATGACATCCACCGTCAGCGCCTTGCGGCTGAGCGTCAGCGCCGTCATGAACTCGTCGTTGGGCAGTTCGCGCAGCGAGACGCCCTCGGCAATGCCCTCGAACCGCTCGCCCGCGATGCTGGCCGCCGCCACGAGGCAATCGTTCAGGGCGGTGTCCACGGCGGCGCGGTAACGCCGGTAGATGTCCGAGATGTCCCGGTCGAGCTTGCGGCTCAGCGTCAGCAGGTCCACGGTCATCGGCCGCCGGTCGTTGCCCGAGGCCCGCGCCAGGACGGCGGCGCGCTGCTCCTCGACGAAGTCGCGGATCGTGGCGTCCATCGCCTGCTGCAGCGCGATCCCAGCGCGGGCGAGCAGCCGGTCGGTGGCGCTGGCCATGGCCTCGAACCGCTGGTCGAGCCGGCGGCGCAGGTCCGAGAGCTGCCCCAGCTCGCCCCGGATCTCGAGCAGGAAGCGCGAGGCGCTGCGGCCGCTGACCGACTCCACCTGCTGCGCCACCGAATCCCGCTCGCGCTTGCACAGCGAGATCAGCGCGCCGACCTCGGAGCGCAGGTCCTCGTGGATCGCGGCAAGCTGGCGATAGCCCGCGCCCAGATCGATCAGGCTGCCGAGCGTCTGCTTCACCTCGGCGATCCCCGAGGCGAGCATCAGACGGTCGGACTGGCTGTCCGGCACCTCGCCGTAGCGGCTGGCAAGGAAGCGCGGCAGCATCTCGCTGTCCAGATCGTCGCGGATCGCCTGCGCCGCGGGATCGTCGCGCTGCGAGAGTTCCGCGAGCCAGGCGCTTCCGGCATGGATCGAGAAGGCCGCGTGCGGTATCGCCGCCCGCAGCCGCGCCGCGACGTCGGCCACCAGCGCGTCGATCTCGGTATCCAGGTCCTCCAGTTCGTCGATCCGGTTGATGAAGACGATGACGTTCTTCGCCCGTTCCGCCGAAAGCATCCGCATCAGCGCGATGTCGGCCTCGGTCAGCGGCTGGTGGGCCGAGAGGATGACGATGAAGATGTCCGAGCGGTCGAGGCTGCGGCAGGTGAACTCGTCCCGGACGAGGAAGGGATCGTTCACCCCGGGCGTGTCGGTCAGCACGACCGGCACCGAGAATTCCGGCAGGCGAAGATAGACATCCGCCTCGCGGGTGATCGAGGCATAGCGGCCGAGCGCCTGCGCCTCGAGCCCCTCGTCGGCACCCGGGCCGGCGCAGACATAGCTTTGCAGCAGTTCGGGCGAGAGGAAGTCATAGTCATGCGTCGTGCCCAGCAGCGAGGCATAGGCCCGGCCCAGACGGCGCTTCGCGCGCTCGCGCATTTCCTGCGCCTGGCGCAGCAGGATGCCGGTATCGAAGCCCGGCAGCATCTCCTCGGCCAGACGCCGCACCCGCGGGTCGCCGTTCACGATCTCGTCCCAGGACGACTCGTCGAAGAAGCGGAACGAGGCCCCCTCCGGCGGGTCGCTCGGCACGTTGATGCGCAGGTTGGTGACCACCGAGGTCCAAGGATTGACGTCCGAGGGCAGCAGGCCGATCTGGCCGATGAAGGCGTTGAGGAACGAGGATTTCCCCGCCTTCACCTGCCCGATCACCGCCACCCGCGCCGTCCAGGCGTCGAGGCGGGCGCGGATGCGGCTGAAGGGCTCGCGGGATTCGCGGCCCGCCGCCGTCTCGATGGCCTCGACGACCGAGCGAAGCGCCGCGATCTCTTTCCTCTGCAGCGAGCCGATCTGCATGGTGTCTCTCCGCCGCGGGTCAGGTCGCACTGCCACGGCGGCGCCGTGGGGCGGGAGCCGACTGCGCAAGGCAGGCCTGCGCCCAGTTGAGGTCGAGTTCGCCCACCAGCTGCTCGATCCCGTCCAGAAGCGAATCCGGGTCGTCGAGGTCGAGCGTCGGCAGGATCTGCGTCCAGAGCATCCGCGCCGGCCCGAAGATTGCCGGCGCAGCCAGGGTGCGTCCGGCAGGCCGGGCGGCCTCGACCGCCGAGTCGGCGGGAACGGGTTCAACGGGAACGGATCCGGCAGCGGCTTCGACCGGCGGATCGGCGACAACCAGCGCGGCCGCCTCCTCGAGGTCCCCGTCAAGGCCTTGGGCCGGCCCTGCCATGCTGTCAGGGGCCGCCGGCTGCGCCGGAAACTGGGGTTCGGGTTCCGGCGTATCCTCGACCGCCTCGATCGCGCCGCGCAGGAGGGCCATGAAGCTGTCCTCGGCCTCGTCTGGCCCGGCCTCGGGAAGCGGCGCCTGGGCGGTCTCGGCCGTGCCGGCGAGATGGCTCACAAGGTCGAGCAGGTCGTCGGTCTCGGGCTCGACGGCGGGCGCTTCGGCCGTGGCCCCGTCCCGCATCGGCGGTTCGGCCACCGCTTCGGCCTCGGCCGGCGAGGGTGCCATGCCTTCGGCAGCCTCGTCCGCCGGTAAGTGTGCCGGATCCTGCGCAGTCGGTTCGGCCGGAGCGGCAATCGGGGTCACCAGCAGAAGCGGCTCCGCGCCCGCGGAGTTCAGGCGGATCCGGCGCGGCACGATGCGCGGCGCGGCGGCATCCGCCGATTCCGGGGCGGTCGCGTCGGTCGGGACCACGGGTTTCGAGGGGCGCCGCGGCAGCGTGGCGGCCGTGCTGCGCAGATCGGCGAGCAGACCGGCCACGTCATCGTCGGAGACGAACGAGGCAAGGCGGATGGAGGCAAAGAGGCCCTCGGCCTCGCGCGTCACGCGGCGCAGGACCTTCTCGCGGTCCACCGGATCGGTCAGCCGGTCGGCATGCGACAGCACCAGGATGCTCCGGGCCGCGACCTCTTCGGGCACGGCAAGCCAGGCCGACTTCTCGCTCTGCCGCCAGGCCTGGACCGAGGACGAGCACCAGACGATCATGTCGGCGTGATCGACCATCCGCTCCCAGCACGCCGAGGGGATGTTCGGATCGGAACTGCCGGGCGTGTCGATCAGGTCGAAGTGCTGCAAGGCCGGGCTGGGGTGGGCGATGCGGCAGTGGTGGATGCGCTCCAGATCCGCGGCGCTCGCATGCTCGATCAGGCCGGCAAGCGAGGCGAAGCCCTGCACCTGCCCGTCGACGCCCACGCATTCCGGTGCGCCGTCGCCCTGGCTGATCCAGATCGGCGGAAGCGAGGTCGAGGTCACCGACGAGGGCAGCAGCGTCTCGCCCAGCAGGCCGTTCACCAGGCAGGTCTTGCCCGAGCTGAACTCGCCGGCGACGAGGATCCGGGCACGCGCCACCGCGAGAGGCGAGGCCTCGGCCGCCCAGCCGACGATCTGGGACAGTTCTAGAGGCAGGTTCATGCCGCTCCCCTCCTTGCAACGTCGTCCAGCGCCTCGGCCACACCGGCCATGGCACGTTCATCCCTCGCCGGCCGTTCCATCGCGTCGAGCACGGCCGCGACAAAGGCCGACTGCTTGGTGCAGAACGCCTGCGCCGAGGCCGCGACCTGCTCGCAGAACCCGGCGAAGCTCTCTCCGCCCACCGCTTCCACGAGCGGAACCGTCTCGGACAGGATGAGGTCGCGATAGCGCCGGGCGCGATCCTCGGGCGAGCCGCGCCGCAGGAAGAAGCGCCGCCACCACGAGGTCTGCATGTCGAGCGAGATCGTCTGCGCGATGATGCCCGGCGCATGCGGCACCGGTCCGTGCGGCAGGTGGAAGGCAACGCTGCCCTCCGGCACCGAAAGGTCCTGGCACAGCAACCGGGCATAGGCCTCGGCGGCCTCGCCGGTGCAGTCGGCCAGCGCGCCGCGGACGGTCTTGCAGCCCGACAGGAAGGCCGAGCGGACCATCATGCGCAGCGTGGTCGGATCGCAGCGCCAGCCCTCGGTCTCGCCATAGGTGGCGATGTGCGAGGCGAGCGTCGCCACGGCACTTTCCACGAACTGCTCCTGCGCGCGGCCCAGACGTTCCGCAAGCGCGGCCCCCGCCTCGGCCATGCGCTGGCGCAGCCGCTCGTCGCAGAGCCGCGCCACCTCGGCCACGCGCGCCTCGACCGCCGCGCGGTCCACCGCGACCGCGGCCGAGTGACCGCTGCGGGCGACGATGTCGATGGTCTCGACCTCGGAGATCACGTTGCCGGCCTCGGCCTGGATATCGGCCAGCATGGCCTGTCCCGGCCCCTCGACCACCCGCCGCGAGATGGCGCGGTTCAGCTCGGGCACGCCCGAGGCCTCGATCGCGAGGGCGCGCAGTTCCGCGCCGCCGATCGCCGCGTCCACCGGCGCGCCGGCACGGGCCGCGGCCCAGTCCAGCATCGCGCGGCGGCTGGCGGCCGGGATGTCGTCGCAGCGGTCTTCCAGCGCCCGGATCGCCCAGAGCGCGCTGCCGAACAGGATCGTGGCACCTTCACCGACCTTGGCGCGATCCAGCGTGCGACGGATCGAGGTCACGATCTCGCGCGACTGGGCGACAGGCTCGGCCAGCTCGTCGATGCGGTTGACGAAGATCAGGATCTCGCGCGCCTCGACGTTGCCGATGATGCGCAGAAGCGCCATGTCCATCGTCGACAGCGCCTGATGCGCCGACAGCACGATCACGCAGACCCGGCTTTCGCTGATCGCGTTGATGGTGATCTGCTCGCGCATCATGAAGGTGTCGTTCACGCCGGGCGTGTCGCGGATGCACAGGTTCTGCGGATAGCCCGGCAGATCGACATAAAGGTCGGCGGTCTTGGTCAGGTCGGCATAGAAGCCCTGCGCACGGCCCAGCGTGTCCCCGGCATCGCCGTAGCAGATGTAGCGGTCGATCACGTCGCGCGAGAGGTCGGGGAAGGCATGGCTGGTGCCAAGCAGCTTCTCGAAGGACTCGCCCAGCCGGCTTTCGGTCGAGTGGCGCATCTGCATGACCTGCGCGCGGATCTGGTCCGCCTCGGCCGCGAATCCGGCGCGCTGCGCCATCTCGCCCAGCCGGCCACCGGTCGTGACCAGCCGGTCCCATTCCATCGCGTCGAAGAAGCGGAACAGCGCCCGCGTGTCGCCGGGCCGCCGCGGCGAGTTCAGGTGGACGTTGGTGATCACCGAGGTCCAGGGGTTCACGTCCGACGGCAGCAGGCCCGGCTGTCCGATCAGCGCATTGAGCAGCGTGCTCTTGCCCGCCTTCACCTGACCCAGCACGCTGACCGAGGGCTCGAACGCGTCGATCCGCTCGACGATGCGATCCAGTTCGCCCTGCAGCAGCGGCGCCGCGTCGTTGGAAAGCTCCAGCAGGGCGTCGCGGATCCGGTTCAGGCCGGCCCAGTAGGCGTCGAGTTCTTCGAAGGCCGGCCCCTGAACGGTCGGCACGACATCGTCCCTGTCTGCAAAATCGCGCACTTCCAATCTCCGCATTCGGCATTCCCGTCGCCGGCAGCCGCCTGCTCTCGCAGAGGGTCCGCCCGTGGCTTGCTGCGCCGCAGTCCGCATGCAGGATGAGTCATCCCCCGGGAATGTGATCCAAATTGTCCGCAACCCCGGCAATTTGGAGACTGGATAACGGGATGCCGCGGCCCGGCCGCGGGCGGCAACCGCATCAGGAGTCACGGATTCCACAGCGGCGCCCGTCAGCCTGCCCCAATCGCGCCACAATCCGGCCGCCGCTGCGACACCGCGTGCACGGCCCGGCCGAACGACTCGGGGTGACCCTGCGCGCGCAACCGCCGGATCGGGCGCCGGATTCGACCCATGGCGCTGACCCGGCAACGGAGGTGGGACGCGCAAGGCGTGTGTCGCCATCGGCCCGAACATGGGGCCAACCGGCGGTTCCCGTGCCTGCGCCCGGCACCGGAAGGACCGGCACGATCCTTGCCGTTGCGCAACGACGGCGACCGGGCAGGGCCCTAGTCAGCGGTTACCGACCCAGAGAACCGCCATGCCCAACCTTCAGCGCCTTCTCCGCCTGAGCCTCGTGCTCGCCCTGACCCTCGCGCTTCACGCGGGCGGTCGGATGGCGGCCGAGATGGCCCAGGCCGAGCGGGCGGGCTGGGTCGCGGCCGCAGGCGCGCTGTGCGAGGATCACGCGCAGCCGGCCCGCCACGACGGGAACTGCCCGCTCTGCCTGCTTCCGCACGGGCCCTTGCCTGCCGGCGCGATGTCGCCCGTCGCGCGCCTGGCCCGCACGCGGCCCGTCCGCCGGACCCCGCGGCGCACCAT